>NZ_JBEZEY010000006.1:0-349258 GCF_040649135.1 Micromonospora sp. NPDC049047
TTACATTCCGAACCCGGAAGCTAAGCCCTCCAGCGCCGATGGTACTGCACTCGTGAGGGTGTGGGAGAGTAGGACGCCGCCGGACAATCTTCCAGATAGGGCCACCCCATGCGGGGTGGCCCTATCTGCATTCCCCCCCCGGGGGCGGGGTTCCCGGCCGGGTCGGTCGACGCGTGTTACCTGACCGACTCGGGTTCCCGGATACCGCGGTATCCGCGGCCGGGTGACACCCCGGGTATCAGGAAACCGAGTCGATCAAACGCTGCGCGCCGACAAACGATGCCCCGCCACACACCGGGCAGGCACAGGCACGGCAGGCAGCCACAGACCCGCGCGGCAGGCGCCCGCGGCTACTCTCGACGGGTGGCAGACGTCCTGATATTCCTGGTGTTCACAGGATGCGTCGCGGCCGTTCTCGGGATTCTCTGGTGGCTCGCCTCCCGGGTCCGCCGTCGCGGCATCGGTGGCGAGGTCATGGGCCCGTTCGAGGAGATATGGCATCCCGCCGCCCACCGGCTCCGAGCCGAGATCCGCGTGCAGGAATCCCGCACGGTGCCGATGCCGGCGCAGGGTGGCAAGAAGCGTCCCGAGTCAGGGCGGCCCTGACGGAAGGATCCCAGGGACACGGCGGGCGCGGGTCAGCCGCGGGTCTGCATCTCCTGGCGCAGGTTACGCATCAGCCCGCTGGCGTCGGCGACCGAACGGCCGGGGAACATCGCCATCACGACGCTGCCGTGGTCGGCCCAGCCACACACCGCGAAGTCGCCACCCTCGCCAGTGGTGCTGCCGCACTTCAGCACGCCGCCCAGGTCACCGGCGGGGGCCTCGCGCAGGTCGCGCACCGAGCCGGTGTCGTCCGACATCAGGCGGAAGAGGCTGTCCAGATCGCGCTCCGGCTGCCACAGCAGGGTGGTGCCGCCGAAGATGAGCACGGAGCGCTTCTCGTCGGCCGGGTCGCGGTAGACGGTGCCGAAGCTGCGGTCCAGTTCGATGTCGGCCGCGAGACCGCTGCGCAGGTAGTCGGCGGTGCTCTTCGCTCGTTCGCTGTCGTCCCGGGTCAGGCCGGCCACCCGATCGGGTGAGCTGAGTTCGGTGTCCTTCTGCTGCGCCACCCGCCACCCGGCGGCACCCAGCACACCGGCGCCCACCAGCCCGACCACAAGCGCGATCGTCCAGCCGATCTTGCGTCGCCGGGACCAGCCGGCGGACCGCTCGTCGGGGTCGCCCCCGGAGTCCCGGGTGCTCAGCTGGATCGGCTCTTCGGTCAGCTCGAGCGGCTCGCGACCACCGTCGAGCGACCGCTCGGTGAGATGTGCGTCGGACATAGCCGACACCGTACGCGAACGAGAGGTGGCGCACGTCAGGTCTGGAGAAGCCCTCCGTAGACTTGTCAGGTGACCGAGAGACTGGATGCCCACCGCCCCGCAGCCCCGACCCTTGCCGGCCAGTACCAGCCGGGCGAGGTAGAGCAGCGACGGTACGAGCAGTGGGTAGCCGCCGGGCACTTCCGGGCCTCGGCGGACAGCGACAAGCCCCCCTTCACCATCGTCATCCCGCCGCCGAACGTCACCGGCTCCCTGCACATGGGCCACGCCCTGGACCACACCGTTCAGGACGCGCTGGTGCGGCGCAAGCGGATGCAGGGCTTCGAGGCGCTCTGGCTGCCCGGCATGGACCACGCGGGCATCGCCACCCAGAACGTCGTCGAGCGGCAACTCGCCGCCCAGGGGCTGTCCCGCCATGACCTGGGTCGGGAGAAGTTCATCGAGCGGGTCTGGCAGTGGAAGGCCGAGTCCGGTGGGGCCATCCTCGGCCAGATGCGCCGCCTCGGCGACTCCGTCGACTGGGACCGTGAGCGCTTCACCATGGACGAGGGCCTGTCCCGGGCCGTCCAGACGATCTTCAAGAAGTTGTACGACGACGGCCTGATCTACCGGGCCAACCGGATCATCAACTGGTGCCCTCGTTGTCTGACGGCGCTCTCCGACATCGAGGTCGAGCACAGCGACGACGACGGTGAGCTGATCTCGATCCGCTACAGCGACGAGGTCGTGGTGGCCACCACCCGGGCCGAGACGATGCTCGGCGACACCGCTGTCGCGGTGCACCCGGACGACGAGCGCTACAAGCACCTGATCGGCACCGAGGTCGAGCTGCCGCTCACCGGCCGCCGGATCCCGATCGTGGCCGACGCGCACGTCGACCCGTCTTTCGGCACCGGCATGGTCAAGGTGACGCCCGCCCACGACCCGAACGACTTCGAGATCGGCCAGCGCCACGACCTGCCCGCGCTGACCGTGATGGACGAGCGCGGTGTGATCACCGTGCCCGGTCCGTTCGAGGGGCTGGACCGGTTCGAGGCGCGGCCCGCGATCGTGGCCGCGCTGCGCGAGCAGGGCCTCATCGTGGCCGAGAAGCGGCCGTACGTGCACGCCGTGGGGCACTGCTCCCGCTGCAAGACGACTGTCGAGCCTCGGCTGTCGTTGCAATGGTTCGTCAACACCGGCCCGCTGGCCCAGGCCGCCGGCGACGCGGTGCGCGACGGTCGGGTCCGCATCGAGCCGGCCGAGCTGGCCAAGCGCTACTTCGCCTGGGTCGACAACATGCACGACTGGTGCATCTCCCGCCAGCTGTGGTGGGGGCACCGCATCCCGGTCTGGTACGGCCCGGACGGCGAGATCGTGTGCGTCGGCCCGGACGAGGAGCCGCCGACCGGCGAGGGCTGGCACCAGGACGAGGACGTCCTGGACACCTGGTTCTCCAGCGGCCTGTGGCCGTTCTCCACCCTCGGCTGGCCCGAGCAGACGCCGGAGCTGGCGAAGTTCTACCCGACAAGCGTGCTGGTCACCGGGTACGACATCCTGTTCTTCTGGGTCGCGCGGATGATGATGTTCGGCCTCTACGCGATGGACGGCCGTCCGCCGTTCGACGTGGTCGCCCTGCACGGCATGGTGCGCGACCAGTTCGGCAAGAAGATGTCGAAGTCGTTCGGCAACGTCGTCGACCCGCTGGACTGGATCGAGCGGTACGGCGCCGACGCCACCCGGTTCACGCTGGCCCGAGGTGGCAACCCGGGCCAGGACGTGCCGGTCAGCGAGGAGTGGTGCCAGGGCTCCCGTAACTTCTGCAACAAGCTCTGGAACGCCACCCGGTTCGCCCTGATGAACGGCGCGCACACCACTGGCGACCTGCCGCCGGTCGAGCAGCTCTCGACAGTCGACAGGTGGATCCTGTCCCGGCTGGCGCACGTCACCGCGGAGGTCGACGAGCAGTTCGAGGCGTACGAGTTCGCCAAGGTGTGTGATCTGCTCTACCACTTCGCCTGGGACGACGTCTGTGACTGGTACGTGGAGCTGAGCAAGCCGGTGCTTGCCGAGGGCGGCGAGCGGGCCGAGGTCAGCCGTCGGGTGCTCGGGCACGTGCTGGACCAGCTGTTGCGGCTGCTGCACCCGGTCATTCCGTTCGTCACCGAGGAGCTGTGGCTCGCGTTGACCGGCGGCGAGACGGTGCAGTACGCCGCCTGGCCGGTGGCTGACCGTACCCTCATCGACGACGCCGCCGAGGCCGAGCTGGCAGGCGTGCAGCGGGTGGTCACCGAGATCCGGCGGTTCCGCTCCGACCAGGGGCTGCGCCCGAACCAGCGGGTGGCCGCCCGGTTGGACGGACTTGCCGGGGCGGGCATCGACGCCCACGAGCCACTGATCCGCTCCCTGGTCCGGCTGGACCCGGCAGGTGACGATTTCCAGGCCAGCGCCACGCTGGCCATGCCCGGCGCGGTCGGTGTCGCGTTGGACACCCGGGGGTCGATCGACGTGGCCGCCGAGCGGGCCCGGCTGACGAAGGACCGTGCGGCAGCCGAGAAGGAGGTCGCGCAGGCCCGGGCGAAGCTCGACAACCCGGCCTTCATCGGCAAGGCCCCCGAGCCGGTGGTCGCGAAGATCCGCGACCGGCTCGCCATCGCCGAGGCCGACCTGGTCCGGATCGACGCTGCACTGGAGACACTTTCCTCGTGACCGACCGTACCGATTTCGCCGTCGTCGAGGCGGAGCTGAACGCCCGTGGCTTCACCCGCATGGTCTTCGAGCTCGACCGGATCGAGTCCCTGCTCGACCTGCTCGGCAGTCCGCAGCGGGCGTACCCGGCGATCCACCTGACCGGCACCAACGGTAAGACCTCCACCGCGCGGATGATCGACTCACTGTTGCGGGCGTTCGGGCTGCACACCGGCCGCTACACCAGCCCGCATCTGGAGACCGTCCGGGAGCGGATCAGCCTGGACGGGGAGCCGGTCAGCGAGGAGCGGTTCGCGGCGGTGTACCGGGAGATCAAGCCGTTGGCCGAGCTGGTCGACGCGCGGTCCGACGAGCCGCTGACGTACTTCGACATGACCACGGCGCTGGCGTTCGCCACGTTCGCCGACGCGCCTGTCGACATCGCCGTGGTCGAGGTCGGCCTCGGCGGCGCCGAGGACGCCACCAACGTGATCCAGGCCGGGGTCTGCGTGATCACCCCGATCGGGCTGGACCACACCGAGTGGTTGGGTGACACCCTCCAGGACATCGCGCTGGCCAAGGCCGGCATCATCCACCCGGGTGCCACGGTGATCTCGGCGGCGCAGGAGGAGGAGGCCGCTGGTCCCCTCCTCGAACGCTGCGCCGAGGTCGGGGCCACCATCGCCCGGGAGGGCGGCGAGTTCGGCGTGCTGGGTCGGGCGGTCGCGGTCGGCGGCCAGGTGCTCACCCTCCAGGGGCTGGGTGGCGTGTACGACGACGTCTTCATTCCGCTGCACGGCGCCCACCAGGCGCAGAACGCGGCAGTGGCGCTCGCCGCCGTGGAGGCGTTCCTGGGCGCGGGGGCTCGACGTCAACTGGACATCGAGGCGGTCCGGGAGGGCTTCGCCTCGACCAGCTCCCCGGGTCGGTTGGAGCGCGTCCGTAACGCCCCGACCGTCCTGCTGGACGGTGCGCACAACCCGCACGGGATGAAGGCCACAGTGACCGCGCTCCAGGAGGAGTTCGCGTTCAGCAAGCTGGTGGCGGTGGTCGGCGTGCTGGCCGACAAGGACGCGGAGGCCATGCTGGAACTGCTGGAGCCGGTGGTCGACCACGTGGTGGTCACCCGTAACAGCTCGCCGCGGGCGATGCCAACGGAGGAACTCGCCATGCTGGCCGCCGAGATCTTCGGCGAGGAGCGGGTGGACTCGGCCGAGGAGATGCCCGACGCCATCGAGCTGGCGGTGGCGCTTGCCGAGGAGGACGTCCCCGGTGAGCTCAGTGGGGTCGGGGTGCTTGTCACCGGCTCGGTGGTGACGGTCGCCGACGCTCGTCGACTGCTGAAGCGATGACCGACCCACAGCGGGACCCGGGCGCCACCGGCGACCCGGCTGACCAGCCCGGGCCGGAGGAGCCCGTCGCCGGGCAGTCGCGCCGCTCCGGGTTGCGCAACCCGGAGCGGGCGGTCCGCGGCCTCGGCGCCGGCACGCTCAGCCTGGAGGCGCTGGTGCTGCTGTTGGCCATCCAGCCGATCCGCGTGGTCGGCGGTGACCTCAGTGGTGCCGCCATCGGCGCGGTGGTGGCGCTGGCGGTGGCCGCCATCGTGGTCGCCGGCATGATGCGACGCCCCTGGGCCTGGCACGCCGGCACGGTGCTCCAGGGCCTGCTGATGCTGGGCGGCCTGCTGCACTGGTCGCTGCTGGCCCTGGGCATCATCTTCGCCCTGGTGTGGGCGTACGCGCTGCACGTCCGTCGGGTCATCCTCGGCTGACCGTGGGCCGGCCGGAGCCGGCTGGCCTCAGGCCTCGGCGCGTTCGCGCCACTGGGTGAGCGCGATGCCGTGGCCGTCCGGATCGCGGAACGCCGCCGCCCACACCTCCAACTTCGAGCCCCGGTTGACCACCCGCGGCGCGTACGTGAATCGGACGCCCGATCCGCGCAACCGCTCGTACGCCGCTTCGATGTCGTCGACCTCCAGGTTGACGTGCACCAGGCGGCGGCTGATGGGCGCGGCTCCGGTCACCTCACGCAGGACGAGCCGGGTCGTGCCGGAGGCGAGTACGGCGTTGCCGGCGCCCTGGTCGACCTCGGTGAAGCCGAGCATGTCGCGGTAGAAGTCGAGCGACCGCGACAGGTCGGTCACCAGCAGGGTCAGACCCACCCCGCTGATCGGCGCTGTCCCGTCCCCGGCCAACCCGAAGATCGCCTCGTCCAGTTCCGCGTCGGTGACGGTCTCGCGGGCTGCCCCGACCGGGGAGGGATCGTCAAGCGGAAGATCGAGGGGGTCCAGCGGGTCGGTCGCGCCCGGACCGGACCGCTGCGCGGGTGCCGGGTCGACGAAGCGGTCGGCCGCTGGCACGTCGATGCGGTCGGCCCCCGGCGGGTCTGCCCGGTCGGCGGGCGGCAGGTCGGCCCGGTCTGCGGCGGGCTCGTCGAACTGCTCCTCGACAGGCGGACGCGGCGCGGGGGTGGCCCGCCGGGGCAGGCCGCCGCGGGCCTGCTGCTCCACGACGACGCCCTCCAACACCACAGGGCCACCCGGACTCTGGTGCATCACCACGGGCTCGCGCTCCTCGGACCTGCCACCCGGGTCGTCCCGTACCGGGTCGGGGCGGGACGGGTCGGGGTCGAGCGGGCCCTGGAACCGGTCAGCGAGTGGGTCGCCGAAGTCGTCGCGGAAGTCGTCGTCCGAGGCGCGATCGGCCCAGGGCGGGGCATCCTGCTGGATCAGCACCTCGTCCACGGCGTCGGCGTCGGCGAACTCCGGCGGGAGGTCGGCCACGGCGGCTGCGGTCTCGGCGTGGGTCGGCACCTCGTCCCAGAGGACCTTCACGTGCCGCTGGTCGTCCAACGCGACCCGGATCGGCAGGGTCTGGCCCAGCGACGGCCACTTCGAGACCGGCACCCTCGGCTCGATGATCTTCTTGGACCGGGGCGGCAGACCGGGTGCGTCGATCACCAGTTGCAGTTCGCAGCGGCCGAACGCGTACTGGGTGGGTGGTTCGGAGGCGCTGTGCACGTGCCCGACACCGACCACCCAGGTGCGCCCGCCACCGCGAACGGTCGCCAGCGCGATCGCCAGCACCAGCAGGGCGACCCCGAGAGCCACGATGGCCCAACTGGGCATGCCCAGCCCGAAGAGGACAACGAAGCTGGCCATGGTGCCCAGCACCGCGCCGACCAGCTTGCGTACCGGCGCGATGGATTGGTTTCCGCCATTCGCCACAGTGGACCTCCCGGGGTCAGGGCCAGGCTAGGCCGGATCAGCCACCGGGCGAAAGACCGGCCGCCGCGCCGGCGCCGGGACCGGGTCGCTACGCTGACCGTACCGATCCCTAGCGTTCAGCGTGCACAGGAGGAACCCAGCGTGTCCAGCAACAGTCCGGATGAGCGCAGCCTCGTTCTGATCAAGCCCGACGCGGTCCGCCGTGGCCTGGTCGGCGAGCTCCTCTCCCGCTTCGAGCGCAAGGGGCTGCGGATCGACGCGATGGTGCACCGGACGATGGACGCCGCGCTCGCCGACGAGCACTACGCCGAGCACGTCGACAAGGCGTTCTACCCGCCGCTGAAGGACTTCATGACAAGCGGTCCGCTTGTCGCGCTGGTGCTCTCCGGAGACCAGGTCATCGACGTGGTCCGTGGGCTGGTCGGGGCCACCGACGGGCGTCGGGCCGCCGCCGGCACCATCCGGGGCGACCTGTCGCTGTCCAACCGGGAGAACCTGGTGCACGCGTCCGACTCGACGGACAGCGCCAAGCGCGAGATCGCGCTCTGGTTCCCCGAGCTGGCCTGAGCGTCATCCGAGCTGGCCTGAGCGTCAACCAGGCTGGGCTGGGCCGTACCGCCGACGCTCAACCGGTGGGCGGCAGCTTCTCCGGGTTGCCGACCACGTAGACACCGGTGATCTGGCCGTCGGCGGCGCTGACGGTCAGGGTGTACCGGTTGCCGTCGCCATTTGTCAGCAGGGCCGCCGGTTCCCCGTTCAGCTCCATGCGGCGCATCGTCCACTGGCGGTTCGGGCCGTAGATCCCGGCGTAGAACCGGGCGATCCGGTCCGCGCCGGTGACCGGGTTGCGGCCGGCCCGGACCCGGCCACCGCCGTCGTTCCAGGCCGTGGCGTCCGCCGCGACCAGGCCGGTGAGCGTCGCCAGGTCACCGTCGCGGGCGGCGGCGAGGAAGGCGTCGAGCAGGCGTTCCCGTTCGGTCCGGCTGGCGGTGAAGCGACGCTGCTCCTGGTGGACCCGAACGCTCGCCCGGTGGTGCAGCTGGCGGCAGTCCTCCGGGGTCCGGTCCAGGACCTCGGCGATCTCGGCGTACGGCATGTCGAAGGCGGTGTGCAGGACGTACACCGCCCGCTCCGGCGGGGTGAGCCGCTCCAGGACGTGCAGCAACGCTGTGGAGAGCGAGTCGCGCAGCTCCGCGCGGTCCAACGGTCCGAAGGGCGAGGGCACGGTGGGCACCGGCTCGGGCAGCCAGGTGCCGACGTACGTCTCGCGGGCCGCCTGCCGGGCCCGCAGTCGGTCCAGGGCGAGCCGGGTGACCACCCGGGACAGGTACCGGCGCGGTTCCTCCACCGCCGAGCGGTCCACGCCGAGCCAGCGCAGGTACGCCTCCTGGAGCACGTCCTCCGCGTCGTGCCGGCTGCCGAGCAGGCGGTACGCGAGCCCGAGCAGCATCGGCCGGTGCGCCTGGAGCGCACCGGCCGCGTCTGCTGCCGCAGTGGTCATGCGTGAGCCGGAGGCTCCAACCGCATGGTTACCCCGATCCGATTCCACACGTTGATTGTGGCAATCGCGAAGACGAGGTCGGCCAGTTCCTTCTCCGACCAGACCTTCGCGGCGGCGTCCCACACCTCGTCCGGCACGCCGTGCTCACCGAGCCGGGTGACCGCGTCGGTGAGATCCAGCGCGGCCCGCTCCCGTTCGTCGAAGAACGACGACTCCCGCCAGGCGGCCACCGCGAACAGCCGGCGGCTCGACTCCCCCTTGGTGAGCGCGTCCTGGCTGTGCATGTCGACGCAGAACGCGCACCCGTTGATCATTGACGCTCGTAGTTTCACCAGCTCAAGCACAGTCTGGTCGACGTTCGACTGGACGTACTTCTCCAGCCCCATGACCGCCTGGTACGCCTTCGGCGCCACCGCGCCGGGATTCATCCGTTGCATGACTACCTCCCCTTATCGGTTCGACACCGACACGACGGATCGGCCGGGGCGCACCGTGACAGCCGGGGCTGTGACTCCGGTCATGCCGACCGGACAACCCCTGTTCCGGCCCGCGTCACCCGGATCGTCGATCGTGGTCATCTCCGGCCGGTAGACCGACGGGGTCAACCGATGATCCGGAGGAAGAATGACCGAGCTTGATCGACGTACTCTGCTGCGGGCCGGCCTGGTGGTCGGTGCCGGAGTCGCCGGCGGCACCCTGCTGGGCGGCGCTGGCGCGAACGCCGCCCCGGCCTGGCGGCCGGCCGCGCGCCCGGTGCTCACCCACGGGGTGCAGAGCGGCGACGTGACCGCGGACTCCGCGCTGGTCTGGACCCGGGCCGACCGGCCGGGCCGGATGCTCGTCGAGGTGAGCCGCCGGCCGGACTTCCGGGGGGCGCGGCAGCTGCGCGGCCCGGTGCTCACCCCGACCGGCGACCTCACCGGCAAGGTCCGGCTGCGCGGGCTGCCGGACGCCGAGCGGCTGCACTACCGGGTCCGGGTGGAGAGCCTGGAGCGCCACGGCGTGGTCAGCGAGCCGTTGACCGGGACGTTCACCACCGCGCCGGGCCGGCACCGGCGCGGCGACATCACGTTCGTCTGGACCGGTGACATCGTCGGGCAGGGCTGGGGGATCGACCCGAACTTCGGCGGAATGTCGATCTTCCGGGCGATGCGGGAGACGCGGCCCGACTTCTACCTGTGCAGTGGCGACACGGTCTACGCCGACGGCCCGCTCGTCGAGTCGGTGGCCCTGCCCGACGGGCGGATCTGGCGCAACGTGGTGACGCCGGAGAAGAGCAAGGTCGCCGAGACGCTCACCGAGTACCGGGGGCAGTACGCGTACAACCTGATCGACGAGCATCTGCGGGCGTTCAACGCGGCGGTCCCGCAGATCAACCAGTGGGACGACCACGAGGTCCTCAACAACTGGTACCCGGGGGAGGTCCTGGACGACCCGCGGTACACCGAGCGGCGGGTGGACGTGCTCGCCGCTCGGGCCCGCCAGGCGTTCGGTGAGTGGCTGCCGGTGCCGGACAACGGTCCGCTGTACCGCCGGATCTCGTACGGGCCGCTGCTCGACGTGTTCGTGCTCGACATGCGGACCCACAAGGACCCGAACGACGGCAACACGTACGCCGACCCGAAGCGGGGTCTGCTCGGCCGCGAGCAGCGCGAGTGGCTGATCCGGGAGCTGAAGCGGTCCACGGCGACCTGGAAGGTGATCGCCAACGACCTGCCGATCGGGGTGGTGGTGCCGGACGGCCCGACCGCCCAGGAGGGCGTCGCCCAGGGCGACCCGGGCGCACCGGCCGGGCGGGAACTGGAGTTCGCCGAGGTGCTGCGGGCCACCCACCGGGCCGGAGTCACCGGCATGGTGTTCCTCACCGCCGACGTGCACTACTCGGCCGCGCACCACTACGACCCGTCCCGGGCGGCGGTCGGCGACTTCACCCCGTTCTGGGAGTTCGTCTCCGGCCCGGCGCACGCCGGCGCGTTCGGCCCGAACGCGCTGGACGGCACGTTCGGCCCGCAGGCGGCCTTCGTGCACGCCCCGCCGGTGGCGAACACGGGCCCGGCGGGGGGTTTCCAGCACTTCGGGGAGGTGTCGATCGACGGCGAGTCGGCGGCCCTGACGGTCCACCTGCGCGACCGCGACGGCGCCTCCCTCTGGACCACCACCCTCCCCGCCCCCTAACCCCCCACCCCGGCCCCCCACCCCGGCCCCGGCCCCGGCCGCGGCCGTCGGTTGATCATGAAGTTATTGTCGCGACACGCCGCTGCGGCGGGCAATAACTTCATGATCACCGGGGTGGGGGGCGGGCGGGCGGGCCGGCGGGCCGGGGCGGGTGGGCGGGGTGGGGGTGGGGGGTGGGGGTTAGAGGGTTTCTAGGGAGGCTCGGCGGCGGGATTCGGCTTCGAAGATCTTGAGTAGGACGGCGGCCAGGATCGCGTACGCGACGGCGATGGCCAGTTCGGCGGCGAGCTGGGGTGCGGCGGCCCGGAAACCCTGGCCGGCGACCAGCCGGCGGGCCGCCTCGGCCGCGTGGGTGATCGGCAGCAGTTCGCCGGTGAGCCGCATCCAGGTCGGTAACCCGGCGGCGGGCACGTTCACCCCGGTGAGCAGGAGCAGCAGGGCCACCGACACGTTCGAGACCAGCCAGACGTCGCGGAACCGCAGCCCGATCGCACCCAGCGTCAGGCCGAAGAACCCGCACGCCAACGCCGCCACCGCCAGGGTGAGCAGCAACCCCGGCAGCGCGTCGACCGGCACCCGCAGGCCCAGCAGCAGCGAGGCCGCGGTCAGCGTGGTCACCGCGATCAGCAGCCCGTTCCCGGCGTACGGCAGGACCCGGCCGAGGAACACCGCGGTGCGGCTGCGAGGGGAGAGCAGCACGTGCCCGAGGGTCCCGAAGCGCCGCTCGTTGGAGACCGCCATGGTGCCGCCGAACACGCAGGCGAGCGAGGCCGCCAGCACGGCGTTGCCGGTGATGTAGAAGCCGTCGTCGGCGACGCCGAGCTGCCGGCCCAGGTAGGCGAAGAACAGCAGTTGGAACAGCGGACCGACGAGCAGCGTGCCGACGAACATCGCCGGGGTGGTCCAGTTGAACAGGGCCCGGTAGGCGATCACGCCACCGGTGCCGATCAGGCGCAGCAGTGCGGTCATCGTCGCCTCCTCAGGCCAGGGCGAGGGTGGCCGCCGCGCGGGCCCGCCGCTCGACGTGGGTCATCATGAGCGCACCGAGAGCCAGGCAGGCCAGGCTGATCGCGAGGCAGATGCCGAGCGAGGGCCAGACCGGCCCGCTGCCGGTGGCCGCCTCACGGACCGCCCGCGCCCCCCACGTGGTGGGCAGCACGGCACCGATCGGGCCGGTCCAGCCGGGCAGCGCGGTGATCGGGATGAGCATCCCGGAGACCAGCCAGATCGGGTACTCCAGCGTGTTGGTGAGCGCGTTGGCGTTGCGCAGCAGCACGAACGTCGAGGCGAGCAGCAGACCGAACATGCCGAGGCCGATGATGCAGCCGGGCACCGCGACCGCGAACGCCAGCGGGTCGGCGAAGGTGAGCGGGATGCCGTACAGCAGGCGACCCCAGGCGAGGGTGGCGAGCATGGCGTACGTGCCGGTGAGCGCTGTCGCGAGGGTGATCGGCAGTACCACCAGGGCGGGCGGCCGGGGCGCCAGCATGATCATTTCCAGGGTGCCCTGCCACCGCTGGTTCTGGATGGCGCCACCCGAGCCGAACAACACCGACGACCAGATGCCCATCAGCCCCGCCCCGACAGCGGCCTCCAGCAGCCGACCGGGTTCACCGCCGGCCCGGAAGAGGTAGACGGCCAGGGTCGCCTGCACCACCGGCACGATAAGCGCGGTGGCGATCTCGAACGGCGAGCGGCTGAGCTGCTTGGCGTGCAGCAGCGCACCGACGGCGATCATGCGCAGCGTCCTCACACCCCCACCGCCTCGGCGGGTCGGGCCTGCGCGTCGACGCGGTTCACGATCGCCACGTACGCGTCCTCCAGGGTGGGCCGCCGGGCCGTGACACGACCCAGCCGTACCCCGTCCAGTGCCCGCAGCACGTCCGCCTGCACGTCCACCCCCGCGTCGGACTGCACGGTCAGCACCTGCGCCGCGCCCGTGACGACAACGCTCGCCTCGCGCACCCCGGGCAGGGTGTGGATGAGCGCGAGCTGCGCATCGCTGACCCCGTACGCCTCGACCTCCAGCACCTGCCGGCCGTCGGCGTGGTGCCGCAGTTCGGCAGGGGTGCCGAGGGCCTGGATCGCCCCGTTCGCGATCACGGCGATGCGGCCGCACAGCTCGTCGGCCTCGGCCATGTAGTGGGTGGTGAGCAGCACTGTGGTGCCGGTGGCGGCGAGGTCGGCAACTGTCTGCCGCAGTTCCCGGGCGGCGACCGGGTCCACCCCGATCGACGGCTCGTCGAGGAAGAGCACACGTGGCCGGTGCAGCAGGCCCCGGGCGATGTGCAGCCGCTGCCGCATGCCCCGCGAGTAGCCCTCCACCCTGTCGTTCTCCCGGCCGGTCAGGCGGACCAGCTCGAACAGCTCGGCGATCCGCCGCTTCTGCTCGCGCCCCGGCACGCCGTACAGCTCGGCGAAGTAGCGCAGGTTGTCCCGCGCGGAGAGCCTGTCGTACAGGCCGCGGTCGCCGCCGAAGACGTACCCGATCCGTCGGCGTACCTCCCGGGTCTGCCGGACCACGTCGAACCCGCAGATCCGGGCCTCACCGGCGGTCGGGATGAGCAGTGTGTTCAGCAGCTTGATGGTGGTGGTCTTGCCAGCGCCGTTCGGCCCGAGCAGGCCGAACAGCTCCCCGTTGCCGACCGTCAGGTCGACGCCGCGGACCGCCTGGACCTCCCGGCGCTGGGGTCGTAACCACCCGGTGCGGCTGCGGTACGTGCGGCGCAACCCGACCGCCTCGATCGCGTGTTCGCTCATGCCGGGAGGTTAGGAGTGGCCGGGGCGGGTGGGAAACGAATTCGGACCGGCCCGAATCCTCAGGCCGACGCGGTCGTCGGCTCGTCACCGACGAGCTGCACCAGAGCCACGCCGGCCGGCTCCAGGCCGTACAGCACCCGACGGCCCACCCGGCGGCGGTGCACCACCCCGGCGGCGAGCAGCGCCGAGAGCTGCTCCGAGACGGTGCTCGGGGCCAGCCCCAGGGTCGCGGCGAGACCGGCTGTGGTCGCCGGTCGGGTCAACGCCCGCAGCACCTGTGCCCGACCCCTACCGACAAGCACCGCCAACCGGTCGGTGGTCGGCGTGGCACCCGGCGCCGGTACCGGCCCGCCCTCGGCGAGCAGCACCGCCCCGCGCGCCTGGTAGGAGACGGCCACGATCTCCGGATGATCGGTGGAGCAGGTGAGCGCACCCCGCGAAAAGATCAACGGAACCAGCAGCAGTCGCTGGTTCACGGCCTCGAAGTGCTGCTCCAACGGCTTCACGAGGGTCAGCACCGGCTTGTCCCAGCGCACCCGTTCGTGCAGGTCGGCAAGCAGCGCGTCCGGGCCGTCGGCGGCGAGTGCCCGGGCCCGGTGCAGCACCTCCTCGTCAAGCGCCGCCCGCATCGCCGGCCACCAGGGCGCGATCGCGGCGTCCCAGTACGCCTCGATGCCGTCGGCGAGCCGGTCCACTGCGGCCTGCCGGTCCGTCACGAACGGGCTCAGCCACCCGGGCAGGTCGTCGAGGCGGTGGTAGCGGGGGATCTGCTCGGCGATCACCTCCGCGGGCGTCGCGCGCAGCTCGGCGAGCTGCTCGGCCAGCGTCGGCGCGGCTGACGTGGGGACGGGTGTGAGGAAGTCCGGCGCCCGTGAACCGATGGTCAGCACCCGTACCGGCGCCGTCGCCGGCACCTCGGCGAGCGCCCGCCGCGCGTGCCGGGCCCAACCCGTGTACGGCCAGGGCGCCTCGCCCGGATTCCGGTGCAGCACGTACAGGCTGGTCAGCACCTCCCACAGCGGGCTGGTGGCGATCCGGGTGCGGGACAGTGTCGGCTCGTCCAACTCGATCCGGATCACCCGGCCAGCCTAGGGTGCCGGCGTGCGCGTTCACTCGGCGGCGGGGCAGGGGGCCTGTCGAGTATCGTTGTGCACCGTAAGGCGATGACCCGGCGATCACCGGTGAGCCTCCGGAAGAACAGCCGGGCAACCGGCCCAGTAGAACCGGACGGGTGCGGCCCGTCACAGCCGGCAAATGAGCGGGCGGTCGATCCTGACCGCCAAGCGGGGTGGTACCGCGGATCACCCCGGGAGCGTCGTCGAGGCGTACCCCGGGAAGGTTCGTCCTCGCAGACCACGTTGAGTGAGCTGCACGAGGAGAGCGACCCCCGATGGCCTATCCGTTGCACGACCCGACCGCTGCCGGAGTCCCGGCGAGCCCGGACCTGCCCGCGGTCGAGCGCCGGGTGCTGGAGCACTGGACGGCCGACAAGACCTTCGAGGCGTCCGTTGAGGCCCGTCCGGCCGGCGACGACGGCAAGAACGAGTACGTCTTCTACGACGGCCCGCCGTTCGCCAACGGCCTGCCGCACTACGGCCACCTGTTCACCGGGTACGTCAAGGACGTGGTGCCGCGCTACCAGACCATGCGCGGGCGGCACGTCGAGCGGCGCTTCGGCTGGGACTGCCACGGCCTGCCCGCCGAGGTGGTGGCCGAGAAGCAGCTCGGCATCACCAGCAAGGCGGAGATCATCGACCTGGGCGTGGCCCGGTTCAACGAGGCCTGCCGCACGTCGGTGCTGGAGTTCACCCAGGACTGGGAGCGGTACATCAACCGGCAGGCCCGCTGGGTCGACTTCGACAACGACTACAAGACCCTCGACCTGGACTACATGGAAAGCGTCATGTGGGCCTTCAGGACCCTGCACGACAAGGGTCTGATCTACGAGGGTTTCCGGGTGCTGGCGTACTGCTGGCGCTGCGAGACGCCGCTGTCGAACACCGAGACCCGGATGGACGACGTCTACCGGGACCGGCACGACCCGACGCTGTCGGTGTGGTTCGGGCTGACCGCCGACGAGTCCGCCCCGGAACTGCTGCGCGGGCCGGTCAAGCTGGGTGTCTGGACCACCACGCCGTGGACCCTGCCGTCGAATCTGGCGCTGGCCGTCGGCCCGGACATCGAGTACGCGGTGCTGGAGCGCGACGGGGAGCGGTTCGTGGTCGGGGCGGCACGGCTGGCCGCGTACGCCAAGGAGCTGGACGGCTTCGAGCAGGTCGGCACGGTGTACGGCCGCGACCTGGTCGGACGCCGCTACACGCCGCTGTACGACTTCCTCGTCGAGCAGGCCGGCGACAACGCGTACCAGGTGCTCGGCGCGGAGTTCGTCACCACCGAGGACGGCACCGGGATCGTGCACCTCGCCCCGGCGTTCGGCGAGGACGACCAGAACGTCTGCAACGCCGCGGGCATCCCGACGATCGTCACAGTCGACGACCACACGCGCTTCACCGCGCTGGTCCCGCCGTACCAGGGCGAGCAGGTCTTCGACGTCAACAAGCCGGTGATCCGGGAGCTGAAGGACCGGGGGGTGGTGCTCAAGCAGGACACCTACACCCACTCGTACCCGCACTGCTGGCGCTGCGACACCCCGCTCGTCTACAAGGCGGTGTCGTCGTGGTTCGTGGCCGTCACGAAGTTCCGGGACCGGATGGTCGAGCTGAACCAGGAGATCAACTGGACGCCCGGGCACATCAAGGACGGCTCGTTCGGCAAGTGGCTGGCCAACGCCCGGGACTGGTCGATCAGCCGGAACCGGTTCTGGGGCTCGCCGATCCCGGTGTGGAAGTCCGACGACCCGAACTACCCGCGCCTGGACGTCTACGGCTCGCTCGCCGACATCGAGCGGGACTTCGGCGTACGCCTGACCGACCTGCACCGGCCGGCGGTGGACGACCTGGTGCGCCCCAACCCGGACGACCCGACCGGTCAGTCGATGATGCGCCGGGTGCCGGAGGTGCTGGACTGCTGGTTCGAGTCCGGGTCGATGCCGTTCGCGCAGGTGCACTACCCGTTCGAGAACGCGGACTGGTTCGAGCACCACTACCCGGGTGACTTCATCGTCGAGTACATCGGGCAGACCCGCGGCTGGTTCTACACGATGCACGTGTTGGCCACCGCGCTGTTCGACAGGCCGGCGTTCCGCAACTGCCTGAGCCACGGCATCCTGCTCGGCTCGGACGGGCGCAAGATGTCCAAGAGCCTGCGCAACTACCCGGACGTCTACCACGTGTTCGACGCGTACGGCTCGGACGCGATGCGCTGGATGCTGATGTCCTCGCCGGTGCTGCGCGGCGGTGACCTGGCGGTGACCGAGACGCTCATCCGCGACGCGGTCCGGCAGGTGCTGCTGCCGCTGTGGAACGTGTGGTACTTCTTCACCCTCTACGCCAACGCCGACGGGCACCAGGCGCGTCGGCGTACCGACTCGACGCACCTGCTCGACAGGTACATCCTGGCGAAGACGAACGAGCTGGTGACCACTGTCGGCGCGCAGATGGACGCGTACGACATCTCCGGTGCGTGCGCGACCGTCCGGTCCTACCTGGACGCGCTCACCAACTGGTACGTGCGCCGCTCGCGGGACCGGTTCTGGTCCGGTGACGTCAACGCGTTCGACACGCTCTGGACGGTGCTGGAGACGCTCTGCCGGGTGGTGGCGCCGCTCGCGCCGTTGACAGCGGAGGAGATCTGGCGCGGGCTGACCGGGGAACGTTCGGTGCACCTGACCGACTGGCCGGAGGCGACCGAGTTCCCGGCCGACCACGACCTGGTCGCCGCGATGGACGCCACCCGGGCGGTCGCCTCGGCGGCGCTGTCGCTGCGCAAGGCCAAGGGTCTGCGGGTGCGGCTGCCGCTGTCCAAGCTGACAGTGGCCGCACCGGCGGCGGAGCAGTTGCGCCCGTTCGCCGACCTGGTCGCCGACGAGGTCAACGTGAAGGCCGTCGAGTTCAGCGCGGAGCTGTCCGCGTACTGCGAGCAGGTGTTGACTGTGGTGCCCCGGGCGCTCGGCCCGCGGGTCGGCAAGCAGGTGCAGCAGGTGATCAAGGCGGTCAAGGCGGGCGACTGGGAGCTTGTCGACGGCGCCCCGGTGGCGGCCGGCGTCACCCTCGCCGAGGGCGAGTACGAGCTGCGCCTGGTCGCCGCCGACGCCGAGAACTCCGCGCCGCTGCCCGGCGGTGAGGGTGTGGTGGTGCTGGACACCGCTGTCACCCCGGAGTTGGCCGCCGAGGGGCTGGCCCGCGACGTGGTGCGGGTGGTGCAGCAGGCCCGCCGGGACGCCGACCTGGACGTGTCGGACCGGATCGTGGTGTCGGTGTCGGCCTCCGAGGAGGTGCGCGCGGCGGTGGCCGGGTACCTCGACTTCGTGTCCGGGGAGGTGCTTGCCGACTCGGTGGACTTCGCGGAGGGCGTCGACGGCTTCGCCGGTGAGGTCGGCGAGGGCGACCGGGTGACGGTCTCCGTCCGCCGGGTCTAGGGACCATCATCAGGTAGCGGGCGTCGCGCCACCTCCGTCCGAGGGGTGTGCGGGCGTCCGCTACCGTGACACCGCCTGTTCGCACCTCACCTGCCGGAGGACCAGTGCCCCTGCTCTACACCATCGGCAAGCTCGCCGTGGGGCCCACGCTGCGGTTGGCGTTCCGCCCGACCGTCGAAGGGCTGGAAAACATCCCGAAGAGCGGCGGGGCGATCTTCGCCGGTAATCATCTGTCGGTGGCCGACGAACTGTTCCTCGGCACGGTAGTGCCCCGACACCTGGCGTTCTGGGCGAAATCGGAGTATTTCAAGGGTAGCGGTGTGAAGGGTGCGATCTCCAAGTTCGTGCTCACCGGCCTGGGCGCCATCCCGGTGGAGCGCGGTGGCGGTCGGGCCGCGCTGTCCGCGTTCGACGCGGCGATCCCGGTGCTGAAGAACGGTGACCTGGTGGTGGTCTACCCGGAGGGCACCCGCTCGCCGGACGGTCGGCTCTACCGCGGGCGGACCGGCACGGTGCGCCTGGCGACCTCGACCGGCGTCCCGGTCATCCCGGTCGGCATGATCGGCACGGACAAGGCGCAGCCGATCGGCGCCCGGTTTCCCCGGCCCGGCGCTGCCGACATCACCATTCGGTTCGGCAAGCCGATGGACCTGTCCGGCCGGCCGACCGACCGCACCTCGTTGCGACAGATGACCGACGAGATGATGAGCGAGATCCAGAAGCTCACCGGCCAGGAGTACGTCCCCCGCTACGCCCCGCCGCGCGCCCACCCGGACCCGATCCGCGAGGCCTGAGCCCCACCCGGTTGGTCGAGAGATCCACCGCCCAGGTGGGGCGGAAGATCTCTCGACCAACGGTGGCGGGGTGGGGGTTCAGGACTTGGGTCGGATGATCTGGGCCCGCAGGGTGTTCAACAGGGTGGCGCTGTCCGCGACGGACAGCCGGGTGAACACCCCGGTGGCGATGCTGCCGTAGTCGACAGAGGTGCAGACCACCACGTCGCCGCCATCGGACCGGCCGACCGCGCATCGCTCGTGCCGGCCCCGCACCCCGGTGTCCACGTTCTCGGCGGCGTCCAGCCCGTACCGCTCGGTGAGTCGGGTGATCTCGGCCTCGGCGTCCGACTCCGGGCTCAACCGAAAACCCGTGCCGCCGAAGACCGTCACCTGCTTGCCGCCCGAGGTGGAGTAGACGCCGGCGAAGGTGCCCTCGGCCAGCCAGTGCTCGGTGCGTACCTCGTTCTCCAACTGCCGGGCGGTCTCCGTGCTGCGGCTGTCCTGACGCAGCTTCAGATCGTCCACCTGGGCGGGGAGCGCGGCCTGCACCGGGTACTGGGTGGAGATCGGGAAGCCGTAGTAGGCGGGGCAGCCGCAGCAGCAGGCCAGGGTGAGCAGCAGCAGCCAGGGCCAGCGGCGACGACGGCGGACCGGCACCGGCACGTACCCCTTGGGGGCCTGCCAGCCCGGTGGTGCCGCGGGTGGCGGGGCGGATCGCCGGCCCCGGCGCTGCTTCGGCACCGTGGGCGGCGGCAGCGGCGGCGCGGGCGGCGACGTCGGCCGGGCCGGCATCCTGGGCCCGGTGGCCTGCGGTGGTCTCGGCGCAGCCGCTGGAGACACCGGGTGCGACCCGACCGGGGGCGCGGGCGGGCCGGACCACTGGCGGGTCGCCGGCGGCGTCGGGTGCGGCAGCGTCGGGGGCATCGGGGGCAGCGGCGGAAGCTCGGCGGAGGGCAGGTCCCAGCCGCCGGTGTCCACGCCGGCCCACGGGTCTACCGGCGTCTGATGCTCCGGTGGCCCCACGGGCAGGGGTGGCGGTGGTGTCGGCTCGGCCGACTCACCCCAGACCTGTCGGCGCGGCAGCGGGGGTGGCACCGGCGCGGAGCCGCTCCACCTGGGCGCGGGCGCCTCCGCGGTGGTGGCCGGACCGGGCCGATCCGCGGGTGCCGACCGATCCGGAGTCTCGGGCCGCGTCGGCGGTTCCTGTCGATCCGCGGGCGCGGGCTGGTCCGCCCGTTCCGGCTGGTCCGCAGGTGCGGGCTGGTCGGCCGGTGCGGGCTGGTCTGACGGTTCCGGCTGGTCCGACGGTACGGGTGGGGAGGCCGGCTGATCGGCGGTCGCCGGATCCCGGTCCGGCTCCGCGCCCGGGGTGCTCCCGTCGGCCGGCCGTGCTCCCGGCTGGGGCTCGGGCATCGCGGCAATCTCCTCTCGCGCCGGTCCGAGGTTAGTACCGCGTCGCCACCGCCGGGCGGGCGCGTACCCTTGGGCGTCATGAGTGCCCCGTCCACGACGCCGCGTGCCGCGACCAACTCTCGCGACGACTCCGGCTCGGCGCCGCTGACGCCGAGCCGTGACCTGGACCCGTCCGTCTGGTCCCAGCTCGAGCCGCTGCTGCCCCAGGTGTCCAAGCCCATCCAGTACGTCGGGGGCGAGCTGGGTGCGGTGTCCAAGGACTGGGCTGCCGCGACAGTGCGTTGGGCGCTGATGTACCCCGACGCGTACGAGGTGGGCCTGCCCAACCAGGGCGTGCAGATCCTCTACGAGGTGCTCAACGAGCTGCCCGACACCCTCGCCGAGCGGACGTACGCGGTCTGGCCCGACCTGGAGAACCTGATGCGCACGCACGGCGTGCCGCAGTTCACCGTCGACGCGCACCGGTCGGTACGCGAGTTCGACGTGTTCGGCCTCTCCTTCTCCACCGAGCTGGGCTACACGAACATGCTCACCGCTATCGACCTGGCCGGCATTCCGATGCTGGCCGTCGACCGCACCGACGCCGACCCGGTGATCGTGGCCGGCGGGCACGCCGCGTTCAACCCGGAGCCGATCGCCGACTTCATCGACGCCGCGGTGCTCGGCGACGGCGAGGAAGCGGTCCTGGAGATCACCGCGATCGTCCGGGAGTGGAAGGCCGAGGGCTCCCCGGGGGGCCGCGACGAGCTGCTGCTGCGGCTGGCGCGCACCGAGAGCGTCTACGTGCCGCGCTTCTACGACGTCGACTACCTCCCGGACGGGCGGATCCAGCGGGTCGTGCCGAACCGGGCGGACGTGCCGTTCCGGGTGCACAAGCGCACGACGATGGACCTGGACGCCTGGCCGTACCCGAAGAAGCCCCTCGTCCCGCTGGCCGAGACGGTGCACGAGCGGTACGCGGTGGAGATCTTCCGGGGCTGCACCCGGGGCTGCCGGTTCTGCCAGGCAGGCATGATCACCCGTCCGGTCCGGGAGCGGTCGATCACCACTGTCGGGCAGATGGTCCGCGACGGGTTGGAGTTCTCCGGCTTCAACGAGGTGGGCCTGCTGTCGCTCTCCTCGGCCGACCACTCCGAGATCGGCGACATGTGCTCGGGCCTCGCCCAGCAGTACGAGGGCACGAACGTCTCGCTGTCGCTGCCGTCGACCCGGGTGGACGCCTTCAACATCGACCTCGCGCAGGAGCTGTCCCGCAACGGGCGGCGCACCGGCCTGACCTTCGCCCCGGAGGGCGGGTCGGAGCGGATCCGCAAGGTCATCAACAAGATGGTGACGAAGGAAGACCTGATCCGCACCGTCGTCACCGCGTACACCAACGGCTGGCGGCAGGTGAAGCTCTACTTCATGTGCGGCCTGCCCACCGAGACCGACGAGGACGTCCTCGAGATCGCCGAGATGGCGCACGAGGTGATCCGGGCCGGTCGGGCCGCCACCGGCTCCAAGGACATCCGCTGCACGGTCTCCATCGGCGGGTTCGTGCCGAAGCCGCACACCCCGTTCCAGTGGGCCTCGATGGAGCGTCCGGAGGTCATCGACCACCGCCTCAAGATCCTCAAGCAGGCCATCAACTCCGACCGCTCCCTGGGTCGGGCCATCGGCTACCGCTACCACGACGGGGAGCCGTCGCTGATCGAGGGCCTGCTCTCCCGGGGTGACCGCCGGGTCGGCTCGGTGATCCGCAAGGTCTGGGAGAACGGCGGCCGGTTCGACGGGTGGAGCGAGCACTTCTCCTACCAGCGCTGGGTGGACGCGGCGGCCGAGACGCTGCCCGCGTTCGGGGTGGACCTCGACTGGTACACCACCCGGCAGCGCGAGGAGCTTGAGGTCCTGCCCTGGGACCACCTCGACTCCGGCCTGGACAAGGACTGGCTCTGGCAGGACTGGCAGGACTCGGTGAGCGAGTTCGAGCAGGACGACTGCCGGTGGACGCCCTGCTTCGACTGCGGCGTGTGCCCATCGATGGACACCGAGATCCAGATCGGCCCGACCGGCAAGAAGTTGCTGCCACTCACCCCGCTGGGCGGCAACGGGATGAAACTCCCGACGGCCGGCAACCCCGCCTGACCGCTGCCGCCGGGCAGCGCCGACGGTGCCGCACCGCTAGCGTCCATAATCGACACGTCACCCGTCGGGCTCACGCCCGGCGGGTGACCGGCGTCGGTGGGGAGGCGCGACGGTGACACCTCCCGCACCGATCCCGATCTCGGATCGAGGAGAGGACGGACGATGAGCCCGGACAAGGCCCGTGTGCTGGTGGCGATGCTCTCGGTGGTCGCCCTGCTCCTGGTGGGGCTTGTGGTGCTGATGGCCGTCCAGGCGGCGCAGGACGAGGCGGCCTGGAGTGGCGTGGCCGTCCTGCTCGCACCCCTGGCCCTGGTGGGGCTCGGCATCGGCCTGCTGGTGCCGCAACTGCGTCGTTGACACCGATATCGGTGCCGACAGCGCCGACTGGGGCTGCCTCGACGTGGCCGCAGTCGATACGCTGCGTCTGACATGGACCGACCCGGCGGGTCGGCAACGGGGGAGGAAGCGCATGGGGACCATTCCGCCGCCGAACACCGGCGATCTACACGTCAGCGTCGAGGACCTGGACGCCGCGGCGGCGTACGTCGATCGACTGAAGCAGTACGTCGACGACACCATCAGCTATGAGATGGAACGCATCAAGGAGCGGATGAAGGGCGACAGCAACAACGCCCAGACCGTCCCGAACGGCACTCCCTTCGGCGCCTACGAGGACGCCCGCATGCAGTGGCGGGCCCTGGAGACCTCCACGGCGAACATGGAAGCGCACCTCACGTCGCTCTCGCAGAAACTCGCCGCGCTGAAGCAGGGCACCGAGGAGATCGCCAAGGCGTTCCGGGACACCGAGGCACGCAACGCCGCCAACGGCAAGGAGATCGAGCGGCTGCTCGAATCGGCGGCTCCGCCGCCCACTGCCGGCGGCGCGCCCACCTACCCGTACACGGCCTGAGGGGGACGGCATGGCTGGAGGAACCTGGGAGCGGTGCGTCCGCGAGGTGACGCTCTCCGCGGACCCGGAGACTGTCGGATCGGTCGGGCAGGGGTGGGGAAACCTCTCCTCCGGCCTGACGCAGCTGCGCGACGCGCTCGTCGGCAGGTCGTTCGTCGGCCCGATCGCCACGGGTCAGGAGCGCCCCCACGTCGGTGGCCTGCCCGGCCTGCTCGCCGGTTGGAAGGGCAGCGGCGGTGACGCGTACCGCGAGCATCTGGGTGAGATCGGTAAGCAGATCGAGGATCTGGTCACCGATGCGACAAACGTCAGCGGCGCGTTGGGGCGGATCGAGACGGACATCCGCAGGGCGGTCGCCTCGATCCCGGTCCCACTCGGGGACGACTTCGGCATCAACGAGTGGAGCCTGCCCAACGGCACCGAGCTCGACGACGCCCGCGACGGCGAGAGCGCGTCGGGTTTCCTCGCCGCGCTGCGCAAGGACTACCAGAGCAACCCCGGGTCGTACGCCGACGGCGCGTTCCGCGACAAGGCCGACGACCTGGAGGCGACCATGAAGGTCGACGGCCAGGCGGGTGACCAGAAGCGGGGCGGGTGGTGGGACACCAAGTCCCATCTCGACAACTGGTACCGGGACAACCAGCAGGTGGCGAACACGGCGATGTCCCCGCTGCCCCAGGCGGTCTACACCGAGCGTCCCAAGCTCACCGTCGCCGGGCCGGATCCGCGGGAGGGTCGGGACGACGTTCGTCGCGACACCCGGGTGCCGCCGACCGGGCGGCCCGACATCGGGGGTGGCGAGTTCGGCGGGGGCTCCGGCACTGGTGGTGGCGGCCCCTCGATCGGCAGCAGGCCACCAGGTATCGGCGGCGGAGGCGGCCCCACGTCCACTATCGACCCGTTCTCCCCGACCGGTTCCGGCGGGATCGGCGGTGGCCCGTCCTCCGGCAGCACCGGCGGGTTCACGCCACCACCAACCGGGTCCGGTTATCCGGGCTACCCGGAGGGCGACGACAGCTACAGCAGTGGTCTGGCCGGTGCCAGCCCGAGCACCGTCAGCGGCCTCGGCGGTGGCGGAGTCGGCAGCGCCGGTCTCGGCGGTGCCGGCGGTGGTTTCGGGGGTGGGCCGGGCGTCGGCTCGGCCGGCGGGATCGGCTCCGGCGGTGGCCTGGGGGCGGGCGGCGGCATCGGCGTGGGCGGACTCCCCGGCATGGTGGGCGGCGGCAACGGCAAGGTGCCGCCGATGACGAGCGCGGCCAACGCGCTGCGGACCGCCGCGGGTGCTGGCGCGGGCGGCGCGGGGATGCCGGGTGGCGCGCGTGGTGGCGCGGGTATGGGCGGCGCCGGGATGGCGGGCGGCATGATGGGCGGTGCGGGCGGCGCCGGGCACGGTGCCGGCGGCACCGGCTCCGAGCATTCGTCGTGGTTGACTGAGGATGACGATCCGTGGGGCCCTGGTGACGGAGCGATGCCGGGCGTCCTGCGGTGAGGATGGACAAATGAACGTGAATGTCGGGGGTCTCCGGTCGGTGATCGCCTGTCTGCTGACGGGGCTGCTGGTGGTGGGGGCCGCCCAGCCGGCGGCCGCCGCGCCTCGGCGGGCCGAGCAGTGGTATCTGGACGAACTCCGGATCGACCAGGTGCACAAGATCTCGACTGGCCGGGGCGTGGTGGTGGCCGTGCTCGACAGCGGTGTCGAGGCCAGCCACCCGGACCTGCGCGGTCAGGTGCTGCCCGGTGGTCGCAGCTACGGAGCCTCCGGAGACGGTCGGGCCGACGAGAACGGCCACGGCACGCACATGGCCGGCATCATCGCGGCCAAGAGCGGTGGTCGCGACGGGGTCGACGGCATCGCCCCCGGCGCGAAGATCCTGCCGATCAAAATGCGCAAGGGCAGCGGGACCTACGACGATGGGGCGATCGCCCTCGGCATCCGGATGGCCGTCGACGGTGGTGCCAAGGTGATCAACTTGTCCGTCGGTGGGATGGGCGCCGCCAGCTCGGAGGAGCAGAGCGCGATCACGTACGCGTTGGACCACGGCGTCGTCGTGATTGCCGCCGCCGGCAACACCGCCAAGGGTGATGTCGGCATCGTGAATCCGGCCAACACCCCTGGGGTGATCGCGGTGACCGGGACGACAAAGGGTGGCTCGTTCTGGTCCGGCTCGGTCCAGGGGCCGGAGGCGGTGGTCGCCGCCCCCGGCGACGGCATCTACAACGTCGCCAACGAGGGGGGCTACGGCTGGGGCGACGGGACCTCCGACTCCACCGCGATCGTCTCCGCGCTGGCCGCGTTGATCTTGGAGAAATACCCGAATCTCAATGGTCCGAACGTGATCAACCGGATCATCCGGACCGCACGGGATGCCGGCCCGTCCGGCCGCGATCCGCAGTACGGCTTCGGAGTGATCGACCCGATGAGGGCACTGACCGCGGACGTCCCACCGGTCAACGCCAACCCCCTGCTCGACCCGGCGACGGCAACCGACCCCGCCCCGGTCCGCACCGAGGCCGCGGAGGAGGAGTTCGACGTCACCCAGCACGGCGATCGCGGTGGCCCCACCGACCAGCAGGTCATGGTCGTGGTCATCGGTATCGCCGTGGTGCTGGCGCTGCTGCTGGCGCTTGTGGCGTTCCTCATCTGGAACCGTCGGCGGTACCGGCGGGAGGCGGCGCGGGCGGCCGACATCCCGGACGAGGCGCTGGATCAGGTGATGTCCAGCGCCTACCCGGCACCGGGCGCGGGTTACGGCCCGCCTCCCGGGTACGCGCCGGCTCCCGGTCAGGCTCCGCCTCCTGGGTACGGCCCGCCTCCCGGGTACGCGCCGGCTCCCGGTCAGGCTCCGCCGTCCGGTTACGCCCCGCCTCCTGGGTATGCCCCGGCTCCTGGTCAGGCTCCGCCTCCTGGGTACGGCCCGCCTCCCGGGTATGCCCCGGCTCCCGGTCAGGCTCCGCCGTCCGGGTACGGCCCGCCTCCCGGGTACGCCCCGGCTCCCGGTCAGGCTCCGCCTCCTGGTTACGGCCAGCCGGGCGGGGCGCCGCCCGTCCCGCCGCAGGAGCGGTAGCCGGTCCTGATCGTGGTGGCCGGCTGGTGACCTTCCCGGGTCACCAGCCGGCCAGCGCGCTTGCGCGGGCGGGTGGTCACGACCCACCCGGTGGGTTCGCACCCGTCTGTCCGGGCGATCGGCCGCCCCGGCTGCGTACCGTCGTGGGCGCTGAGCCAGGATGGTCGGACACGCAGGTACACCCGAGGAGCCCACGATCGCCAAGAAGCCTCAACCCGAGGGCGGCCAGGCACCGGTCGTCCAGCGCGTCCGCATCAGGTACGCCAAGCGCGGACCGCTGCGGTTCACCTCGCACCGGGACTTCGCCCGGGCGTTCGAGCGCGCGCTGCGCCGGGCCGCCGTGCCGGTCGCCTTTTCCCAGGGTTTCCACCCGCACCCGAAGATCTCCTACGCCAGCGCCGCGCCCACCGGGGTGGCGAGCGAGGCCGAGTACCTGGAGATCGCTCTCCAGGCGGCGGTCGATCCGGAGCAGTTGCGGGCCGCGTTGGACGCCGCGCTCTCGCCGGGGTTGGACGTCCTGGATGCCGTCGTCGCCGAGGGCGGCAACCTCCCGGACCGGATCGAGGCGTCGCACTGGCACATCGAGTTGCCCGAGGTCGAGACCGAGGTGCTCCGCGCCGCGGTGGACGCCTTCCTCGCCGCGGACGAGGTGCTCGTGGAGCGGATGACCAAGCAGGGTCGACGCACCTTCGACGCCCGCGCGGCGGTGATATCGATCGATGTCCTCGGGTCAACGCCGACGCCTTCCGGGGCGCCGGCCGTACCGTGTGCGATACTCGAACTGGTCGTGCGGCAGGTCACTCCGTCCGTACGGCCCGATGACGTCCTTTCCGGCCTCCGCGTGGTGGCCGACCTGGAGCCGCCGGTTTCGCCGAGGGTGACCCGGCTGGCTCAGGGCACGTTGACCGCGCAGGGTGCGATCGTGGATCCGTTGGATGCGGACCGCGACGGGGCAACCATCGTTGAGCACTGACCGACGGTCCGTGCTCTGGCAGGCAGACTTCGGCGGTCACGCACCACGCGTGCCCGGCGGAAACACTTTTGCGGCGACCCTGCGTGGCAGCGCTCACCCGCGCCCGGGGTAGCCAGAACTGGAGAACGTCCATGCTCGAGAACGAGCCCGAGGGCGGCGAACGGACCGGTTCACAGCCGGCCGGGGAGACCGCCGACCAGAGCACCACGGCCGACGGCGCCACTGTCGCCGGTTCGGCTTCACTGGAGCCGGACGGTGCGCAGAGCGCCGAGCCCACCGCGCCGGTGCGGCGTGCCCGGGCGACCCGGCGGCGCGCTGCCCCGCTCAGCCAGCCGGAGCAGACCGACGCGCCGGCCGAGGCGTCCACCAGCGAGACCGCCAGTGCCGAGTCGCCGCAGGCGGAGGTGTTCGCGCCGATCTCCGGTGACCAGGACGTCGCGCCCAAGACCCCCCGGCGCCGTCGCAAGGCCGCCCCCGTCGAGACGACCGCCGAGGAGCCGCTCGTCGCGTCCGCCGCGGAGGTGGCCCCGGCCGACGTGGTTCCGCCGGTCAAGGTGACCCGGACCCGGCGCAAGAAGGCCACCCCGGCGGCGGTCGAGGAGCCGGTCGCCGAGGAGCCACCCGCTGAGCAGCCGGTCGTCGCCGAGGAACCGGCGGCCTCCGACCTGCGCGAGGCCGAGGCCGAGCTGAACGACGCGTCGAGCGCGACAGCCGCCGAATCGCCCTGGGCCAGCGCCGGCGAGGTGTCACCAGGTGCCGCCGTTGCCGGTGTGACAGCTGAGCCGATCGAGCCGGCCGAGGTCGAGCCGGAGCAGCCGCGCACCCGTCGTCGGCGGGCTGCCCTCTCCGCGCCCACTGTGCTGTTCATGGCTCCCCAGCCGGACGCCGTGCCGGTGACCCGGCCGGTCGAGCCCGCTCCCGTCGCCGAGGAGCCAGCGGTGGAGGAGGCCGCGGAGCCGTCCCGCCGCCGTCGGCGTGGTCGCCGCGAGGTCGAGCCGGTGGAGCCGATCGAGGCGATCGAGGCCGAGGAGGAGCCGACCGAGGAGGCCGACGAGGTCACCGAGGCGGATGAGGACGACGAGGACAGCGCTGCCGCGCGCCGCCGCCGCCGGCGTGGTCGCCGAGGCCGGGGCCGGGGTAAGGGTGGGGCCGACGACGCCGAGGACGAGGAGTCCGAGGAGACGGCGCAGGCCGACGAGGAAGAGACCGCCGAGGCCGAGGCCGAGGGGGACGAGGACGAGGAGACCGAGGGCGGGGACGGCTTGACCCGTCGCCGCCGGCGTCGTCGTCGTCGGGGCGCGGGCGACACGGAGGGTGCCGCCGACGACGGTGTACCGACCGTGGTCAAGATCCGTGAGCCGCGTCGGACCGTCGACGAGGTGCAGGGTGTGTCCGGTTCCACCCGGCTGGAGGCCAAGCGCCAGCGCCGCCGGGACGGCCGGGAGCAGCGGCGGACGCGACCGCCGATCCTCAGCGAGTCGGAGTTCCTGGCCCGCCGGGAGGCGGTCGACCGGGTGATGGCGGTCCGCCAGCGCGGTGACCGTACCCAGATCGCCGTGCTGGAGGACGGGGTGCTCGTCGAGCACTACGTCACCCGCAACTCCTCCGGCACCATGGCCGGCAACGTGTACCTGGGCAAGGTGCAGAACGTGCTGCCCAGCATGGAGGCGGCGTTCGTCGACGTCGGGCGGGGCCGCAACGCGGTGCTGTACGCCGGCGAGGTCAACTGGGACAACTCCGGGTTGGAGGGGCGGGCCCGCTCGATCGAGCAGGCGCTGCGCTCCGGCGACTCGGTGCTCGTCCAGGTCACCAAGGACCCGATCGGGCACAAGGGCGCCCGGTTGACGAGCCACATCGCGCTCTCCGGCCGGCACCTGGTCTACGTGCCGAACGGCAACGCCTCCGGGATCAGCCGGAAGCTGCCGGACAACGAGCGCAAGCGGTTGCGGGACGTGCTCAAGAAGCTCGTCCCGGACGGCGCGGGCGTGATCGTCCGGACTGCCGCCGAGGGCGCCAGTGAGGACGAGCTGGCCCGCGACGTCAAGCGGCTGCAGGCGCAGTGGGAGGACATCCAGGCCAAGGCCGCCGAGGGTGGTGCCCCGGTGCTGCTCTACGGGGAGCCCGACCTGGTCATCCGGGTGGTCCGGGACCTGTTCAACGAGGACTTCCGCGAGCTGGTGATCGAGGGCGAGCAGTCGTACGAGATGGTCGAGTCGTACCTGTCGCACGTCTCCCCGGACCTGGTGGACCGGGTGCGTCGGCACGTCGGCACGAGCGACGTCTTCGCCGAGTACCGGATCGACGAGCAGATCATCAAGGGCCTGGACCGCAAGGTCTTCCTGCCCTCCGGTGGCTCGCTGGTGATCGACCGCACCGAGGCGATGACTGTGGTGGACGTCAACACCGGCAAGTACACCGGCTCCGGGGGCAACCTGGAGGAGACCGTCACCCGTAACAACCTGGAGGCGGCGGAGGAGATCGTCCGCCAGCTCCGGCTGCGCGACATCGGTGGCATCGTGGTGATCGACTTCATCGACATGGTGCTGGAGTCGAACCGGGAGCTGGTGCTGCGCCGCCTCACCGAGTGCCTGGGCCGGGACCGCACCAAGCACCAGGTCACCGAGATCACCTCGCTCGGCCTGGTGCAGATGACCAGGAAGCGGATCGGCGCGGGCCTGCTTGAGGCGTTCAGCGAGACCTGCGAGTGCTGCAAGGGTCGGGGCGTCATCATGCACACCGAGCCGGTGCCGGAGAAGCCGCGTGCTGCGGGCGCCGGGGAGAAGGTCAAGGCGGTCGCCTCGTCGGTGGCTGCCGCTCCGGCCGCCGAGCAGGGCACCGCGTCGTCCCGTCGCCGGGCGCGCAAGAACGCCCCGGCCGAACGGGCAGTGGTGGAGGTCGTCGACACCGACACCAGCGCCGAACCGGACGCCGACTACCAGGACACCATGGGCTACGACCTGTCCCGCTACGAGTCGGACACCGCCGCCGCGCCGGCGATCTCCGACAGTCAGCGGGGGGAGTCGGCCCGGTTGGCCGCGGCGGACGACCCGGACGCGCTCGCCGACGGTGAGGGCGACGAGGAGGGCGCCGAGGGTGGCTCCGGCCGCCGCCGGTCACGCCGGGGCGGCGCCCGCCGGCGGACGCGCCCCTGACCGCCTGACCGGCCACGTGTTTGGCGAGGTCCCTTCCCCGGCAAAGTGACGGGGGAGGGACCTCGTCGTTGTGGCCACTCCGGCCCGGACCGGCCGTCCCTGGTCAGGAGAAGAAGATGCGTCGTCTGCTCGCCGCCACCGCGCTTGTCACAGTGCTCCTCGACGTGGCTGGTTGCTCCGCCGACCGGCCCGGCGGCGGGTCCGGCCCGGTCGACGTGACCACCGGTGCCACGGCCGGGGTGCCGGCAGGTGGTGCCGCCGCGGGCGGCGTCACCCCGGTCTGCGTCGCCGCCCAGCAGGCCAGCACCACAGCCGTCCGGACGTACGTGGCGGAGCTGGGCCGGCTCGTCGCGGCGGTGGGGGCCGGGGACAGCAGCACCGCCGTGGCGGCGCGGGTGCGGGCCGAGGCGGCGTTGGCCGGCTGGCGGAGCGAGCTGCGGAAGCAGTCGGAGCAGACCACCGATCCGCAGCTCAAGACACTGCTCACCGACCTCGGCACCGAGGTTGCCGCGCTCGGCGCTGACGTCGAGTCCATCGACGAGACCGAACTCGACAGGCTCCAGCAGCGCCTCGATCAGCTCTGCGCGCGCTGACCAGGGCGGGCCGGTTTGGGGTCCGGGCCGGCGATGGCGTACTCTTGCCTGCGGCCCACCTTTGGTGTGCCGAGTTCCCGTGTGCCCGCGCCGCCGTGCACTGCTACCCGGCGAGCCGCTGCGGGGACGACCGCCAGCAGCCTCAACGACAGGGAGTCCGCCTCCGATGTACGCGATCGTCAAGACCGGCGGCAAGCAGTACAAGGTCGCCGAAGGCGACGTGATCGAGGTCGAGAAGCTCACCGGTGCTCCCGGTGACGCGGTGAAGCTCACCGCGGTGCTCCTCGTCGACGGTGACGACCTGGTGACCGACGCGGCGAAGCTTGCCGAGGTCGCGGTGTCCGGCGAAATCGCCGCGCACACCAAGGGCCCGAAGATCCGGATCCACAAGTTCAAGAACAAGACCGGCTACCACAAGCGCCAGGGTCACCGCCAGCCGTTGACCCAGGTCAAGGTGACCGGCATCTCCAGCGGGAAGTAGGTCGTCCTCCAATGGCTCACAAAAAGGGTGCGTCCAGCTCGCGTAACGGTCGTGACTCCGCGGCCCAGCGACTTGGCGTGAAGCGCTTCGGTGGTCAGGTCGTCAGCGCCGGTGAGATCATCATCCGGCAGCGTGGCACCAAGTTCCACCCCGGTGACCTGGTCGGCCGTGGTGGCGACGACACGCTGTTCGCGCTGTCCGCCGGTGCGGTCCTGTTCGGCACCAAGCGCGGTCGCAAGACCGTCAGCATCGTTCCGCAGCAGTAGTTCTCTTCGCTCAAGCGGGCCGCGGACCTCCGGGTCCCGGCCCGCTTAGCCTTTTTCGCGCAGTGCGAGGTCGACCTCGCTGGAAGGATTGACGCCGTGGCGACGTTCGTTGACCGGGTCGTTCTGCATCTGCAGGCCGGCGATGGCGGGCACGGCTGTGTCTCGATCCACCGCGAGAAGTTCAAGCCCTTCGGTGGGCCGGACGGCGGTAACGGCGGGCACGGCGGCAGCGTGTCCCTGGTCGTCGACCCGCAGGTCACCACCCTGCTCGACTTCCACTTCCACCCGCACGTCAAGGCCGACAACGGCAAGGGCGGCGCCGGGTCGAACCGGGACGGGGCCAACGGCCGCACCCTGATGCTGAAGGTGCCCAACGGCACAGTGGTGCAGACCACCGACGGCACGGTGCTTGCCGACATGGTCGGCGCGGGCACCACCTTCGAGGTGGCTCGGGGTGGCCGCGGCGGGCGGGGCAACGCGTCGCTCGCCAACGCCAAGCGCAAGGCGCCGGGCTTCGCCGAGTTGGGCGAGCCCGGTGACCAGCTGGACATCGTGCTGGAGCTGAAGAGTGTCGCCGACGTCGGCCTGGTGGGCTTCCCGTCGGCCGGCAAGTCGTCGCTGATCTCGGTGATCTCCGCCGCGAAGCCGAAGATCGCCGACTACCCGTTCACCACCCTCGTGCCCAACCTCGGCGTGGTCCGGCTGGACAACCACACCTTCACCGTCGCCGACGTGCCGGGCCTGATCCCCGGCGCGGCCAACGGCAAGGGGCTGGGTCTGGAGTTCCTGCGGCACATCGAGCGCTGCGCGGTGCTTGTGCACGTCATCGACTCGGCGACCCTGGAGCCCGGCCGTGACCCGGTCGCCGACATCGACGCCATCGAGGCCGAGCTGAGCCAGTACGGCGGGCTGACCGACCGCCCCCGGCTGGTCGCCGTGAACAAGGTCGACGTGCCGGACGGCCGGGACCTCGCCGAGATCGTCCGCCCCGACCTGGAGGAGCGCGGCTACCGGGTGTTCGAGGTCTCCGCGGCCACCCGGGAGGGGCTCAAGGAGCTCACCTACGCGATGGCCGAGCTGGTCGAGGCGGAGCGCAAGGCCGCCCCGCCCGCCGAGCCGACCCGGATCGTGATCCGTCCGATCGCTGTGGACGACGACGGCTTCACCATCACCGCCGAGGTGGACGGCTCGTTCACCGTTCGCGGTGTCCGACCGGAGCGCTGGGTCAAGCAGACGAACTTCGACAACGACGAGGCGGTCGGCTACCTCGCTGACCGGCTGGCCCGACTCGGGGTGGAGGACAAGCTGGCCAAGGCCGGGGCGGAGCCCGGTGACCTGGTCCGGATCGGCGAGCGTGAGTTCGACTGGCGACCGACGCTCTACGCCGGCGTGGACTTCGTACCCGGCAACCGGGGCACCGACGTGCGCCTGGAGGAGAAGTCGAACCGGCTCTCCGCGGCGGACCGGCTCGCGGCCCGCAAGGCCCGCCGGGTGCGGTCGGGCGACGAGGTGGGCGCGGACGCGTCCGACGACATCGACGAGGACGACGCCGAGTAGCCCGTTGCGCTCTGTGATCGGGTTGATTTCCGGAAACCTTCGCGAAATCCACCAGTTCTAGCGTGGGGTGATGCTGATCGAGTCTCGGCCTGTCATCGATCCAGAGATCGCCGCCCTGGTCATCGCGCAGCAGCGTGAGCTGCGTGCGGCTGACGGCGGGCTGGATGGGCAGGTCTTCGTCCCACACGACGACGTCCGTTACCTGGCGGCGGTGGTGCAGGGTCGGGCGGTGGCCTGCGGCGGGCTCCAGTCGCTCGACGCCGAGACCGGCGAGATCAAGCGGATGTACGTCCGGCCCGCCTACCGGGGGCGGGGCATCGCCCGGCAACTGCTGGCCGCCCTCGAGGAGTGTGCGTTCCGGCAGGGGCAGTCGGTGGTCTGCCTGGAGACCGGCACCTACCTGCCGGCCGCGATCGCGCTGTACACCTCGTCCGGCTACGACCAGATTCCGGTCTACGGCGAGTACGTGGGCAACCCGTACAGCGTCTGTTTCGCCAAGCGACTGCCGGTCGCGGCCTGACGGCCGTGCCCCCGCTCAGGCGCCGGTGCTGGCGTGCGCGACGGTCACCGGCTTCGACTCGGGTGAGGCGTGCTGGCGCAGGACGATGCTCAGCAGGATCAGCGCCCCGACGGCGAGGAATTCGCTCTGCCAGTTCTGCATGGACTGGAACCAGAAGTCGCTGGTGCCGAGGAACTCCCACACGCCGATCGGTGGTGCGCCGCTCTGTAGCGCCTGTTCCTGGTTGTATGCGGCGGTGCCACCCAACAGATGGCCGACGAACGAACCGGCGAAGATCAGCAGCAGGGCGAGGGAGAGGCTGTTGCGGTAGACCACCAGGGGCAGGCCGCCGACGCGCACCGGCCAGGGTGACTGCGGGGTCGCCCGACGCTCGTCGTCCTCCGGTCGGTCGGTCTGGTCCACCGGCTTCGACTCGGCCGAGCCCCGCTGCACCAGGTACGCGGTGAGCAGCACGTACCCGCCCATCTGGAGGAACTCCGACTCCCAGTTCTCGAAGACGGCTTCGGCGAAGTGACCACTGGTCAGGTAGGCCGGCCAACTCAGCGGTGCGGCCCCGAACTGGGTCAGCTCCTCGTTGTGGGTCTGCCAGCCGAAAACGCTCTGCAGCACCAGGAAGACCAGAAAGGCACCGAGCATGGCGACGGCCAGGGCGTTGTCGCGGAGCCAACGAGGCATGTCGACCTCCTTCGCCGATCGGTTACCCCGGCCGGCCCTGCCGGAAAACCCCGAATTTCCAGCTCAACGCCGTTCGGCCGGATTGTCCAGCCGCCCGCCGGTGCCGGCCTGGTTCGACAGCAGCAGCCCGAGGGCGAGCATCCCGAAGCCGAGCGCGAGGTGCAGCCAGTTGTCGGCGTCGTTCACCGGCAGGATGTTCGCCCCGCTCTCGGGGTCGACGGACTCGATGACCAGCCCGTACAGCCAGAGCGCGAGATAGGTCGCCCCGCCGACGGCCAGGAACACGCGCGCGCCGGCGACGCTGCGGGCCAGCACCAGACCCACCAGCCCGAAGAGCAGGTGCAGGGCGTTGTGCAGGATCGACACCTGGAACAGGCCGAGCAGTTTCGCGTCCGAGTGGTGTCCGCCGAATCTCAGGTCGCCGTAGTCGCTGGTGACGCCGGGCACGAAGCCGAGAACGCCGATCAGTAGGAAGACCCCGGCCACGACCAGCGCGGCCACCTGGACGCGGCGGCGAGGGCCCGCCCGTCGGCCACCTCGTACGTCCCGTGCCATCGCTGCCCCCTCCGTGGCTCTGCCAGCCCCTCGCGAACCTCACTGTCCGCAGCGGCGTCGTGACGCAGCCCGACGATCCTCCATTTTGAAGTCGATCGGGCCGGCCGCGCAGAGAAATGCACGAAGAGGTATGGAAGCCAAAACCGAGGGTAGGTGAATGGTCAGCGGCTGCGGCAACGCATCCCCCAAGCACAACCGCGACGACTTTCTGAGCGGAAGGGAAATCATGTCTTACGATCTTTCATCTACGTCTTCCACGTACGGGCAGGAGTCGACGAACGGTGGCGGTGTCCGCGACCAGGCGCGTCAGGTCGGCTCCGAGGCCGCGCAGGCTGGCGGTGCGGTCGCCCAGACGGCCAAGGAGCAGGGCACCGAGGTCGGCCGCGAGGCGGCCCGGCAGGCCCGCAACCTGTACGGCGAGGCCCGCACCCAGCTCGCCAGCCAGACCGGTGAGCAGCAGCGCAAGGCCGCCGGTGGATTGCGTTCGCTTGCCGACGAGATGCGTTCGATGGCCGAGCAGGGTGGCCAGGCCGGCCCGGTGACCGAGCTGGCCCGGCAGGCCGCCGACCGGGTGCACGGGGTGGCCGGCTGGCTGGAGCAGCGCGAGCCCGGCGACCTGATCACCGAGGTCCGTGACTACGCCCGACGCAACCCGGGCACCTTCCTGGTCGGCGCGGCGGTTCTCGGTGTGCTGGCCGGCCGGCTGACCCGTGGCATCTCCGCCGCCGGTGACGACTCCGGCAACGGATCCTCGACCTACCGGGGCGCCGGGGCGTACGACCCGGAGCGGACCGCCGTCATCCCGACGCCGGCACCGGCACCCCGCGCGGTGCCGGACGGCGTCCCGTCGGGCGGCTACCTCGACCCGACCCCCGGCACGTACACCGAGCCGACCCCAGGTGGCTACACCGACCCGACCCCGGGTGGATACCGCGAGCCGACCGGTACCGGGCAGCCGCTGCCGCCGGTACAGCAGACCGACCCGCTGCCGGGCGTTCCGTCCAGCGGCACCCCCCGCCCGTGAGCCGTCGAGTCATCCGAAGGGAGGCGACGGCATGACCATGCCGACGCAGGGGCCCGGCCTGGGCTCCGGCTACTACCCCGACGCGGGTGCCCCGCACTCCGCCGACGAGGTGAAGAGCAGTTCGTTGGGTGACCTGATGCGTCAGGTCACCACCGACCTGTCGACGCTGATGCGTCAGGAGGTCGAGCTGGCCAAGGCGGAGATCCGCCAGGAGGGCAAGAAGGCCGGCAAGGCCGCGGGGCTCTTCGGCGGGGCCGGCTTCGGCGGCTACATGGTGGCGCTCTTCGTGTCCATCGCCATCTGGCAGTTCCTGGACAACGTCATGGACTCCGGGCTGGCCGCACTGATCGTGGCCGTCATCTGGGCCGCGGTCGCCGCCGTCCTCTACTCCAAGGCCAAGAAGAACGCCCAGCACGTACGTGGGCTCAAGCAGACGAACGACAGCGTGCAGCGGATCCCCGACGCGCTCAAGCCGCACCCGGAGGGAGTCACCCGATGAGCACCGATCCCGATCAGATCCGCCGGGAGATCGAAGCCACCCGTAACAGCCTCAGCTCCGATGTGGACGCGCTGGCGTACAAGGTAAGCCCCAGCCGCATCGTCGACGACCGCAAGCAGCGGGCCCGCTCCGCTCTGCAGAATGTGAGGGACAAGGTCATGGGAACCGCGTCTGACCTCGGCCACGGCACCGGCCAGGCGGCCCACTCGGTGGGTGACCGCGCCTCGTCGGCGGCCTCAAGTGTCAGCGACGCCGCGCACTCGGCGGCGACCAGCGTCAGCGACGCCGCGCACAGCGCGCCGCGGGTGATCCGGCAGAAGTCCCAGGGCAACCCGCTCGCCGCCGGTCTGATCGCGTTCGGGGTCGGCTGGCTGGCCTCGTCGCTGATCCCGGCCTCCCACCGCGAGCAGCAGGCCGCGGCCCAGCTCAAGGAGCGGGTCGGCGAGCACAGCGGTGCGGTGAAGGAGAAGCTGGGGGAGGTGGCCAGCGAGCTCAAGGAAGAGCTGCGCGAGCCGGCCCAGCAGGCCGCCGAGTCGGTGCGGTCCACCGCCCAGGACGCCGTGCACGCGGTCAAGGAGGACGGCAGGTCGGCCGCGCACGACGTCAAGGGTCAGGCCCAGCAGGCCCGGCACCAGGTCAGCCCCTGAACCACCCCGATCCCGACAGCTCGCGGCCATTTCGGTGACCGCGAGCTGTCGCGTTCTCCGCCCTGCCGCGGCTCGGGACGCGGTCAGTGGCGGCGGCGCAGGGCCCGGGTCGGGTGGGCGGCCCTGCGGATCCGGGTGTCGCCGTAGCGAACACCGCCGAGCAGAAACCGCTCGGCGACCGCGATCCAGCCACACACACCGCGCTCCACCAGCCAAAACGGAGCCGCCAGCGCCGTCGCGGCCGGAAAGACCGCGGTGCCGCCGGCGCGCCGGCGACCCATCTCGGCGAGGGCCACGACGCCTGTCGTCGCGGCGAGCACCAGGGCGGGCCGCCGAGCCGCGACCGCCGCCGCCACTGCCGGCAGGACCGCGAGCGCGGTCAGCAGGCGGGCCGGCTGGGCCAGATCGTCGTACGCCTGCCGGACCCGTTGGCCACGGAAGTGCGCGGCGTCGGGAGGCAGCCGGCGTACGAAGAGCCAGGCCGGAGCCGCCTCGGTGCCGTCGTGGGCGCGCAGGGTGCGGATCAGCTCCAGGTTCTCGAAGAGTACGTCCGGGTCGTACCCGCCCATGGCGAGGAAGGTGCTCCGACGCACCGCGAGGGTGCCCGGGTAGTCCGCGCCGAGCGCCCGGTTGAGCAGCGTCCGCCCGGTGTCCCACCAGGCGTGCCAGGGCAGCGGGTCGAAGTAGTTCTGCGGTCGCACCAGATCGACCCGGTCCAGTAACCGGTGTACGGCGGTCAGCCCGGCCTCGTCGTACCGGACGTCGTCGTCGGCGATCACCACGTGCTCGTGCCCTGCCGCGCGCACACCTGTGTGTACGCCGATCACCTTGCCGTTGAGCCCGCGCGTGGTGGCGTCGGGCGGGAGGTGCCGGACCAGCCCCCGCCAGGCGTCGGCGTGCCGCGCGAACACCGCCGGTGCCGAACCGTCGACCACGATCACGTCGACCCGCTCGGCCAGCCACCGCAGGTACGCGGTCAGCTCGGCCAGGCCGCCGTCGGCGTGCCAGCGCAGCGGCAGCACGTACGTCATCGGCAGTCGGACCGGCGGCGGGCTGGCGCGGCCGGGGTCGACGACCTCCCGGCGTGCCGCGCGCCGGGCGTCACCGGGTGGGCTGCACAGGGACATCGGCGTTCCTCCTCGGCCGGGCCACGTGCGCCGTGGCTGAGCAGCACGTGCCCGCATTCCCGCTGATCAAACGGAGGTGTTGTTTCGACCGCCCGACGCCGGGTAGCGCTGCCGGAAAGAGCTGTCCGTGCCCGGGCGTCCGGGTGGAGGAGACGAGATGACGAACAACGGAACGAGATGGGCAGTGCTCGGCGTCACCGCCGTCACGGCGGTCGGTGTGGGGCGGGCGGTGGCCCGCCGTCGGCACCGGCATCAGCCGGATCGGCAGGACGGCTGGTACGTGGTCCGCCGCGGGGTGACTGTGGATCGGTCCCGGGACGGGGTGATCGACTTCTGGACCGACCGGGAACGGTTGGACCGCGCGCTGGCCGGGTGGGCCACCCTGGAGCAGCTCGACGACCGGCGCTGGCGGTGCGTGGCGCGCGACCGGGCCGGTGGCGCCACCGAGTGGCGGGCCGAGATCACCGTCGACGGGCCCGGCACGCTGCGGTGGCGGGTCGAGGACGGGTCGGCGCCGCAGGAGGGGCGGATCGAGCTGGCCGACGCCCCCCAGGGCCGGGGCACCGAGATCCGGGCCGAGCTGCGGTACCGCTCGGGCCCGGTGCGCCGGGTGCTCGGCCTGGTCGGTGGGGACGACCCCGATCTGGCGCTGCGCGACACCCTGCGGCGGGTGAAGTCGCTCATCGAGTGTGGCCAGGTGCTGGACACCCGCGACGACCCGTCCGGCCGCAGCCCGAGGCAGGAGAAGGCGACCGACAAGGTCCGGGAGAAGCTGATGACGGGAGGCCGGGCGTGAGGGCACTGTGTTGGGAAGGCGTCGGCAAGCTGGCGGTGCGGGACGTGCCGGAGCCCCGGATCCGCGCCGAGGGGGACATCATCGTCCGGGTCCGGGCCAGCAGTGTCTGTGGCTCGGACCTGCACCTGATCAACGGGTACCTGCCGGCGATGCGGGAGGGTGACATCCTCGGCCACGAGTTCATGGGCGAGGTGGTGGAGACCGGGCCCGGCGTACGACAGCACAAGGTCGGTGACCGCGTGGTGGTCGGGTCGGTGGTCGCCTGCGGTGGCTGCTGGTACTGCCGCACCGAGCAGTACTCGCTCTGCGACAACTCCAACCCCCAGCCGGTGTTCACCGAGAAGCTGTGGGGGCACTCACCGGCCGGCATCCTGGGCTACTCGCACGCCGCCGGCGGCTACTCCGGGTCGCACGCCGAGTACATCCGGGTACCGTTCGGTGACGTGGGAGCGTTCGGGGTGCCCGACGGGGTGCCCGACGACTCGGTGGTGTTCGCCTCCGACGCGATGCCCACCGGGTGGATGGCGGCGGACTTCTGCGGGCTCACCGGTGGCGAGGTGGTCGCCGTCTGGGGTGCCGGCGGTGTCGGTCAGATGGCGGCCCGGTCGGCGCAACTCCTCGGCGCCGAGCGGGTCATCATGATCGACCGGTTCCCGGACCGGCTCGCCACCGCGACCGAGCGGATCGGCGTCGAGACGATCAACTACGCCGAGACGGACGTGTTGGAGGCGCTGCGGGAGCTGACCGCCGGCCGCGGGCCGGACGCCTGCATCGAGGCCGTCGGCATGGAGTCGCACGACGTCGGCCCGACCTACGCGTACGACCGGGCGAAGCAGGCGGCGCGGTTGCAGACCGACCGGCCGACCTCCGTACGCCAGGCGATCATGGCCTGCCGCAAGGGTGGCACGGTGAGCATCGTCGGCGTGTACGCCGGTCTGGTCGACAAGTTTCCGCTCGGCGCGGCAATGAACAAGGCACTGGTGTTGCGGATGGGGCAGATGCACGCGCAGCGCTACATCCCGATGCTGCTCGACCGGCTCGCCGCCGGCGAGATCGACCCCGGCTATCTGGCCACCCACCCGATCTCCCTGGACGAGGGGGCACACGGCTACGAGTTGTTCGAGAAGAAGCAGGACGGCTGCCTCCGCAGCGTGCTGCATCCCTGATCCGTTGAGCGCGCCGCCTCGCCGGTCGTCCCGAACGGCCGGCGAGGCGGCGGTCAGCCGGTGCGGCGGATGTTGCTGAGGGTCAGACCGAGGGGCGGCAGCGCCGGCATCCGGTGCAGGTCCAGGGCCAGATCCTGGACGGGAACGTCGTAGCGCATGGTGCTGGTCAGGTTGGTGACCGCCCGTTTCATCAGGTCGATGGTGAGCCACTCGCCCGCGCACCGGTGCCCGGCCCAGTGGTCACCACCGCCCTGCGGGATCAGCTCGAACGGGTCCACCCGTCGTCCGGCGAACCGTTCGGGGCGGAACAGCTCCGGTTCCGGCCAGAGGGCCGGGTGGTGGTTGGTGCCGTACAGGTCGAGCAGCACCCGTCGGCCCCGGGGAAAGTGGTGGCCCTGCCAGTCGAAGGAGTGCCGGACCCGGGCCGCGGCGATCGGGAAGAACGGGTAGTAGCGGCGTACCTCCTGGACGAAGTTCTCGGTGGCCTCGTCGTCGTCGCGGACCCGTTCCCGCCAGCCCGGATGGTCGTGCAGGGCGAGTGCGGCGAACGCGATGTACTGGTCCACGGCGACCACCGGCCGCAGCACGTTGAGTAGCTCCACCGCCGCGACCCGCCGGGGGAGGAGTCGGCCCCGCCGGTCCCGGTGCTCGGCGATCACGGCCAGGGCGCTCCCGGACGGCGCCGGGACGCGACCGATCCGGGTCCGTTCGATCAGGTCGCCGAGCCAGCGTTCGGCGCGGTGCCGGGCCAGCCGTCCCCGCCAGTGCCGGGGCCCGACCACCGCCGGCCCCTCGATCATCGCGTGCAGTTCGACGGCGCGTCGCTCGACCTGCGACGTGGGCAGCGGCACCCCGGCCCAGGCGCAGACCACAGTGGTCAGCAGGCGGCCCAGTTCGTCGTAGAGCGGCAACGGCCCGGCGGCCGCCCAGGCGGGGATCCGGGCCCGCCACTCGTCGTCGAAGAGCTGGCCGAGGTGCCGGATCGCGGTCGGTGTCATGATCGACATGAACATGGCCTTGCGGTCGGCGTGCTCCGGCCCGTCCAGCCCCTGTACGCCCCGTCGACCGGTGAGGGTCCGCTGCACCCGCAGTGGCATGGCCGTCGCGCGTTGGAAGCGTTCGTTGTCGTAGAACACCATCGCCGCCGGCCGCCCGCGCAGGCAGATGGTCGGGGCGAGCAGGATCCGGGTCTGGAAGACGTCGCTGCCGTACCGCTCGCAGCGTTCGCCGATGAACCGGTAGCCGGCGCGGAGCAGGGCGAGGGTGCTGTCCGGACTGCTGTCGACCGGCATGGTCGTCATCAGATCTCCTCACGCGCGGGTGCGGCCGGTCACCGCCGGGGCCGGTAGCGGTTACCCCCGTCGCCGTCGCTGAATCCCCCGCGCCGACGGCACGCCGGCTGGCCCCTCCCAGGAGCGGCGGAACCTGGTTTGCTGCTGGTGGGGCAACCACGGGGAGGGCGGATGCGCGACAACACATCGCCGCACTGGCGGCAGCGGCGGACGGGCGGGGCGCTGGGCGCGGACCGCGCCGGTCGATCACTGATCGGGCCGCCGGGACGGCCCGTCCGGCCGCACCGGTTCTTCACAGTGCACCTGGGCTTCACCGCGCCCACCGTGGTCGAGGCCCGCGAGTTGGCAGTGGCGTACGCGGAGGCGTTGAGCCTGCTCCGCCCGGAGGTGGCGCTCGGCGCGGCGGCGTTGTCGCCGGCCGACGCCTGGCAGCGGGCCGAGCGGCTGTTCTGCGGTGCGCTCGGCCCGGACGGCGAACGCTGCGTCGACGTGGCCGATCATCCGGGCTTCCACCATGCCCCGGGGCCCGGTGGTCTCGGTTGGGGCGACGGCGACGGCCCCGCCGGTGGCTGACCCCCAACCCGGGTCGCTGGTCCCGGGTTGGCGGCCACCGCACCCCGGTCGGCGCGATCAGTCCAGGTCGAACTCACCGTCCTGTGCGCCAGCCACGAACGCGTCCCACTCGGCCTGCGTGAAGACCAGCACCGGCCCCTCGGGCTCGGCCGAGTTGCGCATCCCGATCAGGTCGTCGACGAAGGCGACCTCGACGGCGCTGTCGGAGGTGTCCCCTTCGGCCCGCTGCCAGACCGCCCGAGAGAGGTCGAAGTCGCCCTTGGGGTGCTGCGCCATTGTTCTTTCCTCCAGTGCCGAGGTCGTGTGGTGACCGCGTGTCGATCCCCATCGGGCAGGATAAGCGGATGCCGAGCCTGACCCGTGTAGAGGCGACCGCGCGTGGCGCGGCGATTACTGTCGAGTCCTATCAGGTGGACCTCGACCTGACCGGCGGTGCGGAGCTGTTCCGCTCCCGCGTCGCGATCCGGTTCCGGGCGACCCCCGGTGCCGCGACCTTCGCCGAGGTCAAGCCTGCCAAACTGCTGGCGGTACGCCTCAACGACCGCGACCTCGACACCGACGTGCTGGCCGACAACCGGCTGCCGTTGAGCGACCTGGCCGAGGAGAACACGCTCGTCGTCGAGGCCGAGATGGCGTACTCCAACGCGGGGGAGGGGATGCACCGTTTCGTCGATCCGGCCGACGGCGAGACGTACCTCTACGCGGTGAGCTTCCTCGACAACGTGCAACGCATCTTCGCCGCGTTCGACCAGCCGGACCTCAAGGCTCCGTTCATCCTCTCGGTGACCGCCCCGCCGGAGTGGACCGTAGCCGGCAACGCCGAGGTGGCCGCCACGCCGGCCCCGGGTCGCTGGGAGTTCGCCCCCAGCGCGCCGCTCGCCACGTACTTCTTCTCGCTGATCGCCGGTCCGTACCACGTGCGGCGGGCCGAGCACGACGGCGTGCCGCTGGGCATCTACTGCCGCAGGTCGCTGGCCGGGCACCTCGACGCCGACGCCGAGGAGATCTTCACCGTCACCCGGCAGTGCCTGGACCGGTTCCATCAGCTCTTCACCGAGCGCTACCCGTTCGGCAAGTACGACCAGGCGTTCGTGCCGGAGTTCAACGCCGGTGCCATGGAAAACCCGGGGATCGTCACCTTCCGGGACGACTACGTGTTCCGCTCGGCGGTCACCGACACGCAGCGTGAGCAGCGGGCCACCACCATCGCGCACGAGATGGCCCACATGTGGTTCGGTGACCTGGTCACCATGCGCTGGTGGGACGACCTGTGGTTGAACGAGTCCTTCGCGGAATACCTGGGCACCCGGGTCACCGCCGAGGCGACCCGTTTCGACAAGGCGTGGACGACGTTCGCCATGCGTCGTAAGGCCTGGGGGTACGCGGCCGACCAACGGCCCTCGACCCACCCGGTCGCCCCGCAGGAGGTGGCCGACGCCGACGAGGGCCTGCTCAACTTCGACGGCATCTCGTACGCCAAGGGCGCCAGCGTGCTGCGGCAGCTGGTCGCGTGGCTCGGCGACGAGGTGTTCCTCGCCGGTCTGAACGCGCACTTCGCCGCGCACCGGTTCGGTAACGCGACGCTGGCCGACCTGCTGGTCAGCCTCTCCACGGCCAGCGGCCGGGACCTGTCCGGTTGGGCCGAGGTGTGGCTGCGCCGGCCGCAGGTGAACACCCTGCGCGCCGAGGTCACCGTCGACGCCGACGGCCGCTACAGCGAGGTGTCGGTGGTACAGACCGCGCCGGCGTCCCACCCGGTGCTGCGCCCGCACCGGATCGACGTGGGCCACTACGCCCCGGACGGCACCGTGCGGCGCGACGACCTCTACCTCGATCCCGCTGTCGACGGCGGCCGGACCGTGCTGGGGGCGTTGGCCGGCACGCCGGCGGCCGGGCTGCTGCTGCTCAACGACGGTGACCTGACCTTCGCCAAGGTGCGCCTCGACCCGGCGTCGGCCGAGGCGGTTGCGCTGATGCTGCCCCGCCTGACCGACCCGCTCACCCGGGCGATCCTCTGGGGCGAGGCGCTGGACGCGGCGACCGACGGGGAGCGGCCGGTCACCGGGCTGGTCGACCTGATGGCCGCCGCGCTGCCCACCGAGACCGAAGTGATCATCGCGGAGGACGTGCTCACGCTCAGCCGGTCGTTGGTGGACCGCTACCTCGACCCGCTGTCTCGGTCCGCGGCGCTGGCCCGGGTCGCCGGGGCATGCCAGCGGCTGCTCGACGGCGCCCCAGCGGGGGAGTCGTTGCAGTTGGCCGGCGCGCGGGGGTGGATCGCCGCGACCACCGACGCGGACCTGCTCGTCGGCTGGCTCGCCGGCCGGGACGTGCCGGCCGGTCTGCGGGTCGACGCGGAGCTGCGCTGGGCCGTGTTGCACCGGTTGGTGGTGCTGGGCGCCGCCGGCGAGGCGGAGATCGCCCTCGAGTTGGCCGCCGACAACAGCTCCACGGGCGCGGAACGGGCCGCCCGGTGCCGGGCCGCCCAACCCGACCCGGCCGCGAAGAAGGCGGCCTGGGACATCATCGTTCGCGACACCGAGTTGTCCAACCGACTGCTCGAGGCGACCGCCGAGGGGTTCTGGCAACCCGAGCAGGCCGAGCTGACCGCCGGTTATGTCGAGCGGTACTTCGCCGACATGCCGTCGGCGGCGCGTCGGCGTACCCCGTGGACGGCCGACCGGGTGGCGAAGCTGGCGTTTCCCCGCTACGCCGTGGCGCAGCCGACCCGGGAGGCGGCCGCGGCGCTGCTGGCCGGCGACGACCTGACCCCCGGCCTGCGCCGGGTGATCGTCGACGCCGACGACGACCTGCGCCGCGCGCTCGTGGCCCGCACGGCGGTGGCCGCCGCGGCGGCGTGAGGGCGGCGCGGCTGAGCTGTGGCCGGGCGCGGGGTGGTGGGTGGGCCACCCCGCGCCCGGCCCGCCCGCTCAACGCAGCGCGAGCTCCGTCGTGACCGGGGCGTCCCAGTCGATGACGTAGCGCTGCTCGTGGGCGATGGTCTTCTCCGGGTCCAGCACCGTTCGCACCATCAGCGGCAGCAACAGCGGCATCAGCGTCCGGGCGACAGGTCCGGGTGCCTTGGCCTGGTTGATCCGGGCCGCGCGGGCGGCGACCTTCTCCACCCTGGCCCGGCGCAGCCGCACGTACGCGGCGAACGCCGCAGCCACGTCCGGCAGGTCACGAAGGCAGCGGGCGAGCTGCACCGCACTTTCGATGGCCAGCGACGCACCCTGCCCGGAGCTGTTCGACGGCGCGTGCACCGCGTCGCCGACGAGCACCATCCGGCCCCGGTGCCAGTGCGGCACGGGCGGCATGATCTGCAACGAGCCGGCCACCTGGAGTGCGTCGGCGTCGCTTGTCGCCATCAGCTCCCGGCCCGGGTCGTCGTCGCCGTAGCTGGCACGTAGCGTCTCCATCCACTGCCGCGCCGGCACCGCACGGGCCTCGACGAGGCTCATCGGCCGCTGCTGCGGCAGGTTGGCGCCCCACCGGGTGCCGCCGCCGGGCTCCGGCCAGTACAGGTAGTAGCCCCGTTGCCCGAACGCGAACGTCATGGTGCCCGGCTCGACGCCCACCTCGTGCCGGGCGACCGCCTCGAAGCTGAGCAGGCCGGTGAACCGGGGGCCGGGCGCGGCCGGGTCGATGAGCCGACGAACTGTGGACCGGATGCCGTCCGCGCCGACGAGGATGTCGGCGGTGGCGCTGCTGCCGTCCTCGAACCGGGCTGTCACGCCGCTGTCGGTCTGCTCGGCGTCGACAAGCCGTTTGCCGTAGACGAACGGGACGCCCTCGGCGACCGCCCGGTCGTGCAGCACCCGGTGCAGTTCGGCCCGGTGCACCACCCGCAGCGGCGGCACCCCGGCCAGCGTGGGCAGGTCGAGGCGGCGACGGCCCACGGCCATCGCGCTGCGCTCGATCGGGGTGGCGACCGCCGTCACCGCCTCGTCCGCGCCGACCATGCGGAGCGCCGCCACACCGTTGGGCGCGAGGGCGAGGGTGCCGCCGATGCCACCGACCCCGCCGGCGGTGGCGGGGTACGCCTCGTAGACGGTGGCGGTGATGCCGGCTCGGTGCAGCGCGAGCGCCGTCACCGGTCCGGCGATGCCGCCGCCGATGACGATCGCGGTTCGTTCCGTGGTCATGGTCTCTCCCTGGTTGTGGTCGGTTCGTGGGCGTACGAACCGACCTGGGAGGGCGCCCCGGCTATCCTCTGGTTGCCGCTTCGGGCCGGGTGCCTGCCCAGGTATCGGTTCGAGGTAGAGGCTCCGGCGGGGTGTTGGCGCACCCCGCCGGAGCCGTTCGGTCAGTCGGTGGTCTCCGTGGTCGGGGTGCTGGTCCGCTCCGCCAGCTCGGTCAGCTCGGCCGGCATCTCGCCGGTCTCGTGGAAGGCCCGCCAGCTGTCCAGCCCCGGATAGCTGCCGGAGGTCAGCTCGGCGAGCAGGCCACGCAGCCAGGTCGCCTCGGCGGCCCGCAGGGCCAGGTCGTACTCCGACTCGACCAGGAACAGTCGCGGGATCTCCCGCAGGTGGGCGTCGAGCGTCTCGCGGTCCCGCCGGAGGGCGTCGTCGAGCAGGTCGAGTCGTTGACGGAGCAGGCCGGTGGCCTCGTCGGGATGCAGGGCGGCGAGGACTGACAACCCGGCCCGGAAGCGGGGATGCTCCGGCATCGGGGTGGCGACCAGCTCGCGGGCCCAGTCGACAAGCTCGGCCCGGCCCGCTTCGGTGATCCGGTAGATGGTGCGTTCCGGGCGTCGACCCTCCCGAAGGCTCTCCACCGCCTCGATCAGGTGGTGTTTGTCCAGGTTGCGGATCACCGTGTAGAAGGAGCCCCACTTGAACTCCATGTCCTGGTCCTTGCCCCAGGTGCGCAGCGCGGTGGCGATCTCGTACGGGTGCATCGGCCGCGGGACCAGAGCGGACAGCACGGCCAGCGCGAGCAGGTTGCTGACCTTACGCCGCTTCGGCACGACACCCTCCGCTGTCACTCGCAGACAATTACTTGTCCACGAGTATATGTCCACGGGTAGCGCTGCCGCGACCCCTCCACCACCCGAACCCGGGCCCGCTGGTCGACGCGGTGTCCCGGCGGGTCGTGGCGGAGCTCGCACCCAGGCCGGGGTGGCCTGCCCCGACGCTCGGCCTACGATCATCGGGTGGAGGAAGATATCCGGCGGATCGGCATCATGGGTGGCACCTTCGACCCGATCCACCACGGCCACCTCGTCGCGGCCAGTGAGGTGGCTGACCGGTTCGGCCTGGACGAGGTGGTCTTCGTCCCGACCGGGCAGCCGTGGCAGAAGGCCGACGAACCGGTCAGCCCGGCCGAGGACCGGTACCTGATGACCGTCATCGCCACCGCCTCCAACCCGCGCTTCCAGGTCAGCCGGGTCGACATCGACCGCAGTGGGCCGACCTACACCGTCGACACGCTGCGCGACCTCCAGGCCGAGTACGGCCCCAAGGTGCAGCTGTTCTTCATCACCGGTGCGGACGCCCTGCAACGGATCCTGTCCTGGAAGGATCTGGACGAGATCTTCGAGCTGGCCCACTTCGTCGGGGTGACCCGGCCCGGCTTTCCGTTGACCGACAAGCACCTTCCGGCGGACACCGTCAGCCTGATCCAGGTGCCCGCGATGTCCATCTCGTCGACCGACTGCCGCGCCCGGGTGGCCCGAGGTGAGCCGGTCTGGTATCTCGTGCCCGACGGTGTGGTGCAGTACATCGCCAAGCGAAGCCTCTATCAGCGCTGACCGCGCCGGGTTCCGGGTGGTTTGTGTATGTAACCGACCAGAACTGCCCGGTCGGGGCGACGCCAGGTGTGAGACGCTTGGAGGATCGCACGCTTGATCGAAGGAGAACGGTGACAGTTTCCGAACGCGCTCACGAGCTGGCAATGGCGGCTGCCCAGGCTGCCGCCGACAAGAAGGCGCAGGACATCACGATCATCGACGTCGGCGACCAGCTCGCCATCACCGACGCGTTCGTGCTCGCCGCCGCCCCCAACGAGCGTCAGGTGCTGGCCATCGTGGACGCCATCGAGGAAAGCCTCCTGGAGTTGCCGGACAAGGCCAAGCCGGTGCGGCGCGAGGGCGAGCGTGGTGGCCGTTGGGTGCTGCTCGACTACGTCGACATCGTGGTGCACGTCCAGCACACCGAGGAGCGCGAGTTCTACGGGCTCGACCGCCTCTGGAAGGACTGCCCCACCATCCCGTTCGTCGATCGCGACCTGGTCGAGGCCGACGCCAGCGGGTCCGCCGCCGCCGAATGACCCGGCTGATCGTCTGGCGGCACGGCAACACCGACTGGAACGCCGCCAACCGCGTCCAGGGGCAGACCGACGTACCCCTCAACGATCTTGGTCGCGACCAGGCCCGCGCCGCCGCGCCGCTGCTCGCGGCGCTGCGGCCCGACGCCATCGTGGCGAGCGACCTGAGCCGCGCCGTGGAGACCGCCGCCGCGCTCGCCGCGTTGACGGGTCTGCCGGTCCGCACCGACGCCCGGCTACGCGAGCGGCACTTCGGGCAGTGGCAGGGCCTGCACCTCACCGAGGTCGCCGAGCGTTTCCCCGAGGAGTACGCCCGCTGGCGGGCCGGCGACCCCGCTCCGGGCGCCGATCTGGAGCCCCTGCACGACCTCGGCGAGCGGGTCGGCACCGCGTTGCGCGAAGCAGCCGAGGCGGCACCCGGCGGCACTGTGGTGATCGCCACCCACGGTGGCGGATCCCGGCAGGGCATCGGCCACCTGCTCGGCTGGGACACCGGCCTGCTGCGCACCATCGGTTCCCTGGCCAACTGCCACTGGAGCGAGCTGCGGCACGACGACCGCGCGCCGACGATCGGGCGTCCGCAGGACGCCAGTGGCTGGCAGTTGCGGGCACACAACGTCGGCTTGATCACCGCTCCGGTCGCCGTCGACGCGGTCTGAGCGCTCGCGCTTCGGCGTTGGGGGCCTCGATCGGCTAGCGTGCCGGGCATGCCCGTCGCGGTCGTCATCGACTCCACCGCCTACCTTCCACCCGAGCTGTCGCACGCACACCGGCTGACCGTGGTCCCGTTGACAGTCGTGCTCAACGGCGCGGAGGGGCTGGAGGGGGTGGAAACCCAACCGGCCGATGCCACAGTCGCGCTCAGTGCCCGGCGGGTCACTGCCACCACCTCCCGCCCGGCGCCCGACCAGTTCGCCCGCACGTACCGGCAGCTGCTCGACGGCGGCGCGGACGGGATCGTCTCCGTGCACCTGTCCGCCGCGCTGTCCGGCACGGTTGAGGCCGCCCGACTGGCCGCTGCCGAACTGGGCGGCCGGGTCGAGGTCGTGGACAGCCGGTCCGCCGGCATGGGGCTGGGCTTTCCGGCCATCGCCGCCGCCACCGCCGCCGAGAGCGGCGTCAACCTCGCCGGGGTACGCGACGCGGCGCTCGCCGCAGTCGCCCGCACCACAGTCTTCTTCTACGTCGACACGCTCGAGTTCCTCCGCCGGGGCGGCCGGATCAACGCGGCCGAGGCGCTGCTGGGCACCGCCCTGTCCGTCAAGCCGATCATGCACATGCCGGACGGGGCGATAGTGCTGCGCGAGAAGGTCCGCACCGCCAGCCGGGGAGTCACCCGGCTGGTGGACCTGGCCGTCGAGGCGGCCGGGGACGACGACGTGGATCTCGGGGTGCATCACCTGGCCGCGCCGCAACGGGCCGAGGCGCTGCGTACCGCGCTCACCGAACGGCTCGGTGCACGGCTGCACGACACGTACCTCTCCGAGGCCGGCGCGGTCGTCGGCGCGCACGCCGGCCCGGGGCTGGCCTGTGTGGTCGTCCACCGCCGACCGGAGCACTGAGCGGTGGCCACGTCGTGTGTGGTGACCGGCGGCGGTCGCGGTGTCGGCCGCGCCGTTGTCGAACGCCTGGTGGCGACCGGTGCCAATGTCGTCGTGTTGGAGCGCGACGCCGACGCTGTCGACTGGTTGGCCGGGCACCCGGCCGCCGACCGACTCGTCGCGGTGCTCGGGGACGCCGGTGACGAGCAGGTGGCCGAACACGCAGCCGAGCTGGCCGAACGCGCGGCGCCCCTGACCGGCTGGGTCAACAACGCGGCGGTGTTCCGCGACGCCGCGCTGCACTCCGCGTCGGCCGACACGGTCCTGGACCTGATCGGGCTGAACCTGCGCCCGGCCGTGGTGGGCGCTGCGGTCGCCGTCCGCCGGTTCCTGGCCCGCGCCGCCGGCGGCGCGATCGTCAACGTCTCGTCGCACCAGGCCCGCCGGCCGGTGTCGGGTGCCCTGCCGTACGCGACGGCGAAGGCCGCAGTGGAGGGGCTGACCCGGGCGCTTGCCGTCGAGTACGGCAAGCACGGCATCCGCGCGAACGCGGTAGCGCTCGGCTCGATCGCCACCGAGCGGCACACCGAATTCCTTGCCGCACAGGAACCCGCCCAGGCCCGGTGGATCGACGACGAGCTGAATCGGTTGCACCCGGTGGGCCGGATCGGGCGGGTCGACGAGGTGGCCGAGGCAGTCGCGTACCTGCTGTCACCGGCGGCGAGCTTCGTCAACGGGGTGACCCTGCCGGTGGACGGGGGACGAGCCGTGCTCGGCCTCGACCCGGAGGCCCGCTGACCGTTTTGTCGCGCCGCTGCTCCGCGTCGCTGTGTTAGCCTCCGTGCGCGCCCCAGATGGGCCTACCCCCCGGAGGTTCTGGCTACTTCAGCCACCACGCCGAGATCGACGCGATGTCCGCGTCTCTCGTGCGGGATCCGGGGCGTCGGCGCCCTCGGGGCTTTGTCCTAGCTGTGGCTGCGGGGGGCTCTGGGCCTCCGGTCGGGTCCTCGGATCGACCGGAAGACGGTACACATGACAGTCACGTTCAACCACACCATCATCGCCACCAAGGACCGGAACGCCTCCGCCGCGTTCTATCGGGAGCTGTTCGAGTTGCCCGAGGCGCCCTCGTGGGGGCCGTTCGTCAACGTCATGTTGGACGAGGGTGTGTTGCTCCAGTTCGCCGAGCCGCCGGTGGACATCCAGATGCAGCACTACGCGTTCCTGGTCGACGACGAGTTGTTCGTGCGGTGCCTGGCGTTTGTCGAGGAGCGCGGCATCACCTACTGGGCCGACCCGCAGCTCAAGCGGGCGGGGGAGACCAACACCGAGCACGGTGGGCGGGGCTTCTACTTCTTCGACCCGGCCGGCCACGCCATCGAGATCATCACCCGGCCGTACCTGTAGTGGCCGAGATCGGCGCTAGCTGACCGCTCGTCGAGCAGGGGTGCCGGCTCCGGTGGCAGTTCACCGGGCCGGCACCACCCGCCCGACGGGCGCACCTAGAACGCTTCGCCGGCCACGCCGCTGTAGCCGCGTAGCCCGTGCTGTCGAGCCAGCTCGTAGATGCCGTCGAGGTGGCCGAGCATCCCGACCGGAAGGGTGAGCAGCACATACTTCGCCGCATCGTCGGGCGCGTCGACAAGGTCGTGTTCGCTCGGTTCGAGGACGTCCACCAGATCGGGCCAGCGCGACAGCAGCTCGCCCCGGAAGCCTGTGACGTCGGGGTGCGCTTCGAGGACGTCGGTCTCGCCGTCGGCCAAGCCGTCGTAGATCTCGCCCGGGTCACCCACGCCGACCTTCCAGAACGCGAAATCACTGCTCACGATGATGCTCCCGGGCTACTCGGACGGTGACCGGTCACTCCGGCCGCCTGCGATCATGGCGCGGTGAGTCGACACCTTCAGGCCGGCGGACTCGGCTCCGCCTAGCAGCCCGCCGGCCGTCGGTTTCGCTGCTGAGCCTCGTAGGCGCGGGTCACCTGCGCCGTGCCGGCGCCCCAGGCGCGAACGCGGATGCCGCGGTGGCAGTCTCCGCTGCCCGGCAGGCAGTGAATCACCGCGCGCCGCACAAAGGTGCACCCGCCGATCCGGGCTGTCACCCATGCCCGGATGCCGCTGAGACGGATAGCAGATGTGTGCATGATCAGGGCGTTGTCCACAGTGGCGTCGGTTGTCCACAGGACGCCGCCGCCACCCCCAACCACCTTCGCCGTCGCCATAACGTCGCCCCGTGTCACACGACGAGGAGATTGAGGTACGCCAGCGCCTGCGCCGGCTGACGGACGCGCCGCTGGACGTGTTGTCACCCCCGGCAGGGGCACCGCTCGTGGGCGTACCCCTGGCCGGGGTGCTGCCACCCCGGGCCGGGGCGCCGGTGGCGGAGCCGGACATGGGCGTACCCCTTGCCGTGGACGGCTCGGTGGCCCCGCGGTTGTCCGGGCCTGGCGCGTTCGACCCGGGGCGACGTGGGGTGCGGGCGCTGGCTGTCGTGGCGGCGGTGGTGGTTCTGGCCGCCGGCGGATGGGCCTGGCGGTCCCGGCCGCACGCCGAGCCGGTCGCACCAGCGGGCAGTGAGGCCGCAGCGGCCAGTCCGGCGGGCGACCTCAGCGCGTCCGGCTCGGGCGAGCTGGTGGTGGCGGTCGCGGGCAAGGTCCGCAAACCCGGTTTGGTACGCCTGCCGGCCGGATCCCGGCTCGCCGACGCGGTGCAGGCGGCCGGCGGTCCGCTCCCCGGGGTCGACGTGGCGCTGCTCAACCCCGCCCGCAAGGTCACCGACGGCGAGCTGATAGTGGTCGGGGTGACGCCGCCGCCGGTGCCGGGCGGACCGGCGGCGGGCGGGGCGGCACCGGCCGCCGGTCCACTGAACCTCAACACCGCCACACTGGCGCAGCTCGACGCGCTGCCCGGGGTCGGTCCGGTGCTCGCCCAGCGCATCCTCGACCACCGCGACCGGCACGGCGGGTTCAAGGCCGTCGGCGACCTGCGTCAGGTCGACGGGATCGGGGACGCACGGTACGAGCAGCTCAAGGACCTGGTGACTGTGTGAACCGCAACCCTGCCACCGGCGACCCGTCGCCCCCCGGTGCCGAGCACCAGACGTCGCCGCCGGATCTGCGGCTCGCCGGGCTGGCTGTGGCCGCCTGGCTCACCGCGCTCGCCGGCCTGCATCTCGGCACCCGCGCGCTGCTGCTGGTGGCCACAGTGGCGACCATCCTGACCACGTTCGGCGCCCTGCACCTGCTCGGTCGCCTCGGCCGTCCGTGGGCCGCCGCACGCCGTTACGGCTGGATCGCCGTCGCTGTCGGCCTCGGTGTGGTCTGCGCGGGGGCGGCCACCGCAGCCCAGCTCGCCATCCGGGACACACCGCCGATCCGTGCCCTGGCCGAGCAGCGTGCTCTGATCACCGCCGAGGTGGTGGTCCGGGACGATCCGCGCCCGATCCGCTCCGCCGGGCGACCCGGGATGCTGCTGGTGCCGAGCGAACTGGTCCAGCTCACCGGCCCCGACGGCCGCCGAATTCACGCGTCGGTGCGGCTGCTCGTCCTGGCCACCGACCCGGCCTGGCATGGGCTGCTACCCGGGCAGCGCCTCACCGCCGACGGTCGGCTCGGTCTTCCGCGCGGTGGCGACCTCACCGCGGCCGTGCTCAGCACCAACGGCCCGCCGCAGCGGCACGGCGAGTCGTCCTGGGCGCAGCGAGCCGCCGGCACCCTGCGTGCCGGCCTGCAACGGGCCTGCGCGCCGCTGCCCGACGACCCGGGCGGGCTGCTGCCAGGGTTGATCGTGGGCGACACCAGCCGACTGCCACCCGCCGTCGAGGAAGAATTCCGGGCCACTGGCATGACACATCTCAATGCCGTGTCGGGGAGCAACGTGGCGATTGTGGTTGGCGCGGTGTTGCTGCTGGCCCGTTGGGCACGAGCCGGTCCGTGGCTCGCCGTCGGGCTCTGCGCGGTGGCGCTTGTGGGTTTCGTCATTCTGGTCCGCCCGTCGCCGAGCGTCGTACGAGCCGCGACGATGGGGGCGATCGGGCTCGCCGCGCTCGCCGCCGGTCGGCCCCGTGCCGCGCTACCCGCGTTGGCCGCCGCCGTCACCGTGCTGGTCCTTGTCGATCCCGAGCTGGCCGGGGATCCCGGGTTCGCGCTCTCCGTACTGGCCACCGGTGGTCTGCTGCTGCTCGCCGGACCCTGGCGGGACGGGCTGCGGCGGCGCGGCGTGCCGGCTGGCCTCGCGGAGGCGCTGACCGTGCCGGCGGCCGCGCAGCTGGCCTGCGGGCCGGTCGTCGCCGGCATCTCCGGCACGGTCAGCCTCGTGGCGGTGCCCGCCAACCTGCTGGCCGTGCCGGCCATCGCGCCAGCGACAGTGCTGGGCGTGCTGGCGGCCCTGGTGTCGCCGGTCTGGCCGGCCGGGGCCGAGTTCCTCGCGTGGCTGGCGAGCTGGCCGGCCTGGTGGCTCGTGCTCATCGCCCGCCAGGGCACCCGACTGCCGGGCGGCACCCTGCCCTGGCCCGGCGGGTTGCCGGGGGCACTGCTGCTGACCGCGGTGACCCTCGCCCTGCTGGTCGCGGTCCGTCGGCCCGTCGTGCGTCGACTGGTGGCGGTGGTCGGCGTCGCCGCAGTCATCGGCGTTCTCGCGGTGCGGTTCGTGGCTGCCGGCTGGCCGCCGACGGGTTGGGTGGTGGTGGCCTGCGCGGTGGGTCAGGGCGATGCCCTGGTGCTGCCGGTCGGCTCCGGGCGGGCGGTGGTGGTGGACGCCGGGCCTGAACCAGGTGCGGTGGACGACTGCCTGCGTCGGCTCGGCGTACGGGAGGTGCCGTTGCTTGTGGTCAGCCACTTTCACGCCGACCACGTGGGTGGTGTGGCAGGCGTGTTCCGGGGGCGACGGGTGGACGCCGTACTGGTGCCGGCCTCGACGGATCCGGAAAGTGGCCGGGACCTGGTCCGGGCGGCGGCGACCGCCGGGCGGGCCGCGCTGCTCACCACCTCGGCCGGCGCGCGCCACCCGATCGGGGGCGTCGACCTGCTGGTGCTCGGTCCGCCGTACCCGTTGGCCGGGACCAGATCCGACCCGAACAACAACTCGCTGGTGCTGCGTGCCACGGTGGGCGGAGTGCGGATCCTGCTGCCGGGCGACGCCGAGACCGAGGAGCAGCACGCGTTGCTGACGCGGGCAACGCCCAGCCAGTTACGGGCGGACGTGTTGAAGGTCGCGCATCACGGGTCGGCGTACCAGGACCCGAGCTTCCTCGACGCGGTGCGGCCGGTGGTGGCGCTCGTGCCGGTGGGCAGCGGCAACACCTACGGCCACCCGAACCCGGGGATACTCGCCCGGCTGAGCGGGGGTGGCACCCGGGTGCTGCGCACCGACACCGACGGCGACGTGGCGGCGATCCGGAACGATGGTGGCCTGGCCGTGGTCCGACGCGGAATCCCACCGGGCCGACGATCCTGAGCCGCAGGCGGCACGGTGCGGCCGATCCGCGGCGCCCCGGGTGGTGCACCGCAGCGCCTGGTGGACCCGACCCGTGATGACAATTGCGTATTAGGTGGCAATTGAGATAGATGTCTGGATTTGCGCTGAGTGCGGGCTGCGCCGACCAAGCAGCGAATGAGCAGGCGAGATCCCGACCTGGGCCGTGCGAATATGGGCGGCGTGACCGCCGCCAACCTCGCCCCCATTCTGCTCGTCCTCGGTGACGAGGAGTTGCTCGCCACGCGCGCGGTCACCGAAGCTGTCGCGAAGGTTCGCAGTGTCGACGCCGAGGTGGATGTCCGTGAATACCAGGCTGGTGCGCTCACCGTCGGCGAGATCGCCGAGATGCTCAGCCCCTCGCTGTTCGGCGGGCGGCGGCTGCTGATCCTGCGCTCGGGCCAGGACGCCCGCAAGGACCTGGTCGCCGCGCTGCTGGCGTACGCGAAGAACCCCGACCCCGACGTCCAGCTACTGGTGCTGCACCTGGGTGCCGCCAAGGGCAAGGCGTTCGCCGACGGGCTACGGGCGGCCGGCGCGACTGTCGTTCCGGCGGCCAAGCTCAAGGGGCATCGCGACCGGGTGGCCTTTGTCCGTGACGAGATCCGCCGAGCTGGCGGAAAGTGCACCGACGACGCCGCCGAGGCGCTCATCGCGGCGGTCGGCAACGACCTGCGTGAGTTGGCGGCCGCCTGTTCCCAACTGATCGCCGACACCGACGGGCGGATCAGCGCCGACACGGTCAGCCGCTACTACCGGGGTCGGGTCGAGGTGACCGGCTTCACGGTGGCGGACGCCACCATGGTCGGTGACGTACCGGCGGCGCTGGAGGCGCTGCGCTGGGCCCTGCACGTCGGCGTCGACCCGGTGCCCATCGCCGATGCCCTGGCCGACGGGGTGCGCACGGTGGCCCGGGTGGCGTCGGCCGGGCGGGGAAGCCCGTACCAGCTCGCCAGCAGCCTCGGCATGCCTGCCTGGAAGATCGAGCGGGCGCAGCGGCAGGGACGCGGCTGGACGCCAGAGGGTCTGGTCCGGGCCATGCAGGTCGCCGCCGAGTGCAACGCCGCAGTCAAGGGCGGCTCCGACGACCGGGCGTACGCCCTGGAGCGGGCGGTCTTCTCGGTCGCGGCAGCCCGGCAGGGCGGGTCCAGGTGACCGGGACGAACCGCCCGGCGTGGGCCACTGTCGCCGTCGACGAGGAGCGCTACCGGCCCCTCTACGCCCGACTCCTCGGTCTGCGGTTCGTTAACCCCGGCGGCGTGCTGTGCTTCCTCTTCTTCGAGGGCACCATCGCGTTGGCCGTGCTGCTCGCCCTCGCCGAGTTGGTCACCTGGTGGGCGGTGCTGGTGCTGCCCGTGGTGGTGGCGGCGATGGTCAAGCTCAACGACATGGTGGCCGCGATCGTGGTCCGTTCCGCCGCGCTCGTGCCCGAGCAGGAACGCGATCGGTTCCGCAGGCAGATGGAACCGGTGGTCGGCCGAGCCCAGGTGGAGTGGATCTCGCACAGCGTCAGCGGCGTGGTTGTCGCTGCCGATCCGGTGCCACCCACCCGCCGCGCCGACCCGTCACGCTGAGCCCACCCCGTCAGGCCGGCCCGTCCCGTCAGGTCGGTCGGGCCAGCATGTCGGACCGGGCGGTTGGATTGAGCGGTGACCGTGCCGGGCGAACCCGATCTCGCCGGATTGGACGGGTGGTCTGCGGACCTGACGCCGGCCTGCGGACACACGGAAGCCCCGGACCGAGGCCCGGGGCTTTCCGAATCAGTCTGACAGTGAAGTCGTCAGGCGGAGAGCGCAACCACGCGCTTCGCGATCGCGGACTTGCGGTTCGCGGCCTGGTTGGAGTGGATCACGCCCTTGCTGACGGCCTTGTCCAGCTTGCGCGAGGCGTCCAGCATGAGCGCGGTCGCCTTCTCGACGTCACCGGCCTCAGCAGCCTCGTGGAACTTCCGGACGGCGGTCTTCAGCGACGACTTGACCGACTTGTTGCGCAGCCGGGCCTTCTCGTTCTGCCGGTTGCGCTTGATCTGGGACTTGATGTTCGCCACGCGACAGCCTCGTCTTGATAGCTCGGGTTGGTCAGCTTGTGCGCTGGGTGACGAACATGCGTCACCGCCGCGCGAAGAGCCAGGTTACCAGGTTGCCCGGGACGAGCCAAAACGGCTCCGCCGAACGCCAGTGCCACGGTCCGCCGCCCACACCGGTGCTGATCCACTCGGCTTCAAGGAAACCGGGGTGTCCGCAGCGAGTTGACACCGCAGTATCCCGGAACCCGAGTCGATCACCCGAAGTCAGGCCGGCACCGGGCGGCGCGGCCCAGCATCGGGCGGCACCGGGCGGGGATCGGCCCAGCACCGGGCGGCGCGGCCCAGCGCGGGGCGGCGCGGCCCAGCGCGGGGCGGCGCGGCCCAGCGCGGGGCGGGCTGGCATCGGGCGGCGCGGCCCAGCGCCGGGGCGGCGCGGGGCCGGGGTCAGCGCCAGCCCTGGCGGCGGGCCAGCCAGGCCAGTGACTGTTCGCCGCTCCACCGCTGGTGGGCGGGCAGGTGCGGGGAGGCCGTCGGGGGTGCCGCCGCGGCACCGGTGAGGTAGTAGCCGGCCAGTGCGGCAAGGGTCGCGTCCAGCGCGTCCGGGGGTGCACCCGCCGCCGCCGGGTGCGCGGCGAAGAGCCGGTCCGCGTCCAGCCCGCTCGCGTACGCGGTGAGCAGCAGACCGGCAATGTCGAACCAGGCGGGCCCCGAGCAGACCCAGGTCCAGTCGCAGAACCAGGCCCGACCGTCCGCGTCGATCAGCACGTTGTCGACCCGCAGATCGCCGTGGATCAGGCCGGTCGCCTCGGCGGCGTACCGGGGAAGGAGGGACTCCAGCGCCACCAGCTCGGCCAGCCGGCCCCGCACCGGCGCGGGCAGTGGTGGGGTCGGCTCGCGGCCGGCGGCGACCTCCTCCCACCAGAGGATGTCCGACCGGGCCAGGTCGGCCAGGTGCGGCAGGCCGAGCGCGGCCAGTCCGGGCGGCGGGTCGGCCAGGGCGGCGGCGACCTCCGCGTACCCGGCGAGGGTGGCGTCCAACTCGGCGGGCGCCCAGGGCAGGCGTGGGGTGTGCCCGTCGACGGCGTCGGTGCAGAGCACGAACCAGCCGGCCTCGGACAGCGTCCACCGGGGGCGGGGCGCCGGAAGGTCGACCGGCAGCCGGTCCAGGATCGCCGCTTCCCGGGCGTACCAGTCGACCAGGTGCGGTTGCTCGGCGGCGGGTGCCGCCTTGACGAAGGCCCGGCCACCGGCGGCGGTCTGGAGCACGGCGGCGAAGCCGCGGGTGAAGCCCGCCGCAGCGACCCGGGCGGTGACCACCGGCGCGCCGAGCCGGTCGGCGACAGCGGCCCGCAGCTCCGCCGGCAACGCCGACCACGACGGACGCTGGGCACTCGCGTGGTACGGCACCGGCGGCAACGGGGGAGAGGACACCACACCATGCTGCCCCGGGGTGCGTGCGCGACGCGCGGCGACACTGCCAGACTGCCAAGCCATGAGGACCGAGGACTTCTGGCAGCTGATCGACGAGGCGCGGGCCGGGGGCGGGGGAGAGCCCGGGCCGGTCGCCGCGCGGGCCGTCGCCCTGCTCGCCGAGCGCGACCCGGAGGACATCATCGGGTACGCGCGGCACCAGTCGCGGGTGCTGGCCGCCTCGCACAAGGCGGATCTGTGGGGTGCGGCGTACCTGATCAACGGGGGTGCCTCGGCCGACGGTTTCGAGTACTTCCGGGGCTGGTTGATGACCCAGGGGCGGGCGGTCTTCGCCCGCGCGGTCGCCGAACCGGACTCGCTTGCCGAGTTGCCCCAGGTGCGGGCGGCCTCGCTCAGCGGCGAGGAGTTCTCCGCCGAGCAGATGCTCTCGGTGCCCTGGGACGCGTACCGGAAGGCCACCGCCAGCGAACTGCCGGCGGACCGCGACCCGGTGCGGACGCCGGACCTCAACGACTTCTGGGACTTCGACGACGAGGAGGAGGCCCGCCGACGACTGCCCCGGCTGGCCGCGCTGTTCGTCGAGCCGCCGATGGAATGACGGGGCCTCGGGCCGATCCATCGCCCGCGCAGCGGGCGTACCCCGGCGGCGTGGGAACATAGAGGGGGTCGGCGGCGCGCCGGCCTGTTCACGTCAGCCGACCAGAACGGACCGCTGTGCCACCGAAGCTCGATCCCGGCGCGAACGCCCCTGGTGCCACCGACCCCGGTCGCATCCGGAACTTCGGCATCATCGCCCACATCGACCACGGGAAGTCGACCCTGGCCGACCGGATGCTGCAGCTCACCGGTGTGGTCGACCCCCGGCAGATGCGCGCCCAGTACCTGGACCGGATGGACATCGAGCGCGAGCGCGGCATCACCATCAAGAGCCAGGCCGTTCGCATGCCGTGGACCATCCGCGAGGGTGAGCGGGCCGGCGAGCACGCGGTCCTCAACATGATCGACACCCCGGGGCACGTCGACTTCACCTACGAGGTGTCCCGGTCGCTGGCCGCCTGCGAGGGCGCCGTGCTGCTCGTCGACGCCGCGCAGGGCATCGAGGCGCAGACCCTGGCCAACCTCTACCTGGCCCTCGAGAACGACCTGCGGATCATCCCGGTGCTCAACAAGATCGACCTGCCGGCCGCGCAGCCGGAGAAGTACGCCGAGGAACTGGCCCACCTGATCGGTGGCGACCCCGCCGACTGCATCCGGGTCTCCGGCAAGACCGGCGAGGGCGTACCGCACCTGCTCGACGAGATCGTCAGGCAGTTCATCCCGCCGGTCGGCGACGCCGAGGCGCCCGCCCGGGCGATGATCTTCGACTCGGTGTACGACGTCTACCGCGGCGTCGTCACCTACGTCCGGGTCATCGACGGCCGGATCAGCGCCCGCGAGCGGATCAAGATGATGTCCACCGGGGCCGTGCACGAGCTGCTGGAGATCGGCGTCATCTCGCCCGAGATGGTCAAGGCCGAGGCGCTCGGCGTCGGCGAGGTCGGCTACCTGATCACCGGTGTGAAGGACGTCCGGCAGTCCCGGGTCGGTGACACGGTCACCATCAACAGCCGGCCGGCGGGCGAGGCGTTGGGTGGCTACAAGGACCCGAAGCCGATGGTCTACTCCGGGCTCTACCCGATCGACGGGTCCGACTACCCCAACCTGCGTGAGGCGCTGGACAAGCTCAAGCTCAACGACGCCGCCCTGGACTACGAGCCGGAGACGTCCGGCGCGCTCGGGTTCGGCTTCCGCTGCGGCTTCCTCGGCCTGCTCCACCTGGAGATCATCCGGGAGCGGCTGGAGCGCGAGTACAACCTCGACCTGATCTCCACCGCGCCGAACGTCGTCTACCGGGCGATCACGGACGACGGCGCGGAGATCGTGGTGACCAACCCGAGCGAGTACCCCACCGGCAAGATCGCCGAGGTGTACGAGCCGGTGGTCCGGGCGACGGTGCTGACGCCGAACGACTACGTGGGCGCCGTGATGGAGCTCTGCCAGGGCCGACGCGGCACCCTGCTCGGCATGGACTACCTGTCCGCCGACCGGGTGGAGTTGCGCTACACGCTGCCCCTCGCGGAGATCATCTACGACTTCTTCGACCAGTTGAAGAGCCGCACCAAGGGCTACGCCTCGCTGGACTACGAGCCCTCCGGCGAGCAGGCGTCCGACCTGGTGAAGGTGGACATCCTGCTGCACGGCGAGCCGGTGGACGCGTTCAGCGCCATCGTGCACAAGGACAAGGCGTACAACTACGGCGTCACCATCGCCGCGAAGCTGCGTACCCTCATCCCCCGCCAGCAGTTCGAGGTGCCCATCCAGGCGGCCATCGGCAGCCGGGTCATCGCCCGCGAGACCATCCGGGCGATCCGCAAGGACGTGCTCGCCAAGTGCTACGGCGGTGACATCAGCCGCAAGCGCAAGCTGCTGGAGAAGCAGAAGGAAGGCAAGAAGCGGATGAAGATGGTCGGCCGGGTCGAGGTCCCGCAGGAGGCCTTCATCGCCGCCCTCTCCTCCGACTCCGGCGACGGCAAGGCCGCCGGAAAGAAGTAGCCCGGACGTCCGGCCCCGCGGTCAAGATCCGCGCAGGTTCGGGGAAGTGTCGCCTGGAGTCAGGTTGAGGCGGCAGTTTCCCCCGAGGTTGCGCGGATCTTGCGTGTCCGCCCTGGCTCGCGTTCGCGTGGCGTGCGTCTGCGGTGGTCCGCGCCTGCCGTGGCTCGCGTCTGCGTGGTCCGCCCTGCGCTGGTCTGACTGTGCTGACCTTCCCCGTTCATGCGGTCTGGCAGACCGTCGTAGGGGCCAGCGGGGGCGGGGTCACCGAGGCGTGACGGAAAAATTTTCTGGGCCGCCGCGAGGGCGGTCGGGCCCGACGAGATGGGCTCCTACCTGTGTGGACGCGCCCGCGCGCCAACCGACGCACCCGTCGGAAATTGACGTCTGACTGTGCCGTTGGCGGTGAGTCGGTTTGGACTTTCGGCCGCTCGGGCACTTAGCGGTCACGACAGGAAGCACACATCGTGTGTCGGACATTCTTTAGAAGGAGGGCGACCGTGGAGTTCACCGTGTGGGGCATCATCACTGCGATCGTTGTTGGTCTCATCGTCGGCGCGCTCGGCCGTCTGGTCGTCCCGGGCCGGCAGAACATGCCGATCTGGCTGCACCTGCTGATCGGTATCGGCGCGGCCCTGCTGGGCACGGTGCTGGCGCGGGCCATCGGCATCGCGACCGAGACGAGCGGTATCGACTGGGGCGAGCTGCTGGTCCAGGTCGTGGTTGCTGCGATCGCGGTCGCCCTGGTGGCCGGCGTGGGTGGCCGCCGCCGAGTGACCCGGTAACACCGAACAGCAGAACTCGTACCACAGCTACACAGTCGATGGGCGCCCGGCCGACAGGCCAGGCGCCCATCGGCGTTCTCGCACCTGCGGCGGCCCTCACCGCGCCGACCAGGCGTTCCGACGCCCGGGTTGGCGTTTTCGGCGCCCCGGACCGCTGTGATCCACTCCGTTTCCCTGGAAGCGGGCTGACCTGCTGGGTCGGTTGCCGCGACGGCGTGGCAGCGCGGCGCTGTGGCGGGGCGGCGGTCTGGTGGAAGGGCGGCCCGGGGCGCGGCGGTCTGGCAGCGCAGCGGCGGCGTGGCGATCCGCCGGCCTGGTGGGACGGCGGCGTGGCGGCCCGGCGGGCGGCGGCGGGGCGGCCTGCCGCGGTTCGGGTACGAGGGCGTCCGGTGGAACCTGCCCTTGTCGGCCAAGACGTGATCGTTTGGTGGCTGAAGTCGGTTTGGATTTTCGGTGGGGCGGGCACTTAGCGGTCACGACAGGAAGCACACATCGCGTGTGTCAGACATTTTGAAGGAGGGTGGCCGTGGAGCTCACCGTGTGGGGCATCATCACTGCGATCGTTGTTGGTCTCATCGTCGGCGCGCTCGGCCGCCTGGTCGTCCCGGGCCGGCAGAACATGCCGATCTGGCTGCACCTGCTGATCGGTATCGGCGCGGCCCTGCTGGGCACGGTGCTGGCGCGGGCCATCGGCATCGCGACCGAGACGAGCGGTATCGACTGGGCCGAGTTGCTGGTCCAGGTCGTGGTTGCCGCGATCGCGGTCGCGCTTGTGGCCGGGGTGGGTCGCCGCCGCAGCCTCACCCGATAACGACCTGGCATCACCTGGCGAGGCAGCAACACCGTAGGACAGCACTACCGAAGGAGCGCCCGGCCGAGAGCCGGGCGCTTTTTCGTGCCATCTGCCCAACTTCGCCCCGAGGTCAGAGCGCCGTTCGTCGGGCCGTTGCGATACCGTCGCCAGACTTTGGTCAATCCTGCCCACTGTCGTAAAGGAATTCTTCGTACTAGGGTGCGGCGGAGAAGGTTAGTTCCATGCGGCGTGAGGGGAGAAGTGGCGTGAACAGGTGGAAGCGGCTGGCCCCGGTCACCGCCGTGGTGGCCTCGGCCGCGATGGTGCTGACCGGCTGTGGAGGCTCCGACGACAAGGCGGGCGACGACAGCAAACTCACGGTCTGGATGATGGGCGAGGGCGGCGACGCGCAGAACAAGTTCCTCGACGGCGTCGAGACCGAGTTCCGCCAGAAGCACCCCGACACCGATGTGGTCGTGCAGTACATCCCCTGGTTGGAGGCGCCCAAGAAGTTCCAGGCCGCGCTCGCCGGCGGTGAGGGACCGGACATCACCGAGCTGGGCAACACCGAGACCCAGGGGTGGGCCGCGCAGGAGGCGCTCGCCGACGTCAGTGCCCGGATGGGCGGCTGGGCCGACGGCAAGGACCTGCTGCCCGACCTGGTGCGCAACGCGCAGCTCGACGGCAAGCAGTACGGCGTGCCCTGGTACGCGGGTGTGCGTGCGATCTACTACCGCACCGACTGGTTCGCCGAGGCCGGTGTGCAGCCGCCGAAGACCTGGGACGACCTGGTCACCGTGGCCAAGGCCGTGCAGGCGAAGAAGAAGGGCACCTACGGCATCGCCCTGCCGGGCAACTCCGAGCTGCCGTTCTACTCCTTCCTCTGGGGTGCCGGCGGCGAGATCGCCAGCAACCAGGGCGGCACCTGGAAGTCCGGCTACACCACGCCGGAGGCGCAGCGGGCCGTCAAGTTCTGGACCGACCTGGTGACCGTGCACAAGGTCGCCCCGCCGGCGGCGGCGGGCTGGAACGAGATCGACGCGCGCACGCAGTTCGCCACCGGCAAGGCCGCGATGGCGTTCGCCGGCAGTTGGCAGCAGGCCGCCATCAAGAAGGACAACCCCGAGATCGAGAAGGTCTGGGGTACGTTCCCGATCCCCGGCCCGGACGGCAAGGCCGCACCCGGGTTCGCCGGCGGCTCGGACGTGGCGATCTGGAAGGACAGTGAGCGCCAGGATCTGGCCTGGGACTACCTGACAGTGCTGCTGAACAAGAAGAACTCGCAGAGCTTCGCGAGCAGCCTCGGCTTCTTCCCGGTCTACCAGGACCTGGTGGCCGGTGACACGTACGCCAACGACAAGGTGATGGCGGCGTTCGCCACCACCATGCAGAACACCAAGCTCACGCCGCTCACCCCGAAGTGGGTGGAGGTCAGCCGGACGAAGACGGTGACCCAGGCGATGAACAGCTCGGTCATGAAGGGTCAGAAGACGGTCGAGAAGGCTACCGCCGATGCGGCCGGTGAGATGGAAAGCATCCTCAACGCCAAGTGACCACGCTGACCGAGGTGCCGGAGACGGCCGCCGCGCGGGAGACCCCCGCGCGGCGGCGTCGCCGGGTGGACCGCCTGCCCTACCTGCTGCTCCTGCCCGCACTGGTGATCATCGGGGTGTTGCTGCTCTGGCCGCTCGGCCAGGTGGTGGTGATGTCCTTCTACCGGCTCGACAGCGTCCGGCAGTTGCGCGGCGACCGGGAGTGGCCGTGGGTGGGGCTGGGCAACTACGCCGACATCCTCTCCGACCCGTTCTTCCTGACCGTGCTGCGCAACACGGTGCTGTTCGCCGCGGCCAACGTGCTACTCACGATGGTGCTCGGCACGCTCGTCGGGCTGCTGCTCAACCGGCTCGGCCGCAAGATGGCGACCTTTGTGGCCAGTTGCGTGATGCTCGCCTGGGCCACGCCCGCGCTGACCGGCACCATCGTCTGGAAATGGATCTTCGACGACACGAGCGGCCTGGTCACGTGGATGTTCAACGCGCTGCCCGACGGGCTCTCCAACAGCCTGTTCGGTCGTAGCGACTGGACCGGCTACGGCTGGTTCAACTCGCCACTGCTCTTCTTCGCCATCCTCACCCTGGTGGTGGTCTGGCACTCGTTCCCGTTCATCGCGGTGAGCGTGCTGGCCGGCCTCAAGAGCGTGCCGAGCGAGCTGCACGAGGCGGCCCGGGTGGACGGTGCCAGCCCTTGGCGGGTCTTCTGGAAGATCACCTTCCCGTTGCTGCGCCCGGTCTTCGGGATCCTGATCGTGCTCTCCACCATCTGGGACTTCAAGGTGTTCACCCAGCAGTTCGTCCTGGCCGGCGGCACCCAGGACCGACCGACGTTCATGCTCGCCATCTACTCGTACGCCGAGGCCTTCTCCCCGCCGCCGAAGTACGGACTCGGTGCGGCCATCGCGGTGATCCTCACGCTGATCCTGCTCGTGGTGACCGGCTTCTACGTACGGATGGTGCTCAGGCAGGAGGACGAGTCGTGAAGAAGGTAGCCCTCAACGCCGCCGGGCTGCTTGTCGCGCTCTTCGCGGCGTTCCCGGTCTACTGGATGATCTCGACCTCGCTGAAGCCGAGCAACGAGATCTTCTCGGCCACCCCGCAGCCGGTGCCGACCCACCCGACGCTTGCGCACTACCGGGAGATCCTGACCGGCAACCTGATCCCCGGTGTGACTTTCTTCGACTTCTTCCTCAACAGCGCGCTTGTCGCGGTCTCCACAGTGGTGCTCAGCGGCCTTGTCGCGTTGCTGGCCGCGACAGCTGTGGCGCGGTTCCGCTTCCGGCTGCGGACCAGCTTCCTGATCATGCTGCTGGTGGTGCAGATGATCCCGCTGGAGGCGTTGGTCATCCCGCTCTTCCTGATGATCCAGCGGCTGGGGCTCTACAACACCCTGCCCAGCCTGATCCTGACGTACCTCGGCTTCTCGCTGCCGTTCGCGGTCTGGATGCTGCGCGGTTTCGTCGCCGCGGTGCCCAAGGAGTTGGAGGAGGCGGCGGCGATCGACGGCGCCAGTCGGGCCCAGATCTTCCGCCGCGTCCTGTTTCCGCTTGTCGCGCCCGGCCTGGTTGCCACAAGCATCTTCTCCTTCATCACCGCGTGGAACGAGCTGATCTTCGCGTTGACGTTCATCAACGACCAGGGCAGCTACACCCTGCCGGTGGCGATGACGTTCTTCTTCGGCCGCGACGACACCAACTGGGGGCCGGTGATGGCCGCGTCCACCCTGTTCACCCTGCCGGTCATCATCTTCTTCCTGCTGGTGCAGCGACGGATGGTCTCCGGCCTGGTGGCCGGCGCCGTCAAGGGCTGACGGGCCGGACCGACGCCCGACGGTCAGGCGGAGGGCGGCTCCGCCAGCCGCTCCATCCGGTTCCAACCGGACCAGCCGCGCTCGCGCATCAGCTCCCGCAGCCGCCGCACCCGCGGGTCGGACTCGACGGCCAGCGCGTCGATCAGGTCGTGCGGGAGATCGTCGTCGACCACCTCGGCGTGCAGGACCTCGCCGGCGGCGTACGCCTGCTCTGCCAAGCAGGCCATGATGTCGGCGGCCTCGGCCAGGCGCGGGTCGTCGGCCTCGTCGCCGTCGAAGATCTCCGAGAGCACCCGGTAGAGCCGGACGACCTGCGGATCGTCGAGGTGGGCGATCTTGCCGGGCATCCACTCGACGATGCGGTCGGGCCAGCGCGCCGCGACCAGGATCCACCCGTCGCGTTCGGCCTCCACCATCCGCTGGGACGCCCCAATGGCCCGGAGCCGGTCGAGATAGGCGGTGACCTCCGGTGGGAGCGCCAGGGCGTCCCCGGCGGCGAGCTGCGCGATGTGTCGGCGGCTGGTCTGGAGCCGTTCGATCTCGTCGCGCAGCTGGTTGTCGATGGTCCGGATGGCGTCGGCAAAGGCTGGCGCGTCGGCTTCGAGCATCCGACTGATCTGCGACAGCGGCACACCGGCGTCGGCGAGGGTGCGGATCTTGATGAGGGACACGACCGCGGTCGCGCCGTACCGCCGGTAGCCGGAAGCGTCCCGCTCCGGCTCCGGCAGCAGGCCGATCTGGTGATAGTGCCGCACCGCCCGCACCGTGACGCCGGCGTACGCCGCGAGTTGGCCGATCGTCAGCATGCTCTGATCCTGCCCGCAGTTGGTTCAGCCCTGGCCGTCACCGGTTCAGGAGATCTTGCGACGGTAGGTGACGTTGGCGAACAGGTAGGCGACGACGAGGATGCCGACGCACCAGGCGAGGGCGATCCAGATGTCCGTACCGACCGGCTGTTGGCTGAACAGGTCCCGGATCGCGTTGACGATGGAGGTCACCGGCTGGTGCTCGGCGAAGGCACGCACCGGGCCGGGCATCGACTCGGTGGGCACGAATGCGGAGCTGACGAACGGCAGGAAGATGAGCGGATAGGAGAAGGCGCTCGCGCCGTCCAGGGTCTTCGCGGTGAGACCGGGGATCACGGCGATCCAGGTCAGGGCCAGGGTGAACAGGACCAGGATGCCGGCGACCGCGAGCCACTGCGACACGCCCGCGCCCGTCCGGAAGCCCATGATCAGGGCGACGCCGACGACGACGACGATCGAGATCAGGTTGGCGACCAGCGAGGTCAGGACGTGCGCCCACAGCACGGATGAGCGGGCGATCGGCATGGACTGGAACCGTTCGAAGATGCCGCCCTTCGTGTCCAGGAAGAGGCGGAAGGCGGTGTAGGAGATTCCCGAGGCGATCGTGATGATCAGGATGCCGGGCAGCAGGTACTTCACGTACGAGTCGGTCCCGGTCTCGATCGCGCCGCCGAAGACGTACACGAACAGCAGCATGAAGGCGATCGGCATGATCGCGGTGGTGATGATGGTGTCCGGGCTGCGGGCGATGTGGCGCAGCGAGCGTCCCAGGAGAACAGCGGTGTCGCCGACGAAATGCCTGTTCATCGTTCTTCCTTGTTGGTTCGGGAGCCGACGAGGGTCAGGAAGACGTCCTCCAGGCTCGGCTGCTTCTCGACGTACTCGATCTTCGCGGGTGGGAGGAGCTGCTTGAGCTCGTCGAGGGTGCCGTTCACGATGATCCGGCCCTCGTGCAGGATCGCGATCCGGTCGGCCAGGTGCTCCGCCTCGTCGAGGTACTGAGTGGTGAGCAGAACGGTCGTACCCCCCTTGACCAGTTCCTTGACGGCATGCCACACCTCGATGCGTGCCTCCGGGTCCAGCCCGGTCGTCGGCTCGTCAAGGAAGATCACCGGCGGGTTGCCGATGAGGCTCATCGCGATGTCCAGCCGGCGGCGCATGCCGCCGGAGTACGTCGCCACCCTCCGGGTGCCCGCTTCGGTCAGCGAGAAGCGCTTCAGCAGGGCGTCCGCGATGGCGCCCGGGTCCTTGAGGTGCCTGAGCCGGGCGACCAGGACGAGGTTCTCCCGTCCGCTGAGGATCTCGTCGACCGCCGCGAACTGCCCGGTGAGACTGATCGACTCGCGCACCTCGGCGGCCTGTGCCGCGACGTCGAAGCCGTTGACCCGGGCGGTTCCCGCGTCGGCCTTGAGCAGCGTGGCCAGGATCTTCACCACAGTGGTCTTGCCGGCTCCGTTGGAGCCGAGCAGGGCGAAGACGGTGCCGCGCGCCACGTCGATGTCCACACCGCGCAGCACCTTCAGTTGCTTGAACGATTTCTCCAGCCCCTGCACGTGTATCACGGCCTGCTGGACCTGATCGGTTGGCGGGATGTTCATGGCCGCCAGCATGGAGGGTTGACGCAGCGTCAAGGTCAAGCCGGAGCCGCGAATTCACCTAGGCTGTCCGTCATGACGGGCAGGGTGGCAGCGGTGAACCTCGGCATCGTGACCGAGGCGGAGTGGGCCGGCGACGCGAGCGGGCGCAGCGGCATCGACAAGCGACCGGTGGACGCGCCGGTGCTGTTCCGCGTCGACGGGGTGGTCGGCGACTTCATCGGCGAGCGCGCCCACCACGGCGGCGAGGACCAGGCGGTCTACGCCTACGCGGAGGAGGACGCCGCCTGGTGGTCTACCGAGCTGGGGCGCGGCATCGGGCCCGGCGGCTTCGGCGAGAACCTCACCACCTACGCGGTGGACCTGACCGGCGCGGTGATCGGTGAGCAGTGGCAGGTCGGGTCGGCAGTGCTTCAGGTGACCAAGCCGCGAACGCCGTGCACCACCTTCGCCGGCTTCTGGGGAGTACCGGATCTGATCAAGCGGTTCACCGTCCGGGCGTTACCCGGGGCCTACCTGCGGGTGCTTCGCGAGGGGGAGGTCGGCCCGGGTGACCCGGTCGAGGTGGTGGACCGGCCCGCGCACGGGGTGACAATCGGTGAGGTGTTCCGGGCCACCAGCCTGGAACCGGAGCTGCTGCCCCGCCTGCTGGAGGCACCCGACCTGCCGGAGTCGATCCGGGACAAGGTCCGCCGCCGTCTCACCGCCCGTTAGCCGCCGTCGAAGGCGCCGAGCGCCCAGGCGGCGCTATCATTCTCATTATCGAGAGTGATATCGTTCGGTCGTGGAGATGTCGAGAGAGCGCTGGGCGGACCTGGCGCTGCATCCGGTGCGGATCCGGATCCTGCGTGCGGTCGCGGGCACGCGCCTGACCACACAGGGGCTGCTCGAGCTGCTGCCCGATGTCCCGCAGGCCACGATGTACCGGCACCTGGCGATCCTGGTCAAGGCAGGGCTGGTCGAGGTGGTCGATGAGCGCAGGGTGCGCGGCGCCGTCGAGCGGGTGTACGCGTTGCCCGCGCACGGCGCGACGCTCGACCCGGCGGCCCTGGCCACGGCCACCCGGGAAGACCACGCGCGTTACTTCACGGCGTTCATGTCGAGTCTGCTGTCGGAGTTCTCCCGCTATCTCACCCGGGAGCGGGTCGACTTCACCGCCGACGGTGTGGGCTATCAGCAACTCGTGCTGCACCTGACCGACGCCGAACTGGGCGAGTTCGCCGCCGGTTTCAACGCACTTGTGGGCCCGCTGCTCGGCAACCAGCCCGGCGGTGGACGGACACCGCGACTGTTGGCGACAGTCCTGCTGCCCACCGATCCGTCGACGGCCGACAGGCGCGCACCGGCACCGACTGACGACTCCGACACGACGAAAGGGGATGACTGATGGCATCGGTCATGGTGACCAACGATGTGATCGACATTCGGTTCACCGGATGGGAGCGGGTCTGGGTCGGGCGGGAGCAGTTCGCACTGCCCCTCACCGCGGTGCGGCAGATCGCCCTGGTGGACAACCCGCTCCGTCTGGCCCGTGGCGCCCGCCGGGGATACGTGGTGTCCGGCTTCGCCAAGATCGGAGTGTGGGGCCTGTACGGCGGTCCTCGGCAGCTCGTGGCAGTCCGCCGGGCGGAACCAGGGCTGCACCTCGTTCTGGACCGGGCTGCGGCAGGCGGTGAGTTCGACGAGGTAGTGCTCTCCGGTCCGGCCGCGCCAGGTCTCGTGGAGACGATCACGCGTGCCATGGCGGCCCGCGCGTGACCGGCGACCACCTCGCGATCGAGGTGTCGTGCCTGACGAAACGCTACGGTGACGTCACCGCCGTGCATGATCTGAGCTTTGTCGTGCAACCCGGCGTGGTCACCGGATTCCTCGGCCCGAACGGCTCCGGCAAGACCACCACGATGCGCATGATGACGGGGCTGGTGTCGCCGACCAGTGGCACCGCCACGATCGGCGGCCTGCCGTACGGCCGACTTGCCCGGCCGTCGCGCACTGTCGGGGCCGTGTTCGACGCCAACGCGTTCCATCCTGGACACACCGCCCGTGAGCACCTGCGCGTCTACGCAGCGATGGGCGGACATCCGGACAGCCGGGTCACCGCCCTGCTCGACCTGCTCGGCCTCGCCGAGGCCGCACACCGTCGTACCCGAGGATTCTCCACTGGCATGCGGCAGCGGCTCAACCTCGCCACGGCGTTGCTCGGCGACCCCCGCGTCCTGCTGCTGGACGAGCCCGGCAACGGTCTGGACCCGGAAGGCGTGTCGTGGCTGCGCGGCTTTCTGCGTCAGCTCGCCGACGAGGGCCGCACCGTGCTGATCTCCAGCCACGCGCTCGGCGAGATCCAGCAGCTCGTGGATGACGTAGTGGTGATCCGGCGTGGCGAACTCGTCGCCGCCGGACCCTGTTCCCGGCTCGCCGGCCCGCCAGCTGTGCTGGTCACCTCACCCGACGCGGACGCGCTCGCTGCCGTTCTGACGGCCGACCCGGTCAACGGCGGCGGCACGGCACCGCACGTCGAAGCCGCCGGGCCCGACCGGCTGCGGGTACGAGGGCTGGACGCGCCGAGCGTCGCCGACCTCGCCGTCGCCCACCACCTTCGGGTGCACGAGCTGGTCGTCGAGACCACCAGCCTCGAAGAACTCTTCCTCCACCTCACCACGGACAAGGCGGTCACCTGATGAACCACCTGATCAGGGCGGAGTTCCGCCGGCTGCTGGCCACCCGGATGTGGGGCGGCCTGCTGATCGCCGCCGCTGTGCTGGGCGGGGGCATGTTCGGGGCCATGGCGCTGGCGGGGCCGGAGAACTTCGACCCACCGATGCCCGGTCTGGACACCGAGGCCGGCCTCCGCGCGATCCTCGGCATTCTCGGTTACACCGCGTTCGTGCCGGCCGCCGCCGGGGCCCTGGCTGTCACCTCCGAGTACCGACACCACACCGCCGCGGTCACCTTTCTCTTCGCTCCGCGCCGTGGGCGGGTGCTCACCGCCAAACTCGCCACCTACGCGGTCGTCGGTCTCGCGTACGGGCTCGTCCTCGCGGGCACGGCCGCGGTGGCGTTGTTCGCTGTCGCCGCCGCCCGCGACGTCTCACTCGGTCTGCCCGCCACCACGGTGCTGGCACTGCTCGGCCGCATCGCCGTCGCGATGGTGGTCTACCTGCTCCTCGGGGCCGGGATGGGCGCCCTCATCCACCACCAGATCGCGGCGCTGTGCGTCGTGATCGGCTATCTGTACGTGGGGGAGCCGGTGCTGATGATGATCCCGGGCGTCAACACGCTCTACCCGATCCTGCCCGGCGGAGCCACCGCCGCGCTCACCGATTTCACCTACGTGGCCGATGCCATCTCCGCGGAACTCGGCAGCGGTGCGGTCCACCTGCTTCCACCGGTGGCCGGCGCTCTCCTGCTCACCGCGTACGCGGTGGCCGCCTCGGTGATCGCCGTGCTGCTGCCCCTGCGTCGGGATGTCACCTGACCGGCCGAGGACGCGCGGCCGGTCGCCCTGCCGAGGCGACACGCCGACGTTGGGCGGCCGGTGGCCGGTAAGAACCGGATGACGGGGCTGGGCGCCAGCCGTTGCCCGTATCGTCCCCCTTGGGGCATGCGGTGGAGGCCGGGTGAAGCGCGATGTCGATGGCAACGGACGGCGGCGCCACGGCAGCGGCGTCCGCAGATTCGGACCTGGAGCGTCCGGCGTTCCTGGAACTCTTCTTCGACCTCGTCTACGTCTTCGCGCTGGTCACCTTGGCGACCATGCTGGCCGGCGACCTGACCTGGACCGGCGTCGTCAAGGTGCTGGTGCTGCTGTTCGCGTTCACGATGATCTGGGCGCTGACCGTGTGGACGGCGGACACCATCGACCTGACCAGTGCTTCCGGGCAGGGGCATCTCATCTGGGTGGCGGCGGCCAGCCTGCTGTTGGCGGCGGTCGCGGCCGACGCGTACGGAGATCGCGCGTTGCTCTTCGCGATCACCTTCGTGATCATCCCCCTGAGCACCACCGCCTACTACGCCGTCGTCGTCTCGAAGGGCCGGCCCCTGCGGCGTTCGACGATCCGGATCCAGACCTGGAAGTCCGTCACCGCTGTCGGCTGGATCGGTGGGGCGCTCGTGGGCGGCTCGGGCCAGTTGCCGATCTGGGCGACCGCTGTCGTCGTGGAGTACGTCGGGGCGGTGTGCGGCTGGCCGCTGCCCCGGATCGGCCGCTCGCGACCGGGGGACTGGCGGCTGATCCACGCGCGGGTGGCCGAGCGCTACCGGCAGTTCGTCATCATCGCGCTCGGGGTGTCGATCTTCGTGACCGGGACGACCTTCAGCAGGAGCGACTACACGCTGGTGAGGGCAGCGGCGTTGCTCGTGGTGTTCAGCACTGTGGTGCTGATGTGGCGGATCTACATCTACCGCGCCGGTGAGCTGCTGACCGACGCGATCGCCCGGTCGACAGACCCGGCGTTGCTCACCCAGTCCGCCGCGGCCACCCATCTGATCATGGTGGCCGGCATCGCCGGCGCGGCGGTCACCAGCGACCTCGTGGTGGGGCGCCCGTTGGGCGAGACCCCGCCGTCGTGGGCCGCGGTCATCCTCGGCAGCCCCGCGTTGTTCCTGCTCGGCCGGGGCCTCCTCGATTTCACCGTGTTCGGACGCATCTCGCGGTCCCGGCTGGCCGGCGTGGTGCTGCTCGCGTGCCTGGCGCCGACCACGCCCGTGCTGCCGCCGGTCATGGTCGCTCTGCTCGCCATGAGCGTGCTGGCCCTGATCGCCGTGGCGAACCTGGTGAGCACCCGACGGCACGCCCGTACGCCAGCGCCGCCGATGCTCGGGTGAGACCCCGCGCGGCGGCGGGGCGACCCTCATCGGGCCGGCGCGGTGGCCTCGACCAGCCCGCGACGTGCGCCCAGCGCTTCCCCGGCCAGGGTGAGCAGCAGGACCAGGTTCGCCACCACCAGGACGGTCAACGGCGGTAGCCGGAACACGCCGGGCGCGACGAGCGCGCACAGCAGCACGGCCGCCAGCAGCACGATCGCCAGCACCCGGGACCAGAGAATCCGGGCCGTCACCACGGCGTCGAACAGCACGCTGCCGAGCAGGAACAGCGCCGGCCCGCCGAGGATGGCAACCATGACATCCACCGGCGTGTGACCGGACGGCCGAGCGATGACCATCGAGGTGCCGGTCGAGACCAACACCACCCCGGCCACCATCACCAGATGGGTGTACGAGGTGGAGGTGCCGGAGCGGACCCGCTCCACAGTCGTGACCCTGGGTCGGGCCAGGATCCGCTGGACGCGCTGGAAGTAGAGCTGGAACAGCAGGACCGCGCTGACGAACGCCACAGCGCTGGCGGTCATCTGACCGACGGTGAACCCGCTGCCGGCCAGCCCCATGCCGGTGCTCAGGATCAACTCACCGAGCGCGACGATGAAGATCGCCCGGTGCCGCTCGGAGAGGTGCACCCCGGTGAAGATCTGGCTGGCGAGTTCGGTGCGCCCCAGCCCCGGTGTCGGCCAGCCGAACCGTGCCGAGCCGAGGTCGACCGCCACCGCGAGCGACCAGAGCACCAGCCGAGCCGTCTCGTCCACGAACACCCCGGCCACCCAGGGCGCCACTGTGACACCGAACCAGAAGAAGACCCGGATGCTCCGGGCCTGGATCCGACGATTGACCCGGGTGCCGGGGATCAGGACGGCGTCCCGGACCAGGTGGATGCCGAAGTACGCGGCGACGAAGAGCCACCCGTACCTGCCGAAGGCGTGCGGCGTGGCGATCGCCATCAGCAGCGTGCCGAGCATGACCAGCAGGACGGTCGCCTGGATGATCGGCAGTCGGGGGTTGAACAGGTCGGTGAGCCACGCCGTGAGCACCCAGACCCACCACGCGGCCAGCAGCAGGACGGCGGTCTGCGCCGCGTTCCGGACGGTGAGGCTCTCGCCCAGGCTGGCCGAGAGCCGGGAGAGCAGGAAGATGTAGACCAGGTCGAAGAAGAGTTCCAGGAAGGTCGGATATTCCGGCTCGCCGCGACGGCGGAGGATCCGGGGGAGCGGAGCGGACGTCACTGCGGCTGCCTCCTGTGCCACCCCCGCGCCCCGGCCAGGCGCTACGCCCCGGCTCTGCCTACCCGTCACGCTACCGACAGCGCGGCGCCTGGTGGCCCGGAAGCGCGCATACGAAAACGGCCCCCCGCCAACGGTGGCGGGGGGCCGTTCTCAGACGCGGGTGATCAGCGGAGCCAGGGGATGTTACGGTCCAGCAGGCCGCGCTCCTTGAGCTCCTTGCGCAGCGGGATCTCGTCGTCGACGTACCCGTCCCAGTTGATGCCCCAGTAGTTGGCGGTGTGGGTGCCCTCACCGATGAGCTGACGCTGCACCGGGGTGCGGTTGCGGTACCACTCGCCGTTCACGTCGGGGTGCAGTTCGTCGAGCGGACGGATCCACCGGTAGGTGTAGCCGACGAAGAGCATCTTGCGGGTGATCGTCGACAGGTTCGTCGAGCGGGAGTGCCACTGCCGGCGGTCGAAGATGAACGCGTCGCCCGGGTTGGCGGTGATCTCTACAGTGCCCTCAGGGTCGGGGTTCTGCACGGTGAGGTCCGCCGGCCGGGGCAGCGAGTTCTTCAGGTGGCTGCCCGGAATGACCTTGGTGGCGCCGCGGCCGGTCTCGGAGAGGTCCGAGAGCACGTACGCGACCTTCAGCGAGAACATCGGCCGGGGCAGGTTCGGGTCCATGGTCTCCGGGTCGGAGTTCTGCCGGTACCCGTCCTGGTGCCAACCCCAGTACGGCTTCTCCGGCTCGGCGGCCGGCGGGGTGACGTCCAGGTGGTTGTGGTGGGTGTAGATGTTCCAGCCGGCCAGCCCCCACATGTACGGGAAGGCGATCGGGTGGGTGAGTAGCTCGCCGAACAGCTCGTCGCGCTCCAGGAAGCCCAGCAGGTGCAGGGTGCCGTCCTTCTTGGTGGTGCCCTTGGCCTGCTCCTCCGCGTAGACGCGGTCGACAGCCGCCTCCAGCGCCGCCCGGTGGTCCTCCGTCAGGACGTTGCGCAGCAGGAGGAAGCCCTGCTCGTGGAACTCCTTGCGGTCAGTGTCGCTGATCGGTTCGTAACCGGTCCGGTCGCCGTAATCGAACACCGCGTCGTACCCCTCCCCATGAGGTGAAACCTTTTCTGGCACAGGCCGCCGATCGTAACGCGGTGGCCAAGGCGCCGGGGAGGCCGCGTTGCGGGAGTGGACCCCGGCTGGAACCCCGTGCAGCGGGAGGGTTGCGCAAAGTGAGATATTCGTGATCGAGGACGAAGTTTGAGGGTTTTTGTCCGATTGTGCGGTGACTGCCGGTTAAGAGATCCAGGGCCGGTCAGCCCTCGTTGAACACCTCGGCCACCACCTGGCCGGCGGAGTTCTGCCGGCCGTCCACCCGACCCCAGGTGCCGCCCCGGGCGGTCCACTCCAGGTCGCCGAACTGCACCCGCTTCACCCCGTGATCCTGGGCGTGCGAGACCAGCCAGTGCGCGTACCGCCAGCCGTCGCGCTGGTCGCCCGGAGTCACCGTCAGCCCGGTCGGATCGTTCGGGTCGAGGCCCTTCAAGCCCCAGTCCAGCCCCAGGTTGCGGGTGAGCTGCGCGGTGGCCGCCGCCCCCTGCATCACCGGGGTACGCCCCACCGTGCAGGCGACCGCGCCGGTGGCGTCGCCCATCAGTGCCCGGCTGAGCACCTCGGAGTTGTCGGCCCACTTCTGGTAGGCCTCCGGAAAGGCCGAGCGCTGCACCCGCTGGGCGGCGTCGGTGACGCGCATCTTCTCCCAGCCGCGGACCTTCTTGAGCGCCGCGTAGAACCGGTTGGCCGCGTAGCGCGGGTCGCGGATCTGTGCCGAGGTGCCCCAGCCCTGACTCGGCCGCTGCTGGAACAGGCCGACCGAGTCGCGGTCGCCGTCGGCGAGGTTGCGCAGCCCCGACTCCTGGTACGCCGTGGCCAGCGCGACCACCACGGCCCGTTCGGGCATGCCGCGTTGGGCGCCGATCGCCGCGATGGTCGCCGCGTTTGCCATCTGGTCGGCGTCCAGGGCGACCCGGCCGTCGGCCTGCACCGTGCACTTGCGTGCCGCCAGCGGCAGTTGTAGGCCACCCCCGACCTGCCGTGCGACGAGCCAGATCGCGATCACGGCGACGAGGATGAGGACCACTCCACCCGCAACGGCTGCCCGAGTTCGCACCCACACCCCCAGATCGACAAGTCTGCCAAGCGTACGTCTCCGTCGCGCCCATCGGGCCGTCCGCGCGGGTTCGGGGTCGGCTCGGCGGCTCCGTCCCGGTTCGGGGTCGGCTCCGCCGACGCGTTCCGATCGAGGCATTCCCGCTGCGGGCGCGCTCTCACCTGCCCGGATAGCCCGCCCGCCCACCCCGGCTCAACGACAATCCGCAGTAGGTGGTGCCGGGGTTGCCGCCGCCCGGGAGGCGTTGCCCCGGGCGGTCGGGCCGCTGCCTGTCGGGTGGGTCGCCGCCCCGACCGCACGGGAAGTGATTGACCGGTCAAGGAGTTGTCACGGTTGACATGTCAATCGCTGGCCCGCCCGGTGGTTCGCGAAGCCGACCGGACCGGGCCACGGAGCGAGGAGGAATGCCATGGGAACGCTCGACGGCAAGGTTGTGCTCATCACCGGCACCGGCGGCGGCCTGGGGCGCGTCGCGGCGCAGATCTTCGCCAGGGAAGGCGCGAAGGTCGTCGGGGCCGACATCCAGGTCGCCGGCAACGACGAGACTGTCGAACTCGTTCGTGGCGCCGGCGGTGAGATGACCGGCATCGCGCCTGTCGACCTCACCGATCCGGAACAGGTGCGGACGTTCGTCGAGGACGCCGCAACGGTCTACGGCGGGCTCGACGTGGTCTACAACAACGCCGCCGCCCTGCGCTTCGGCCCGATGCCGGACTTCTCCGTGGCGGACTGGCGCTACACCATCACCGGTGAACTGGACATGCCGTACTTCGTGTCGAAGTTCGCCTGGCCACATCTGGTTCAGCGGGGCGGCGGCGTCATCATCAACGCTGCCTCCATGGCTGGCATGATCGCCGGTCACGTACCCCCGATGGTGGGTCACACCGCCGCCAACGCCGGCGTGATCGGCCTGACGCGACAGCTTGCGCTCGAAGGCGCACCCCACGGGATCCGCGTGGTGGCGGTCAGCCCGGGGCCGATCATCAGCCCGGCAAGCGAGCGCGACCTGGGCGACAACCAGGCGGCTCGGGACGCGATCACCGGCAAGACGCTGCTCAAGCGGTTCGCTCAACCCGAGGAGGTCGCCGAACTTGTGGTGTTCCTGGCCTCCGACCGGGCGTCGTACATCACCGGAGCGAACTACCCGGTCGACGGCGGCGCGACCGCCTGGTGACCCGACCGAACGGACGCGGGGGCGCCGCGGCTCACCGGCGGCGTCCCGGCGGTCCCCGTCCTACCCGGCATGATCAGCAGAACCACCGCCCAGAGCGGCCACCCATCGAGTCGGTCGTTTGTCGCGGAAGGCCATGACCCCCTCGCGTCCCTCCTCGGAGAGGAAGTAGCCGGTCGACAGGGCGGACAGCCGGGCCAGGTCGGCGCGCAGCTCGGCGGTGCCCGGTCGGCGCAGCAGCTCCTTCGCGCCGGCCAGGGCACCCGGGGCGCCGCGCACCAGCGAGTCGCAGTAGCGCCGCACCGCGTCGTCCAGCCCGTCCGCCGGCACGCTGGCCGTGACCAGGCCGATCTCGGCGGCTCGCCGACCGTCGAAGGTGTCCCCGGTCAGGTACAGCTCGGCGGCGGCGCGCGGGTGCAGCCGGGGCAGCACGGTCGCCGAGATCACCGCCGGGATCACCCCGATCCGCACCTCGGTGAACGCGAACGTCGCCTCGTCGGCGCAGACCGCCAGGTCGGCGGCGGCGATCAGGCCGAGCCCGCCGGCCCGGGCCGGCCCGCCCACCCGGGCCAGCACCGGCTTCGGGCACTCCCAGAGCGCCGCGAGCACGTCACCGAGCATCCCGGCGGGCACTGTGCCGCTGGCGTACGCCGCTGCCGTCTCCTTCAGGTCCGCGCCCGAGCAGAAGACCGGGCCGGTGTGGTCGAGCACGATCACCCGGACCGTCTCGTCGGCGACCGCGTCACCCAGCCCGGCCAGCAGCTGGGTCATCAGGCCGGTGGAGAGCGCGTTGCGGTTGTGCGGGCTGTCCAGGGTGAGGGTGGTCACCCCACGGGCCGTGGCGACCCGCACGAGGACGTCGGGAGAGGTCATGCCGGGCACACTAGTGGCCATGCCCGGCCTCCTTCCAGATGGTGAGACCGTCCCCGTCGACGGATCGCTGCCCGCCACCGCCACCACGGCGGTCGGCGCGCGCGGCTTCGGCGTGTACGTGCACGTGCCGTTCTGCGCCAGCCGCTGCGGCTACTGCGACTTCAACACCTACACGGCCGCCGAGCTGGGCGGCGGTGCCAGCCGCGACGGGTACGCCGACACCGTGCTGGCCGAGCTGGCCCTCGCGGCCCGGGTGCTGGGCGACAGCCCGCCGCCCCGGGTCGACACCGTCTTCGTCGGCGGCGGCACCCCCACCCTGCTCCCCGCCGACGACCTGGCCCGCATCCTCGACGGCATCGACAGCACCTGGGGGCTGGCCGCCGACGCCGAGGTCACCACCGAGGCCAACCCCGAGTCGGTCACCCCGGAATCGTTGAAGCTGCTGCGGGCCGCCGGCTACACCCGGATATCGCTGGGCATGCAGTCCGCCTCCCCGGGGGTGCTGGCGATCCTGGACCGCAAACACAGCGCCGGCCGGGCCACCGCCGCCGCCCTGGAGGCACGCGACGCCGGGTTCGAGCACGTCAACCTGGACCTGATCTACGGCACCCCGGGGGAGCGGGCCGAGGACTTCGCCGCCTCGCTGGAGCAGGTGGTGGCCGCGGGGGTGGACCACGTCAGCGCGTACGCCCTGATCGTCGAGGACGGCACCCGGCTCGCCGCCCGGATGAAGCGCGGCGAGCTGGCGTACCCCAGTGACGACGTGGCGGCGGACCGCTACCTGGCCGCCGAGGCCGCCCTCGACGCGGCCGGGCTCTCCTGGTACGAGGTCTCCAACTGGGCCCGCACCGACGACGCCCGCTGCCGGCACAACCTGCTCTACTGGAGCGGCGCGGACTGGTGGGGGCTCGGGCCGGGCGCGCACAGCCACGTCGGCGGGGTGCGCTGGTGGAACGTCAAACACCCCTCGGCGTACGCCAAGCGGTTGGCCGCTGGTGCGTCTCCCGGCCTGGCCCGGGAGGTGCTCACTGTCGACGAGGCGCACATGGAGGACGTGATGCTGCGGCTGCGGCTCGCCAGTGGCCTGCCGCTGGCGGTGCTCGACGCCGCCGGCCGGGCCGGCGCCGAGCGGGCGCTCGCCGACGGTCTGCTGGCCGCCGACGAGTACGCGGCCGGTCGGGCAGTGCTCACCCTGCGCGGGCGGCTGCTCGCCGACGCGGTAGTGCGCGACCTGCTGCCCTGAGCCAGCCCCGCCGCCCCGGAGCGGGGCAGCGGGGCACCGACCGGCCGGGGGAGCGGCCGGCCGGGTCACTTGATGAAGTTGACCGACATCGGGTAGCGGTAGAGCTGGCCCTCGTTGGCCTTGATGCCGGCGACGATGCCGAACACGGTGCCGAGGATGACGGCCGCTCCGACCCCGAGGAAGCCGATCAGGATGCAGGACAGCACCCAGCCGACCAGGCCGACGATCGACCAGAGGAGCTGGAAGTTGAGCGCCGCCGTAGCGTGCGAGCGCGTCGTGGGGGACTGGTTGCCCCGCGCCAGCAACGCCACAAGCGGGCCGATCCAGCCCAGCACCCCGGCGCTGAGGATCATCCCGGCGGCACCGCCGAAGTGCGCGACGAGCGCCCAGGTCTTGTCCTCGTTGCTGGCGAAACCGCCGCCGGGGCCGCCGTAGGCGCCGCCGGTCGGATATCCGCCACCCGGGTAGCCACCGGGCGGGTAGCCCCCGGGCGGTGGGTAGCCACCTGCCGGTGGGTAGCCGCCCGACGGCGGTTGGTCACCGGCAGGCGGCGGATAGCCACCGGCCGGGGGATAGCCGCCCGGGCCAGGCGCCCCGGACAGTGGTGCGGTGGGTGGCTCGGCCGACGGGTACGAGCCGGGAGAGGTCGGCTCGGGCGGGTAGTTACCAGGGTCACCCGCGCCGGGAGGGCGAGGAGGTTCAGTCATGCGTGTCACGGTAGGTGCCCGTGGCAACGCCGCACCAGTGGACGTTCGTTGATCATCGCGCCGGCGGGTACACCGACGTAGACTGGCACTCGTTACAGTCGAGTGCCAGGACGGCCCGACCGGGGCCACGGCACCGGCGGCCGACGTGCGACAGGAGGTGCGGAGGATGGGTCTCGACGACCGGAAACTCGCAGTGCTCCGCGCGATCGTCGAAGACTACGTCTCCACCCAGGAGCCGGTCGGCAGCAAGGCGCTTGTCGAGCGGCACCAGCTCGGGGTCTCCCCGGCCACGGTCCGCAACGACATGGCCGTGCTGGAGGAGGAGGGCTACATCCGGCAGCCGCACACAAGTGCCGGCCGGGTGCCCACCGACCGCGGCTACCGACTCTTCGTCGACAGGTTGTCCCGGGTCAAGCCGCTCAGCCCGGCGGAACGCCGGGCCATCGAGCGCTTCCTGGTCGGCGCTGTCGACCTCGACGACGTGGTGCACCGCACGGTGCGACTGCTCGCCCAGCTGACCCGGCAGGTGGCCGTCGTGCAGTACCCGAGCCTGGCCCGCTCCTCGGTGCGGCACCTGGAGTTGGTGCCGATCTCCACCACCCGGCTGATGCTCGTCATGATCGCGGACACCGGGCGGGTCGAGCAACGACTTGTGGAGCTGCCCGCTCCGGTGCCGGCCGACGACGTCATCGACCTGCGCCGGCTGGCAAACGAAAAGCTCGCCGGCGCGCGGCTGTCCGACACGCCGCCGTTGGTGCAGGCGCTCGTCGAGGAGGTGCCGGCCGAGTTGCGTCCGGCGATGACCACGCTCTCCACGGTGCTCCTGGAGACGCTCGTCGAGCGGCACGAGGAACGCATCGCGCTGGCCGGCACCGCGAACCTCACCCGCGGCGGCCTGCTCGACTTCCAGGGTTCGCTGCGTCCGATCCTGGAGGCGCTGGAAGAGGAGGTGGTGCTCCTCAAGCTCATCGGCGAGACCGAGCCGAGCACGACCCGGGTGCTGATCGGCGACGAGAACGAGTTCGACAACCTGCGGGCCGCCTCGGTGGTCAGCACCGGGTACGGCCCGGGCGCCACGATCGTCGGTGGCCTGGGGGTGCTGGGGCCGACCCGGATGGACTACCCCGGCACCATCGCCACGGTGCGCGCCGTGGCACGCTACGTGGGCGAGTTGCTGGCCCAGAACTGACCAGTCAGGGCCGACGGCCGGCTGATCGCCGCCGGATCGGCGCAACGCGAGACGAACATGAGGACACGGAACGCAGTGGCCAGGGACTACTACGGCATCCTCGGTGTGAGCCGGGAAGCCTCCGATGACGAGATCAAGCGCGCCTACCGCAAGCTGGCACGCCAGTTCCACCCGGACGTCAATCCGGACCCGGAGGCTCAGGAGAAGTTCAAGGACATCAACGCCGCGTACGAGGTCCTCTCGGACGACCGGAAGCGGCAGATCGTCGACCTGGGTGGCGACCCGCTCGCCCCGGGCGGCGGTGGTGCCGGCGGCCCCGGTGGCCCCGGCGGCGCCGGCCCGTTCGTCGGTTTCCAGGACATCATGGACGCGTTCTTCGGCGGTGCGGGCGGCAACGCCCGCGGCCCTCGACCGCGGACCCGGCCCGGTGCCGACGCGATCCTGCGTCTCGAACTCGACCTGCACGAGACGGCTTTCGGCGTCGAAGCCCCGATCACCGTCGACACCGCGGTGCTCTGCACCACCTGCTCCGGCGCCGGCACGGCCGCCGGCACCCACCTGGCGACCTGCGAGGCGTGCGCCGGTCGGGGCGAGGTGCAGTCGGTGCAGCGCACCTTCCTCGGCCAGGTGGTCTCCGCCCGGCCGTGCACCGTGTGCCAGGGCTACGGCACCACCATCCCGCACCCCTGCCCCACCTGCGCCGGCGACGGCCGGGTGCGCACCCGCCGCTCGCTGACCGTCAAGATCCCAGCCGGCGTCGAGGACGGCATGCGGATCCGGCTGGCCCAGCAGGGCGAGGTCGGCCCGGGTGGCGGCACCGCCGGTGACCTCTACGTGGAGATCCACGAGCGGCCGCACGACGTCTACTCCCGCAAGGGTGACGACCTGCACTGCCGGGTCACCGTGCCGATGACCGCGGCGGCGCTGGGCACCCGGCTGACCATCAAGACCCTGGACAGCGAGGAGACCGTCGACGTCAAGGCCGGCACCCAACCGGCCAGCACACTGCGACTACGCGCCCGGGGCGTGCCGCACCTGCGCGGCACCGGCCGGGGCGACCTCTACGTGCACCTGGACGTGCGGACGCCGACCAAGCTCGACCCGGACCAGGAGAAGATGCTGCGCGACTTCGCCAAGACCCGCGGTGAGGAGGTCGCCGAGTTGTCCAAGCAGGGCGGCTTCTTCTCCCGGATGCGCGACGCGTTCAACGGGCACGCCTGAGGTGTCCGCGCCGCTGTTCCTGGTCGAGGCGCTGCCCACCGGTGACGCGTTGACCCTGGCGGGTCCGGAGGGGCACCACGCGGCCACCGTGCAGCGGCTGCGCGTCGGTGAGGAGCTGCTGCTCGCCGACGGTCGGGGCGGCACGGCCGCCGCAGTGGTCACCGCCGTCGGCCGGGGCAGCCTGGAGGTGGCCGTCACCTCCCGGGGGTACGCGGACGCGCCCGTCCCCCGGCTCGTGGTGGTGCAGGGCATCGCCAAGGGCGACCGGGGTGAGCTGGCCGTGCAGGCGATGACCGAGGTCGGGGTGGACGAGATCGTGCCCTGGGCGGCGTCCCGCTCGGTCACCCAGTGGCGCGGCGACCGGGGCGTACGGGCCAGGGAAAAGTGGTTGGCCACCGCCCGGGAGGCCGCCAAGCAGGCCCGCCGGCCGTGGTTGCCGGTGGTGGCCGGCGCGCCCGACGAGTCCACCGCCACCGTCGCCCGTCGGATCGGCGGCGCCGCCGCGGGGTTCGTGCTGCACGAGGAGGCCGACGAGCGGCTGACCACCGCCGACCTGCCGACCACCGGTGAGGTCGTCCTGGTGGTCGGCCCGGAGGGCGGCATCGCCCCGGCCGAGTTGACAGCGTTCCGCGAGGCCGGCGGTCGGCCGGTGCGGCTCGGCCCGTCGGTCCTGCGTACCTCGACCGCCGGGGTGGCGGCGCTCAGCGTGCTCGCCACCCGCCTCGGCCGCTGGTGACCGTTCAGGGCCGCGGGAACACCGGCACGACCTCCTCCTCCGGCCCCAGGTCCAGCCCGGCCGGCCCGATGATCTGCGGGTCCGGTGTGCCGACCACAGCGGGGTCCTTGCCGGTGTAGTCGAAGCGGTGCAGCACGTGCCGCATCGCCTCGACGCGGGCCCGCTTCTTGTCGTTGCTCTTCACCACCGTCCATGGCGCGTCCGCGGTGTCGGTCCAGAAGAACATCGCCTCCTTGGCCTCGGTGTACTCGTCCCACCGGTCGAGTGAGGCGATGTCCATCGGGGACAGTTTCCACTGTCGGACCGGGTCGACCTGGCGGATCGCGAACCGGGTGCGCTGCTCGTTCTGGGAGACGGAGAACCAGAACTTGACCAACCGGATGCCCGAGCGCACCAGCATCCGTTCCAGCTCCGGGGCCTGCCGCAGGAATTCCAGGTACTCCTTGCGGGAGCAGAAGCCCATCACCCGTTCGACGCCGGCCCGGTTGTACCACGATCTGTCGAACAGCACGATCTCACCGGCGGCCGGCAGATGCGCCAGCCAGCGCTGGAAGTACCACTGGCCAGCCTCCCGCTCGTCCGGCTTGGCCAGCGCCACCACTGACGCGCCGCGCGGGTTGAGGTGCTCCATGAACCGCTTGATGGTGCCGCCCTTGCCGGCGGCGTCCCGACCCTCGAAGAGGATCACCAGGCGCTCGCCGGACTCCTTGATCCAGTCCTGGAGCTTGAGCAGCTCGATCTGCAGCAGCCGCTTGTCGCGGTCGTACTCGTCGCGGTCCATCCGCTCGGCGTACGGATAGTCCTCCCGCCAGGTCTGCACCGGCGTGCCGTCCGGGCGCAGCAGGACGGGGTCGTCGTCGTGGCCATCGGCCACCCGGTAGTCGGCGGTGAGGTCAAGCAGCGCGGGTTCGGCCATGTCGGAGACCTTTACCCGCCCGTGTGCCGCCAGCCACCTGATCGACCAGGTGATCTGCCGCCGGGTGCGGGATCAGCTGCGCAGGTAGGAGGCGCCGTTGAGGTCGACGATCGTGCCGGAGGCCCACTCGGCCTGCGGCGAGGCGAGCCAGTGCACGGCGGCGGCGATCTCCTCCGGTTGGCCCACCCGGTCGAACGGGCTCTGCGCCCGGATCGCCGCACCCTCCGCACCGCGCAGGTACTCGGTGACCATGTCGGTCGCCACGAAGCCCGGCGCGACGGTGGCGACAGCGATGCCGTACGGGGCGAGCGCCACGGCGAGGGACTGGCCCAGCGCGTTCAGCCCCGCCTTGCTGGCGCCGTACGCCGGCTGGTGCGGCTCGCCCCGGAACGCGCCCCGGGACGAGACGTTGACGATCCGCCCGCCGCGTTCCCGCATGTGCTGCGCCGCGCACCAGATGACGTTGCCGGCACCGGTCAGGTTGGTCGCCAGCACCTGTTGCCAACGCTGCTGCCACTGCTCGTACGAGGCGCCGAAGATCGGGTGCGGGTCGTCCCGGTCGCCGTACGTCCCGGCGTTGTTGACAAGCACGTCCAACCCGCCGAGCAGTTCGGCGGCCCGGTCGACCATGGTCCGGACCGCAGCCGGGTCGGTGAGGTCGGCGCGGACCACCACGTGCCCGGTGCCGGGCAGTTGCGTGCGCAGCTCCTCGGCCGCGTCGGCCGAGTCGCGGTGGTGGATCGCCACCCGGTCACCACCGGCCGCGAACGCCGTCGCCACCGCCCGGCCGATCCCGCGTGAGGCCCCGGTCACCAGTACCGCCCGATCCGTCATGCCGGCCATCCTGCCCCAGCCCCGACCGAGGTGTCGGAAGGGCCCCTTCCGACTACCGCAGGCGTTCACGGGGGCCCTTGCGAACAGGCCCATGCTGCGCCGGAGCGCCCCCGGCCCGTTAGTCCTTACACTGCCCCGATGGGATCCGACTGCCTGTTCTGCCGCATCGTCGCCGGGGAGATCCCGGCCACCGTGGTCCGGGAGACCGACACCACGCTCGCGTTCCGTGACATCGACCCGAAGGCGCCGGTGCACGTCCTTGTCATTCCGAAGGAGCACTACGCCGACGTCGCGACGCTCGCCCAGGGTGACCCGGCGCTGGCCGCCGACGTGCTGGCGACGTCCGCCGCGGTGGCCGAGGACGAGGGCCTGCTCGGCGACGGCTTCCGGTTGATGTTCAACACCGGCGCGTACGGCGGGCAGGAAGTGTTCCACGTGCACGCGCACCTGCTCGGTGGCGCGCCGCTCGGCCCGATGCTCGCCCGGAACCTGGCGTGAGCGGGCGGACCGGACGGCTCGGCGTGGCACTACCGCGCCGCGTGCGGCGACGTGGAGCGGTGGCGTGAGCGCGGGTCCGGGGTTCGACGCCCGGCTGGACGAGCGCCTGGGTCGGCTGGTCCGCCGGGTGCAGGCCGACGCCCGGGTGCCCGCGGTGTCGGCGGCGCTGCACCGGGCCGACCGACCGCTGTGGAGCTGCACCGTCGGCGCGACCGGCACCGACAGCCCGTTGCAACCGGGCACCCAGTTCCGGATCGGCTCGGTCACCAAGACGTTCACCGCGGTGCTGGTCCTGCAGTGCCGCGACGACGGGCTGCTGGACCTGGACGGTCCGGTGGGCCGGCACCTGGACCTCCCCGCCCACGGCGAACTGACCGTCCGCCGGTTGTTGTCGCACACCGCTGGCCTGCAACGCGAGCCGTTCGGTGATGTCTGGGACAGCCTGCGCGCGCCGGACGACGACCAACTGGTGGCCGAGCTGGACCGGGCCGAGCGGGTGCTGCCGACGGCCCGGCGGTTCCACTACTCCAACCTCGGCATGGCCGTGCTCGGTCAACTTGTCGCCCGGCTGCGCGGCGAGAGTTGGGCGCAGTCGCTCGCCGACCGGGTCCTGACCCCGCTGGGGCTGGCCGACACCGGCGTGACCCCTCGGCCGACGGCGGCCACCGGGTTCCTGGTCGACGCGTACTCCGACGAGGCACACCCGGAGCCGCCCACCGACTTCGGCGCTGTGGGCCCGGCCGCCCAGCTCTGGAGCACCGCCACCGACATGGCCCGCTGGGCCGCCTTCCTCGCCGACCCGGCCGCCCTGGACCCGGCCGGCGCGGTCCTCGCCCCCAGCACGCTCGACGAGATGCGCTGGCCGGTGACCACCACCGACGAGACCCTCTGGGGCGCGGGCTTCGGTCTCGGGCTGATCCTCATCCCGCAGGGCGAACGCGTGGTGCACGTGGGGCACGACGGGGCGATGCCCGGTTTCCTCGCCGCCGTGTACGGCCGGCGCGGAGGTGACGGCACGGCCGGCGCGATGGGTGCCGCGGTGCTCGGCTCCTCCGGGACGGCGACCGAGGTGCTCGATTTGCCGCACCGGCTGCTCGCGGAGGCGGTCGAGCACGACCCGGCCGAGGTCGAGCCGTGGCAGCCCGGCCCGCCAGCTCCGGCGGCCCTGCGGGGAGTGCTCGGCCGGTGGTGGGGCGAGGGCTTCGAGTACGTCTTCTCCTGGCACGACGGCACCCTGCGGGCGCGCGGGGCCGGCGACCCGGCCGGACGTCCGCCGGCGATCTTCACAGCACTGCCGGACCAGCCGGACGTGTTCCGCACGGTCTCCGGGCGGGAGGCCGGTGAGCTGCTGCGGCTGACCCGGGACGAGGCCGGCGCGGTGGTCCGGATGCACTGGGCGACGTACCGGTTCACCCGTCACCAGGAGACCTTCGACAGGTACGACTTCCGGACCGGGAGTTGATCGCGGCCAGCGGAAATGGGCGCGGTGCGGCCCACGTTCAACAGATACGATGGGTGTAACGTCCGCACGCCGTGCCAGCAGGGCCGGCGCCGAGATCGAGAGCAGGTGCGCAGGGCCCTTCGGCCCAACCTATGACCGGCACCCCACCTCCCGGCCCGCCCCGGGTGCAGACCAGGATCACCGTGCCCGACCCGAAGATCATGGTCAATCTGCTCGGCGCAGGCGACGAGATTCTCCGGCTCGTCGAACGCTCGGTCAGCAGTGACGTGCACGTTCGCGGCAACGAGATCACCATCACCGGTGACCCCGCGGACAACGCCCTCGCCGAGCGGGTCTTCAGTGAGCTGCTCGAACTCATCGAGAAAGGCGAGACCCTGACCACTGACGCCGTCCGGCGTACCGTCGGCATGCTCGAGCAGGGCAGCGCCGAGCGGCCCGCCGAGGTTCTGACGCTCAACATCCTCTCCCGTCGCGGGCGCACCATCCGCCCCAAGACGCTCGGCCAGAAGCGTTACGTCGACGCGATCGACTCGAACACCATCGTCTTCGGCATCGGCCCGGCCGGCACCGGTAAGACCTACCTGGCGATGGCGAAGGCCGTCCAGGCGTTGCAGGCCAAGCAGGTCAACCGGATCATCCTGACCCGGCCGGCGGTGGAGGCGGGGGAGCGACTGGGCTTCCTGCCCGGCACGCTCAACGACAAGATCGACCCGTACCTGCGCCCGCTCTACGACGCGCTGCACGAGATGCTCGACCCGGAGACGATCCCGAAGCTGATGGCCCAGGGGACGATCGAGGTGGCCCCGCTGGCGTACATGCGGGGCAGGACGCTCTCCGACGCGTTCATCATCCTGGACGAGGCCCAGAACACGACGCCCGAGCAGATGAAGATGTTCCTCACCCGGCTCGGCTTCAACTCCAAGATCGTCGTGACCGGTGACATCACCCAGGTGGACCTCCCGGGCGGGACCAGCAGCGGCCTGCGGGTCGTGCGGGAGATCCTGGAAAACGTCGACGACGTGCACTTCTCCCAGTTGTCCAGCTCCGACGTGGTCCGCCACCGGCTGGTGGGGGAGATCGTCGACGCGTACGCCCGCTGGGACGCCGAGCGGGAGAACCAGCAGGCGCAGGGCGTCCACGCCGTGCCCGGGCGACCCGCCCAGGGCGGCCGGGCCGGCCGCCGCCGCTAAAGCAGAGGAAAGCAGTTGTCCATCGAGATCGCCAACGAGTCCGGTGTCGAGGTTGACACCGATGCCGTGCTCGCCGTCGCCCGGCACGCCCTCGACGAGATGGGGGTCAACCCCCTCGCCGAGCTGTCCGTGCTGCTTGTCGACATCGCGTACATGACCGAGCTGAACCATCGCTGGATGGGTGGCGACGGTCCGACCGACGTGCTCGCCTTCCCCATGGACGAGGGCAGCGTCGACCACGGCCCGGGGGAGTCCGCGCCGGCCAGTGGTGAGCCCGCCCTGCTCGGCGACATCGTGCTCTGCCCCGAGGTCGCGGCCAAGCAGGCGGCGACCGCCGGGCACACCCCCGCCGACGAGCTGCACCTGCTCACCGTGCACGGAGTCCTGCACCTGCTCGGCTACGACCACGCCGAGCCGGAGGAGGAACGGGAGATGTTCGCCCTCCAGGCGCGTCTGCTGTCCAGCTGGCGGTCGACCCGCACCCAGTGATGTCCACTCCTCCGTTACTTGCGGCCGGTGCCACCGCCGGCCTGCCCGACCTGCAGCTGATCGTCTTCGCGGCCGGCCTGGTGGTGCTGGCCGGCCTGATCGCGATGACCGAGGCGGCGCTCGCCGCGGTCTCGCCGGCGCGGGCCGCCGAGCTGGCCCGCGACGGGGTGCGGGGCGCCCGCACCCTGCAGACCGTGGCCGGCGACGTCGTCCGGCACCTCAACCTGCTCCTGCTGTTGCGGCTGCTCGCCGAGCTGACCGCCACCACTCTGGTGGCGCTGGTCGCGGTGGACAGCTTCGGCGCCGGCTGGCGGGCCGCGTTGGTGACCGCCGGCGCGATGACAGTGGTCAGCTTCGTGGTGGTCGGCGTCGCGCCGCGCACCATCGGCCGGCAACACGCGTACGCCGTGGGTCGCGCGGTGGCGCCGCTGGTCCGCTGGCTGGGCCGGGCGCTCAACCCGCTCGCCTCGTTGCTGATCCTGATCGGCAACGCGGTCACGCCGGGGCGCGGCTTCCGGGAGGGGCCGTTCGCCAGCCAGGTCGAGTTGCGGGAGCTTGTCGACCTGGCCGAGCAGCGCGGCGTGGTCGAGCACGGCGAACGCCAGATGATCCATTCGGTCTTCGCACTCGGTGACACCATCGCCCGTGAGGTGATGGTCCCGCGTACGGAGATGGTGTGGATCGAGGAGGGCAAGACGCTCGCGCAGGCGCTGGTGCTCTTCCTGCGTTCGGGTTTCTCCCGCATCCCGGTGATCGGCGAGAGCGTCGACGACGTGCTCGGTGTGCTCTACCTCAAGGACCTGATCCGGCGCTCCCGTGGTGGCGACCCGGCAGCCGAACAGTTGCCGGTGGCCGAGCTGATGCGCCCGGCGACCTTCGTGCCGGAGTCCAAGCCGGTCGACGACCTGCTGTCGGAGATGCAGGCGGCCCGCAACCACCTGGTCATCGTCGTCGACGAGTACGGCGGCACCGGCGGTCTGGTCACCATCGAGGACATCCTGGAGGAGATCGTCGGGGAAATCACCGACGAGTACGATGTCGAACGCCCACCCGTCGAACGTCTGACGGACTCCTCGGTGCGGGTGACCGCCCGCCTGCCGGTGGAGACCCTGGGCGAGTTGTTCGACACCGAGTTGCCCACTGACGAGGTGGAGACGGTCGGCGGCCTGCTGGCCCAGTCGCTGGGACGAGTGCCGATCCCCGGCGCGGAGGCCGAGGTCGCCGGGCTTCGGCTGCTCGCCGAGGGCACCACCGGCCGGCGCAACCGGATCGACACAGTCCTGGTGCACCGGGTGGAGCCGGGCCAGGAGCAGGACAGCACGGGGCGCGGCGAGCACGCCGGCCCCGGGGACGACACAGACAACCACCGAGACGACGAGAGGCAATCCGCCGATGCCTGACACACCCGCCGTGCCCGCCGCTCGGTCCGCCCCCGGTGCCCCGGCACCCCTGAGCGCCGAGGACGCCAAGCTCGTCGTCCTGGCCCGGGGAGCCCGTGCCCGGGTCGCCGCCGTGGAGGGTGCCGCGGTCCGAGATCAGGATGGCCGGACGTACGCGGCGGCGAGTGTCGCGCTGCCCTCGCTGACGCTCACCGCGTTGCAGTTGGCAGTCGCGTCGGCGGTGGCGGCCGGGGCGAGTCGGCTGGAGGCCGCGGTGGTGGTGACCGAGGCGTCGACCCTGGACGGCGCCGGGCATGCCGCAGTTCGTGACCTCGCGGCGGATGCGCCGATCCACGTGGCCGCCCCGGACGGCACGGTCCTCGGCACGGTGGCCGAGTGAGCCCGGTGCGGGATCCGGAGACGCGGCCGTACCGGGCCGGTTTCGGCTGCTTCGTCGGCCGGCCCAACGCCGGCAAGTCGACGCTCACCAACGCCATCGTCGGCACCAAGATCGCGATCACCTCGAACAAGCCGCAGACCACCCGGCACGTCATCCGGGCCGTGCTGCACCGACCGGAGTCGCAGCTGGTCCTTGTCGACACCCCGGGCCTGCACCGCCCCCGTACGCTGCTCGGCGAGCGCCTCAACGACCTGGTCCGGTCCACCTGGACGGAGGTCGACGTGATCGGCCTTTGTATCCCGGCCGACGAGCCGGTGGGCCGCGGCGATCGGTTCATCACCGGTGAGCTGGCCGAGTTGAAGGCGACGGTACTGGCGGTGGTCACCAAGACCGACCTGGTCGACAAGCGTCGCCTGGCGGAGCAGTTGCTCGCGGTGAGCCAACTGGGGGAGTTCGCCGAAATCGTGCCGGTGAGCGCGGTCGCCGGGCACCAGGTGGACACCCTTGTCGACGTGATGACCAAATATCTTCCGCCGTCGCCGCAGCTCTACCCGGACGACATGCTGACCGACGATCCCGAGCAGGTGCTCGTCGCGGAGCTGATCCGGGAGGCCGCCCTGGAGGGGGTCCGCGACGAGCTGCCGCACTCCATCGCCGTGGTGGTGGAGGAGATGATCCCCGAGGGTCAGGTCATGAAGATCTACGCCGACCTGTACGTGGAGCGGCCCAGCCAGAAGGCCATCGTGCTCGGGCACAAGGCGAGCCGGCTCAAGGAGGTCGGCACGAACGCCCGCCGGCAGATCGAGGAGCTGCTGGGCAGCCGGGTCTATCTCGACCTGCACGTGCGCGTCGCGAAGGACTGGCAGCGCGACCCGAAGCAGCTGCGCAAGCTGGGTTTCTGATCCACAAGCGCCTACCGGGCGGGTGATCCGGTCCGGTCGGTGCGGGTGGGGCACCGCCGTACCTCATGATTCGGCCCAGAAGCGGACCAGGAACCGTTCCACGTCCGTGATGGGGGTGGGGTGGCCCGGTCGGGCTTCGACGCGGCGCAGCTCGGCACGCCCGGTGACCTCGACCCGGGCGTGGTAGCGGCCCGGCGGACCGAGGGTCAGGATCGGGCTGGCCTGGAACTCCAACATGCCGGAGACGTGCACGGTGCCGTCGCTCAGTGCCAGTGTCACCTGCTGCTGAGCGTCCACGTCCGGCCGGTCGTCCGGCGGGGCGGCGGCCCACGACTCGAGCACTATTCGCGCGCGGTGATAGGAACCCGAAGCGCTCATCAGGTAAAGGACGTCGTCGCCGACGTAGCACAGTGCGCTGGCCCGGCCGGGCAGGTCCAGAAACTCGGCTGCCGCGCCCGCGACGATGATGACGCGGTGAGCTGGCGCCAGCAGCGCCGTCACGCTGTCCAGTGGTTCAGTCATCGTCCCTCACTGTGGTTGCGGGGCCGCCGGCCGAACCGCGACCGGTTACGCTGCCGCGGTGCACCCACAGGCTACGGTCACCGGCCCCGCCTGGGCCGCGTTGGTAGGGCTCGTGCTTGCCGGCCTGGCACTCACGGCCTGTGGGTCGCAGGCCTCGGCGCCACGCGGCGGGTCCACCGCCTCGGTGCCGGCACCGAGGCAGAGTGATCTCGACCCACCTGCTCCGGTCGACACGTCCTCTGCCGTCCTCTGCGCCGGGGCTGGCCCGGCTGGCGGGGACGACTCCCTTGCGTACTGCCAGCGGGTTACGGACGACAAGCTCCGCCGCGGCAACCTCACCTCCGGGCAGCGCGCCGAGGCGGAGACCGCGGCAGCTGCCGTCGCCGCGGCAGTCGGCCGGGTGACGCTGGAGTGTGCCGAGCCCGTCAGCCAGGAGTGCCTGGCGCAGGAGGCCCGCCGGCGGATGTTTCCGGCCACGGGCAGCCCCGAGCAGACCGCCGACCGGATCCAGCGGGCGCTCACCGCCGCCGGCTTCACCGACATCGTGGTACGGCCCGCCGGACCGGCGGATCCCGCACCCCGGCACGCCATCGTCTACGCGGTACGGGCAGGCGCCGGCTGCGTGGTGGGCCACCTCGACGGAGGTGGTCGGAGCGCCGGGCAGCCGCAGGCGGTCGGTGCGCTGCCGCACGGCGGATGCCTCGCCTGAGCGGACGCCCGTCGACAGGCCGGAAACGGGCCCCGGTGGAGCCGGGGTTGCCGCGCCACCCGAGCGCCTGCCGCGTCACCTCGCCCATCGGGTCATCGCGGTTAAGTGGCCGCATGCCGGGCAACCTCATGATCATCTTCGGTCAGCTGGGTGGAAAGACTCACGTTTGGCCGGGGGTGGTGACTGTTTCGCGCGAGCACCGCGCAGGGTAGGGGAGTTACGCCCGGCGTCCCCGACCCAGATGCAGGCTGATGCGCAACCGGTATCTCGATCTGCTCCGTTTCCTGGCCATCGTTCGAGTTGTCGTCTACCACGTCACGGGTTGGGCGACCCTCACCCTCGTCTTCCCCGCCATGTCGGTGATGTTCGCACTGGCCGGCTCGCTGATGGCCGCGTCCCTGACCCGATCCGGGCCGGTGGCGGTCGGGCGGCGGCTGCGGCGGCTGCTGCCGTCGTTGTGGGTGCTCGCTGTGGTCTTCGTGCCGGCCATGCTGCTCAGCGGGATGCCGATGAGCCCTCGGGTGCTGCTGTGGCTGTTACCGGTCGCCGACCCGCCGGCCAACAACTGGGGCGCCCTGGCGCTGAGCATCATCTGGTACCTGCGCGACTACCTGTGGTTCGTGCTCGCCTCACCTGTCGCGTTCTGGCTGTTCCGGCGTGCCCCGCTGCTCACTCTGCTCGCCCCGTACCTCCTGCTGGTGGCGATCGAGGTGGGGATCTACCCGGCGCCTCCGATGCTGCGCGAGTTCGGGCTCTACTTCGGAGCGTGGCTGCTCGGCTTCGCCCACCACGCCGGGATGCTGCGCCGGCTCGCCGGTCGGGTGCTGTACCCGGCGGCGCTCGCGCTCGCGGTGGCCGGCGGCACCTGGATCGTCGGGCATCCCGGCCCGCGCGGGTACGACCTCAACGACAACCACCTCGGCAACGCGCTCTGGTCGGCCGCGTTCATCCTGATCGTGCTGGGTCGAGCGCCCGCCGGGGTGGCCTGGCTGGGCCGAAGCCGGCTGGCCGACCGGGTGGTGACAGTGGTCAACCGGCGGGCACTCACCATCTATCTCTGGCACATGCCGTTCGTGGTGGCGCTCACTCCGCTTGTCGACGTGGTCGGTTGGTCCCATCAGGACCCGGTGGGACTGGCCATCCGGGTGGTGCTGGTCTTCGCGCTGGTCGGGCTGGTCACCCTGGCCGTCGGTTGGGTCGAGGACGTCGCCGCCCGTCGCCGCCCGGAGCTGATCCCCGGCGGCCCGGTCCAGGCCACCGAGCTGGCCGGCCAGCCCGACGCCGAGCGCCGCGACCGTCCCGATACCGTGCGCCGCGACCGTCCCGACACCGAGCGCAGCGACCGTCCCGGCGAGCAGCCGGCCGGGGCCACCCCCGGGCGGGCGGTGGTGCCGCCGCAGCGGGCTGCGGCGGCACGGAGCGACGTCAGCGCTGGACGATCGTGACGTCGCCGCTGCCGGCCGAGCCGTCGAGCACGTCGGTGGCGGCCGGGTCGTGCGTGACGGTGATCCTCGCGTCGCCGGAACCGGTGCTGGAGCGCACCTGGTAGCTGCCTGGCGGCACCAGCATCGTGACGTCGCCGCTGGAGGCGTGCGCCCGGGCCGAGGTGGGCTTTTCCAGCTCGACTGTGACATTGCCGGAGCCGGCCTCGGCGTCCGTCGCGCCACCGAGCCGGCGCGCCGTGATGTCCCCCGAGCCGGCGCGCAGGCGGATCGTCCCGCTGGCCTCGCTCACGTCGATGTTCCCGGACCCGGTCTCCACCCCGACCGTGCCGGAGGCGCCGTTGACCCGGACGTCACCGGAACCCAGCCGCAGGTCCACCGCGCCGATCCGGCTCAGCTCGACATCGCCGGAGCCGGACTCGCCCTCAACGGCGACGCCCTCCGGCACTGCCACCTCGTAGGAGACGCTGCACCGGTCGCCGCAGTCGGTGTCCAGCACCAGCTCGCTGCCCTTGATCTCGTACCGGGCCCGGGGCTCGCCGCCCTGGTAGCGCACCACCCGCTTGATCCGCGCCTCCCCGGCGGCGGCGGTGCCCCGGACGATCAGGTCGCCGGCGCCCGGCAGCACCCTGATGGTGGTGATCTTCACGGACTCGGTGTCGTCGTAGTCGAGCCGGCGCATGGCCAGGTTGTCGCACCCGGCGAGCACGATGAGGGCGGTTGCCAGTCCCAGGGCGATGGGGGCGGCGGCACGACGACGGCGGGCGTCGGTGGTGGATTGCGTTGCCATGGCCAGCACGCTACGGCCGGTGCCGAGCCGGGCACATCGGGGTTCGTCCGCGCATCCACCCCGAACCGACCCTGATTTCACACCCCGAGGGAGAATGGCCCGATGGCCGGGTACCGCCGACAGCTCTACCGCGACGACGCGGTGGTGCTGCGTGTGCAAAAGCTCGGCGAGTCCGATCGGATCATCACCCTGCTGACCCGCCGACATGGCCGGCTGCGCGCGGTGGCCCGAGGGATCCGCCGCACCACAAGCAAGTTCGGCGCCCGGCTGGAGCCGTTCGGCCACGTCGACCTGCAACTCGCCGGTGACCCGAAGGGCAACCACGGCAGCTCACTGCACACCGTCAGCCAGGTCGAGGGCATCGACCTCTACGGCAAGCGGTTCCTCGGGGATTATCCCCGCTACACGGCGGCCAGCGCGATCGCCGAGACCGCCGAGCGGCTGACGCCGGTCGAGCGGGAGCCGTCGCTGCGGCTGTTCCAGCTCACAGTGGGCGCGCTGAAGGCGCTGTCCCGGGGCGAGCACGCCACCACCCTGGTGCTCGACGCGTACCTGCTGCGCGGGATGGCCCTCGCCGGCTGGGCGCCGGCGCTGATCGCCTGCGCGGTCTGTGGCACCCCCGGGCGGCATCGGGCCTTCTCCGTGCCGGCCGGCGGCGCGGTCTGCCCGGACTGCCGGCCACCCGGCGCGGCCCACCCCGCGCCGGCCACCATCGACCTGATGTCCGCGCTCACCACCGGCGACTGGGTGCTCGCCGACGCCACCGACACCGGGGTACGCCGGGAGTGCAGCGGCCTGGTCGCGGCTCACCTGCAATGGCACCTGGAACGCGCGCTACGCTCGCTGCCGCTGGTCGACCGGGGTCCCTCGGCGGCCGGCACGGCCTCGCCGCCGGACGGCACCGGGGTCGTGGTGCTCCGGCCACATGGCGACGTCGAGGCCGGGGCGGACGGCGCGAACAGGGAGTGACCAAGTGATCCGATCGAAGAAGGCTGGCCGGCGCGAGCCGACGCCACCGACACCGCACCCGTCCGGCGCCCGGCCGCCGGCGCTGCCCACCGAGGCGGTGCCGAAGCACGTGGCGGTGGTGATGGATGGCAACGGTCGCTGGGCCAAGGACCGCGGGCTGGCCCGCACCAAGGGGCACGAGGCGGGGGAGCACAGCCTCTTCGACACCATCGAGGGCGCGATCGAGATGGGCATCCCGTACCTGTCGGCGTACGCGTTCTCCACCGAGAACTGGCGGCGCTCGCCCGACGAGGTCCGGTTCCTGATGGGGTTCAACCGGGACGTGATCCGTCGTCGCCGTGACCAGCTGGTCGACCTCGGCGTCCGAGTGGTCTGGTCGGGTCGGTCCGGCCGGTTGTGGAAGAGCGTGATCTCCGAGTTGCAGACGGCCGAGGAGATGTCCCGGGACAACTCGACGTTGACCCTGCAGTTCTGCGTCAACTACGGCGGGCAGGCCGAGATCGGCGACGCGGCTGCCGCGATCGCCCGCGACGTGGCGGCCGGCCGGCTGGATCCCGCCAAGGTCAACGAGAAGACCGTGGCCAAGTACCTCTACCACCCGGAGATCCCGGAGGTGGACCTGTTCCTGCGCCCGTCGGGGGAGGAACGGATCTCCAACTTCATGCTCTGGCAGTCCGCGTACGCCGAGCTGGTCTTCCTGGACACGCTCTGGCCCGACTTCGACCGCCGCCACCTCTGGTATGCGTGCGAGTTGTACGCGCAGCGCGACCGCCGCTTCGGCGGGGCGCTGCCCAACCCGGTCGCCCCGGTGATCTGAGCCGACGCGCTTACGCTCCCGTCACTCTGGGTATCACCCTTGTCAGAAGCCACTGACGGAGGTGAACCCACATGATCCAGAAGCGCATTGCCCAGTGGGCGGTGATGGCGGTCGCGGTACCCCTGGCGGCTGCCGGTGCACGCCGGCTCAGCCACACCCTGGAGGCCCGACGTGGTCCCTCCGGGATGACCCGGCTGCTCACCAAGGGCGCGGACTTCATGCGTCCCCAGAAGGCCAGGCGACGCCGGATTTTCTGACCCCTCGACCTCAGGCGCCGCCCGCACCCCCGCGCGGGCGGCGCCTCCCGCCTCCCCCACCCGCACCCCGCACCCGCACCCCGCGCCCCTTCCCCGTCGATCATGGAGTCGTGGTGGCCGAATTAGGCGGTTTTGCGACCTTTATCCACCACCACAACTCCATGATCGACGGCGGTGGGCGGGCGACGGACGGCGGTGGGCGGGCGGCGGACGGCCGACGGCGGTGGGCGGGCGGTGGGCGGCGGGCGGCGGGGTGGGGCTGGGTTTGGTGGGCTCGGTGTTTTGGGGTGGCGGGGGATTGGGCCGGGTAGGGTCCGAAGGTGGCGGGACGACAGCGGTGGGGGTGGCTGTGCGGGATCTCCGGTACAAAATGATCATGGCGTTGAACGCCGCGGATCTGGGCGAGCCGATCTGTGCGCAGGTGGCCGACATCTGTGCCGAGATCGCCGAGCAGCACTGCGCCGAGTTCGGGCACACGCCGCAGCTGCGCACCGGTGAGATCGCCGAACTGGCCACCGGCGAGCCGGCCCTGACCTGGGCGCCCACCACCCCCGACACCACGCGGAGTGCCTGGTGACCGCTCCCGCGCCCTCGGTCGACGTGCGTCGCGCCGACGACCGCTTCGCCACCCGGATCTCCTGGCTGGACTCCAAGCACTCGTTCTCGTTCTCCCGGCACTACGACCCGGCCAACACCCACCACGGTCTGCTGCTTGTCAACAACGACGACGTGGTGCGCCCGGGGGCCGGCTTCGAGACCCACCCGCACCAGGACATGGAGATCATCACCTGGGTGCTGCGCGGCTCCCTGGTACACCAGGACTCCACCGGCCACTCCGGGGTGATCTACCCGGGCCTGGCCCAGCGGATGAGCGCCGGCACCGGCATCCTGCACTCGGAGAAGAACGACGCCTGGCGACTCGACAACCAGGAACCGCACACCGACCCGGTCCACTTCGTGCAGATGTGGGTGCTCCCCGACGAACAGGGCGTCGACCCCGGCTACGAGCAGCTGGAGATCGAGGACGAACTCCTCCAAGGCGGCCTGGTGCCGATCGCCTCCGGGATGGACCGCTACGACGGTGCGTCCGCGATCCGGATCCGCAACCGGTACGTGACCCTGCACGCCGCCCGGCTCACCCCCGGTGCGGAGGTCACCATCCCCGACGCGCCGTACGTGCACGTCTACGTGCCCAACGGCACGGTGACCCTGGAGGGCAGTGGCCCGCTCGGCACCGGCGACGCGGCTCGCCTCACCATGACCGGCGGCCGGCGGGTCACCGCCGACGAACCGGCCGAGATCCTCGTCTGGGAGATGCACGCCACGATCAACTGACGGGCGCCCGCGCATCCGCCGTCTCCCGTGCCGCGCCGTCTCCCATGATCGTGCCGCAACATGGATGTAGTGGCCTCCCATCATCGGGAGGCCACTACATCAGGGATCGAGCACGATCTTGCCGTGGGCCGTGGGCCGTGGGCCGTGGGCCGTGGGCCGTGGGCCGTGGGCCGTGGGCCGTGGGCCGTGGGCCGTGGGCCGTGGGTTGCGGTGCGGGCCGTCGGCCCTGGGTTGTTTACGCCGGGGACTCGGTCTTGTCGCCGGCCCAGGTGGTGTGGAACGAGCCCTCGCGGTCCACCCGCTGGTAGGTGTGCGCGCCGAAATTGTCCCGCAGGCCCTGGATCAACGCGGCGGGCAGGCGCTCGGCGCGCAGCGCGTCGAAATACGCCAACGACGAGGAGAACGCCGGCGTCGGCACACCCGCCCTGGTCGCGTCGGCCACCACCCGCCGCCAGCTCGGCACGCCAGCGGCGACGGCCTCGGCGAAGTACGGCGCCACCAGCAGCGTCGGCAGGTCAGGCTTCTCGTCGTACGCCTCGCGGATCCGGTCCAGGAAGCGGGCTCGGATGATGCAGCCGCCCCGCCAGATCGTGGCCGTGCCGCCGAGGTCGATGTCCCAGTCGAACTCCTGGCTGCCGGCGCGGATGTGGTCGAAGCCCTGCGCGTACGCGACGATCTTGGAAGCGAGCAGCGCCCGGCGGACGTCCTCGACGAACGCGTCCCGGTCGGCGACCTGCCACTGCTCACCCGAGTCCGGGAACGCCCGCCGGGCCGCCTCGCGCTGGTCGACGTGCCCGGAGAGCGAGCGGGCGAAGGTCGCCTCGGCGATCCCGGTGATCGGAATGCCCAGGTCAAGGGCGCTCTGCACGGTCCAGCGGCCGGTGCCCTTCTGCTCGGCCCGGTCCTGCACGATGTCGACGAACGGACGGCCCGTCGCCGCGTCGGTGTGCGCGAGCACATCGGCGGTGATCTCGATGAGGAACGACTCCAACTCGCCGCCGTTCCAGTCGCGGAAGATCTCCGCGATCTCCGCCGGCTTCGCGCCCAGACCGGCCCGGAGCAGGTCGTACGCCTCGGCGATGAGCTGCATGTCGGCGTACTCGATGCCGTTGTGCACCATCTTGACGAAGTGCCCGGCGCCGTCCGGACCGACGTGCATGCAGCACGACACGCCGTCCACCTGGGCGGCGATCTTCTCGAACATCGGCCCGAGCTTGGCGTACGACTCGGCGGAGCCGCCGGGCATGATGCTCGGCCCGAGCAGCGCGCCCTCCTCGCCACCGGAGACGCCGGTGCCACTGAAGTGCAGCCCCTGCGCGCGCAGCGCCTCCTCCCGACGACGGGTGTCGGCGAAGTGGGCGTTGCCGCAGTCGACGATGATGTCGCCCTCCTCCAGCAGCGGCACCAACTCGTCGATCACCGCGTCGGTGGGCGCACCCGCCTTGACCATCACGATCACCGCGCGGGGCCGTTCCAGCGACGCCACGAAGTCAGCCATCGTCTCGCCGGGCACGAACGTGCCCTCGTCGCCGTGCTCGGCGATCAGGCTCCGGGTACGCGCCGGCGTCCGGTTGTGCACCGCCACCGTGAAGCCGTTGCGGGCCAGGTTGCGGGCCAGATTCCGGCCCATCACCGCCAACCCGGTCACACCGATCTGCGCCGTCGCCTGCTCAGCCATTCGTGCCGCCACCTCTCGCCGTCGAACTTCCGTGCTTGGACCGTATCGCGGTGCGGCGAAACGTGGGCATGTCGTCTCGACAGCCGGTTATCGGCAAATGATGCTCAGCTTTGCCGGGCCAGACGATCCTCCACATGAGCCACCTTCGCGGTGAGCGCGTCCGTCACCCCCGGGCGGACGTCGGCCTTGAGCACCACGCTCACCCGGGGCGCCTGCGCGGCAACCACGTCGACCGCCCGCTTGACGACCGCCATCACCTCGTCCCACTCACCCTCGATCGTGGTGAACATGGCGTCGGTGCGGTTGGGCAGGCCCGAGTCGCGGACCACGCGTACCGCCTCGGCGACCAGGTCACCGACGGACTCACCGACACCGAGCGGGGTTACCGAGAACGCGATAAGCATGCCGTCGATGGTGCCAGGAAAATCGACTGCGCCGACGAACGACCAGCCGATAGTGTGCGGGCATGCGCTACTGACGCCCCTTCTCCGAGCCGGCCCGCCGCCCCGCGTCGCGGTCCGTGCGCTCCCGGGCGTCCCGCATCCCACCCGCAGTTCGGCGGCGCTGGCGCGACCCGACCCCCGGTGAGCAGTCTCTCTCCCGTTCGACCGTCGCGCCGCGGCGGTCACCAGCCGATCCGACCGGCCGCCGAGACGCGGGACCGGCCGAGCCGGTCGGCACCGAAGGAGGCCCGGATGCCTGCCAGGCGCAATCCGAAGAAGTCCCGTACCCCCCGTGCGACGCCGCTCGGCATCGACCCGGCGGCCGAACGCGGCCCGCACCCGCCCACCCGCCCCGACCTCGCCGTCGAACCGATCGAGCCGGCGCTGCCGGCGGCGGCCGTCCCGGACGCGTTGGCGTTGCCGGTCGACGTGCCTGCGGCGGTCGACAACGCGTTGGCGTTGCCGGTCGACGTGCCGGTGGCGGTCGACGCGCCGCCGGTGGAAGGTCTGCCGAAGACAGCCGGGCGACCGCCGGCACCGACGGCCGGTCCGCCGCAGGGTGGCGGCAACCGCTCGGGCGGCGGCGGTCGCGGCCAGCAGGCCGGCCAGACCCGCCGCTACGCCTTCCGCCGCAGCTGACCGATCCGCGCCATCCCATCACGCTGGAGGCGCCGGAGGGTGACAGCAACATCAGGGATGTAGTGGCCTCGGTCGCCGACGAGACCACAACATCCCTGATGTTGTGCCGATCTTGCCCGAGGACAGCGAAGGACGCGCGGGGCGGCGAAGGATGCGCGGGGCGGCGAACGGCGCGCGGGGCGGCGAACGGCGCGCGGGGCGGCGAACGGCGCGCGGGGTGGCGCGGGCTGCGGACAGCGGGCGGGCGGCGAGCAGCGGGCGGCGTGTGCCGGGCGAGTCGGCGTCGTGCGGGCGCCCGGCGGAGGGCTCAGCCGATCAGGGGGCGGAACGTGCCGACCAGGATGCTTGTCGTGAGGGCGGCGCCGGCCAGCACGGCGGACCCGGCGATGAGCAGCGCGTCGGCGCGGGTGAAGCGTTGGTGGCGGGCCACGGTCCGGGGCGTGCCGGCGTCGAAGCCGCGGGCGTCCATCGCGACGGCCAGCCGGGTGCCCCGGCGGATCGCCCCGACGAGCAGCGCGAACGCGGTGGAGGCGAACAGGCGCAGCTTCGCGAGCGGGTTGCGTCCCGCGTCCACGCCGCGCGCACGGCGGGCCATGCTGATCATCTGCCACTCCTGACCGAGCAGCGGCACCAGACGAAACGCGGCGAGTGCCCCGATGGCGAACCGGGCTGGCGCCCTGGCGTTCTGGATCAACGCGTCGGCCAGGTCGGTGGGGTCGGTGGTCGCGAAGACGATCACACCGGGCAGGGCCACCGCGAAGACGCGCAGCACCAGCCCGAGGGCGGTGAGCAGCACGCCGGTGGTCACCAGTACCGGTCCCGCGTCCAGGAGGACCCGGCCGGACCGGTCGGCGGCGAACAGCACCAGGGTGACCAGGATGCCGGCGGCGCTGAGCAGCAGCGGCCAGGCCCGCCGGGCCAGCATCAGGTAGCCGATGCCGAACAGCGGCAGCACGGCGAGTTCGAGGGCGATGGCGATCGCCGGAGCCAGTGGGTCCAGGGTGGCGAGCAGGGTGAAGGAGAAGACCAGCGCCGCGGCGACCTTCGCCACCGGGTTGCGGCGGGCCAACGGCGCACCGGGCGCGGCGATCGGCTCGATGGTGATCATCGGGTGTGGTCCGGGGCGCGTCGCAGGGTGACGGTTCGGTCGGCGAGCGCGGCCACGAAGTCCGCGTCGTGGGTGACCGCGACCACGCCGTGCCCGGCGTCGCGGAGGTCGGCGAGGAGATCGACGAGCTCCCGCCAGGTCCGCCGGTCCTGACCGAAGGTGGGCTCGTCGCAGATCAGCAGGCGGGGCGCGGTGGCCAGGGCGGTCGCCACGCTCAGCCGCCGCGCCTCCCCGCCGGAGAGGGTGTACGGGTTGGCCGCGGCGAGGCGGACCAGTCGCAGCCGTTCCAGCAGCCCGGTCACTGTCTCCTTGACGGCAGTCTCGGGTTGACCGGTCCGGCGCGGGCCGAGCGCCAACTCGTCGAAGACGGTGCTTGTGACGAACTGGTGCTCCGGATCCTGGAAGACCGACCCGATCCGGCGGGCGAGTGCGGGAGCCCGCCAGCGGTGCGGGGGAGTGCGGTGGTCGGCGCCGGCCAGCTCGACGGATGCGGTGACCCGTCCGGCGCCCGGCTTGAGCAACCCGCCGAGCAGCAACGCCAGGGTGGACTTGCCGGCGCCGTTGGGTCCGCGTACGGCGAGTGCCTCACCGGCGCGTACCGCAAGGTCGGTGTGGCTCAGCCGGGGCGGCAGGCCGAGCCGGTCGGCGGTGAGCAACAGGTCGCCCGGCGCGGCGGTGGCCGGCCGGGAGGGGACGGGGTGACCGGGCACCCAGACCCCCTCGGCGGCCAGCGCGGCACCGTGGGCGGCGAAGACCGCATCGGGGGTGCCGTCCGCCCGCACCCCGCCGCCCGGTTCCAGGACCACCACCCGGTCGACCAGGGGCAGCGCCTCGGCGACCCGGTGCTCGACCAGGATCAGCGTGGTGTCGGCGTGCAGCGCGCCGGCCACCGCCTGGCGGACCAGGTCGGCCCCGGCCGGATCGAGGTTGGCGGTCGGCTCGTCGAGCAGCAGCAGTTCGGGACGCAGCGCAAGCGCACCGGCCAGGGCCAGGCGTTGCTGCTCGCCGCCGGAGAGGGCGGCGGTGCGGCGATCCTGGGGGTACGGAAAGCCGACCCGGTGCAGCGCCTCGTCCACCCGGGGCCAGATCTCGTCGGTCGGTACGCCACGGTTTTCCAGCCCGAACGCGACGTCGTCGCCGCAGCGCGCCATCACCAGCTGGGTTTCCGGGTCCTGGAAGACGATGCCGACCCGTTCCCGTCCTTTGCGTGGGTCCAGACCGTCGATCTCGACGATGCCCTCCTGCTCGCCGGAATCGTCGGGCAGCAGCCCCGCCAGTGCGCTGAGCAGGGTGCTCTTACCGGCCCCGGAGGGCCCGAGCAGCAGTACCCGCTCCCCAGCCTCGACCCGGAGGTCAACGCCGCGCAGGGCCCAGGCCCGCCGCCCGGCGTGCCGCCACCCGAACCCGCGCAGGACCACCGCGCCCACCCGACCCCCTCCCATCCCTCGGGCTCCACCCTGCATGGTCGATCATGAGGTTGACGGTGGTTCTGAAGATCCACCCGCCCGTCAACCTCATGATCGACACGAGTGGGCCGGGTTAGATCAGGGCCCGGTCGCGGGCTACCGGGAAGCGGTCCAGGACACCGGTTCTGGCCAGGGCCTGGGTCAGCAGCCAGCCGCCGGCGCCGGCGATCACGGTGGCGCTGACGATGGTGATCAGCGCATACGGGATGCGGTAGTCGACCAACGCGTAGTCGACGTTCCAGATGAAGAAGTCGAAAAGCGCGGCGCTGAGACCGGTGAGCGCGCCGGCCAGCATCGCCGTCGGCAGCCGGTACGACCGGTAGCGGAAGGCGGCGAACGCCAGCTCGGCGCCGATTCCCTGCACGATGCCCTGCGGGATCACCGTGCCGGCCCACTGGCTGCCCAGCAGCGCGGAGAGGACGGCGGCCACCGTCTCGCAGTAGAGCGCCGCGCCGGGCTTGCGGATGACCAGGCCGCCGATCACGGCCGGCATCAGCCACACGCCGTAGAGCAGCGTCTGCGCCGGTGGGAAGAACGCGAACGCACCCTCGGTGGCGCTCCAGACCAGGCCCCAGGCCCAGAAGATGACGCCGAAGGCGACAGCGATCACCGAGGCGACCACGATGTCGATGGTCCGCCAGCGGCCGGTGTCGATGCTCGATTTCATGTGTTGCTCCCAGTTCTGCGTGCGAACCAGGAGAAGACGCACGCCGCGCGTCCGGTGGCACCGGACGGCGGCGCGGCTGGAGGTCGACCGAACTCCCTGCGCTGGCATTACCCAGATCAGGTTCGAGGGTCTGCGGGCGTGCCCGCACTCTCAGCGCTGTGCGCTCCCCTGTCGGATGTGAAGTTGTCTCGATGACGCTAACACCGACAAGGGGTGCCGGCCCAGCAGGGCTTCCGTGCAGCTCGCCGGGCGGCCAGCCGGACGCGGGCTGGGTAGGCTGACGATCATGCGGGTCGACGCGCGAGGTCTCACGTTCGAGGTAACCGCCGGCGGTCCGTCGGACGGCGTACCCGTCCTGCTGCTGCACGGCTTCCCCCAGCACAGCGGCGAATGGGACGACGTGGCGCCCGCCCTGCACGCGGCCGGCCTGCGCACGTACGCGTTGGACCAGCGCGGCTACTCGCCCGGCGCGCGGCCGACGGCGGTGGCCGACTACCGGATCCCCGAACTGGTCGCCGACGTGGTGGCGGTGCTCGACGCCCTGGGGCTGGACGCCGTGCACCTGGTCGGCCACGACTGGGGCGCGATAGTGGCCTGGGCGGTCGCCGCCGGGCGCCCCGACCGGGTCCGCACGCTGATCGCGGTGTCGGTGCCGCATCCGGCCGCCATGGCGTACGCCCTGAGAAACGATGCCCAGCAGAAGGCCCGGTCGTCGTACATCACCCTGTTCCGCAAGCCGGGCACGGCGGAGAAGGTGCTGCTGGCGTGGCACGCGGCAGCGCTGCGCAAGCTGCTCGGCGGAGTGGGCGACGGACCGCGGGTGGACCGATACGCCGCCCCGATGCGCGAGCCGGGGGCGCTCACCGCCGCCCTGAACTGGTACCGGGCGATGTCCCGCGCCGACCTGGCCGGCGTCGGCCCGGTCACGGTGCCCACCACCTACGTCTGGAGTGACCGGGACGTCGCCATCGGCCGGACCGCCGCCGAGGCGTGTGCGGCGAACGTCACCGGGGACTACCGCTTCGTGCAACTGGCCGGTGTGAGCCACTGGATCCCGGACGCGGCCCCGGGCCCGCTCGCCGAGGCGGTCCTGGCCCGAGTCAGCGCAACGGCCTGAGTCGTGCGGGTCAGCAGGGGAGGGCCATCATGACGACGGACGGCAGCGGGCCGGGCAGCCGCCGCTCGATCGCCGCGCAACTACGCCTGCTGGGCGTACGCCCCGGCGCGACGCTGCTGGTGCACGCCGGCCTCCGTCCGCTGGGATTCATCAGCGGTGGTCCGCACGCGGTGGTGCTGGCCCTGCGTGACGCGCTCGGTCCGGACGGCACGATCGTCGTGCCCACCCACACACCGGAGAACAGCGATCCCGCGCAGTGGCGCAGACCGCCGGTGCCGATGGACTGGTGGCCGCTGATCCGCGCCGAGATGCCGGGCTTCGACCCGGCGGTGACCCCGAGCCGGCACATGGGCGCGGTCGCCGAGACGGTTCGCGGCTGGCCCGGTGCCCTGCGCAGCTCGCATCCGCACGTGTCGTTCGCCGCGCTCGGTCCGGCCGCCGAGCAGGTGGTGGCCGGTCATGGCCTGGCCGACATGCTCGGTGAGAGCTCCCCGCTGGCCCGGCTCTACGACCTGGACGCCGACATCCTGCTGCTCGGCGTGGACCATTCCGCGAGCACCTCGCTGCACCTGGCCGAGTACCGTCGCCGGGGTTCGCCCCGCGAGCGGGTCGGCGCCGCGGTGCGGACCGGCGACGGTGGCCGGGAGTGGGTGTGGTGGCAGGACGTCCGGCTCGACGCGGACGACTTCGCCGCGTTGGGCGCGGACCTGGAGGCCACCGGGGCGGTTCGCACCGGGTCGGTCGGCACCGGGACCGGCAGGTTGATGCATCAGCGCGCGGCTGTCGACTTCGCGGTGCGCTGGCTGGACCAGAACCGGACGACGGAGGACGCATGACGGTGAGTGCCGAGGCCTACCTGGCCGTGGTGACCGAGACGATCGGCAGGGTGGCAGCCAGCCAGCGGGAGGCGGTGGGGCGGGCCGCCGACCTGATCGCCGACGCCGTCCGGGCCGACGGGGTGGTGCACGCGTTCGGCACCGGGCACTCCGAGGCGCTCGCCATGGAGATCGCCGGCCGGGCCGGAGGGCTGGTGCCGACCAACCGGATCGCGCTGCGTGACCTGGTGCTGATCGGCGGCGAACCGGCCGAGCGGCTCGGCCCGCTGCTGGAGCGGGACCCGGCGGTCGCGCACCGGCTCTACGAGCTGGCGCCGGTGCGGCCCGCCGACGTCTTCGTGCTCGCCTCGAACTCCGGGGTCAACGGCGCGATGGTGGAGTTCGCCACCCTGGTCAAGCAACGCGGCCACGCCCTGGTGGCGATCACCTCCGCGCAGCACTCGGGCCGGATGACCTCCCGGCACCCGTCCGGGCGCAAGCTCGCCGACCTCGCCGACGTCGTCCTCGACAACGGTGCTCCGTACGGTGACGCGACGCTGCCGCTGCCCGGCGGCGGCGCGGTCGGCGCGGTCTCCTCGATCACCGCGGCGCTGCTGGCCCAGCAGGTGACGGTGGAGGTGGTGGCCCGGCTGCTGGCGGCGGGGGAACGGCCACCGGTCTACCTGTCGGCGAACATCCCGGACGGCGACGCGCACAACACGGAGCTGGAGGCCCGGTACGCCGGTCGGATCCGACGCGGGTCCTGACCCTGGGGCGGCCGACATCGTCCGGCATCCACCCAGCCGGCCGGTGCGGTGTGAACCGGTGATGAACAGCGGATGTCGTGAACTTGTTTCGCGCTCAGCCGGGTGGGGCATTGGCGTTGCTGCCGGCGGCCGGGACCGTCGGCAGTACCGTCGCACCGGAGGTAGCGCGTGTCCAAGGAGACCGAGAAGCAGCGTTGGCAGCGAAATTTCGCCGACCTGTTGCAGGAGTTGCGGGTCGCACAGACGGGCGTGCAGATCCTCTTCGCCTTCCTGCTCACCCTGCCGTTCAGCAACGGGTTCACCCGGACCAGTGAGTTCCAGCGGGACGTCTACATCGTCGCGCTGCTCGCGGCGGCCGCCGCCACCGCGATGATCATTTCGCCGGTGGCGTTCCACAGGGCGTTGTTCCGGCAGGGGCGCAAGCCGGAGCTGGTGCGCTTCGCGCACCGGATGGCCACCGGCGGTCTCGCCTTCATGCTCATCTCCATGGTCAGCGCGGTGCTGCTGATCACCGACTTCGTGCTGGACCGGCCGATCGCCTTCGTGCTCAGCGCGCTGACCGGGCTCTGGTTCCTGACGTTCTGGGTTGCCCTGCCGTTCGCCCGCCGCAGCTGGGGTGAGGACGACATCGACGACGAGGACGACGACCCGGACGAGGTCGCCGGCCGCTGATCGAGCGGTTCTCCACCGAGCGCTACCCCTGGGTAACACCCGGGGGTAGCGTGACGGTAGTCGCACACCGAGCAGCCGCACCGAGGTTCGAGGGGGCAGCCGTGACCACGACACAGGACGGTCGACAAGCACCGGACGGGCCGGATTCCGAAACCACACCGCAGACCGTCGGTGCCGCCGCACCGCTGCCGACGGAGGCCGGGCAGGTTTCCGAGAAGGAGGCCCGGCGGGTCGCCGAGGCCGCTCGCGAGTCCTCCTGGGACCGGCCCAGCTTCGGCAAGGAGTTGTTCCTCGGCCGCCTCCGACTCGACCTGATCAACCCATGGCCACGGTCCGACCCCGACGACATGGCCCGCGCCGAGGAGTTCCTCGGTCGGTTCCGCGCGTTCCTCACCTCCGAGGTGGACGGCGCGGCCATCGAACGCGACGCGTCCATTCCAGACTCGGTGTTCCACGGCCTGGCCGACCTCGGCGCGTTCGGCATGAAGATCGACCGGAAGTACGGCGGGCTCGGGCTGAGCAACCTGCACTACTGCCGGGCGCTGATGCTGGCCGGTTCGGTCAGCCCGGCCATCGGCGCGCTGCTCTCCGCACACCAGTCGATCGGGGTGCCGCAGCCGCTGAAGATGTTCGGCACCGCCGAGCAGAAGCAGCGCTTCCTACCCGGGCTCGCCGCCGGCGAGGTGTCCGCGTTCCTGCTCACCGAACCGGACGTCGGCTCCGACCCGGCCCGGCTGGCCACCGTCGCCGAGCCGACCGAGGACGGCACCGGTTACCGGCTCAACGGGGTGAAACTGTGGGCCACCAACGGCATCGTGGCCACCCTGCTGGTGGTGATGGCCCGGGTGCCGGCCACCGAGGGGCGGCGGGGTGGAATCACCGCGTTCGTGGTGGACGGGGACAGCGCCGGCATCACCGTCGAGCGGCGCAACGAGTTCATCGGCCTGCGTGGCCTGGAAAACAGCCTCACCCGGTTCCACGACGTGTTCGTACCCGCCGAGAACGTCATCGGTGGCGAGGGCAAGGGGCTGAAGATCGCCCTGACCACGCTGAACACCGGCCGGCTGTCGCTCCCGGCGATGTGCGTGGGCGCCGGCAAGTGGGCGCTGAACGTGGCCCGGGGCTGGTCGGCCGACCGGGTCCAGTGGGGCCGACCGGTGGGTGCGCACGAGGCGGTGGCGCAGAAGCTCTCCTTCATCGCCGCCACCACGTACGGCATGGAGACCATGCTCGACCTGTGCTGCCTGCTCGCCGACGACGACCGCAACGACATCCGGATCGAGGCCGCGCTGGTCAAGCTGTACGCCAGCGAGATGGCCTGGAAGATCGCCGACGAACTGGTCCAGATCCGGGGCGGGCGTGGCTACGAGACGGCCGACTCGTTGGCCGCCCGCGGCGAACGCCCGGCAAACGTCGAACAGGTGCTCCGTGACCTGCGCATCAACCGGATCTTCGAGGGCTCCACCGAGATCATGCACCTGCTGATCGCACGGGAGGCAGTCGACGCCCATCTGTCGGTGGCCGGCGACATCATCGACCCGGACGCGGGCCTGGGCCGCAAGGCACGCGCCGGCGCCCGAGCCGGTGCCTTCTACGCGAAGTGGCTGCCCACGTTGGCAGTGGGCCGGGGGCAGAGCCCGTCTGCGTACGCCGAGTTCGGGCCGCTCGCCGCCCACCTGCGGCAGGTGGAGCGGTCGTCGCGCAAGCTGGCCCGGTCGACGTTCTACGCGATGTCCCGCTGGCAGGGAAAAATGGAACGTAAGCAGGCGTTCCTCGGCCGCGTGGTGGACATCGGCGCCGAGTTGTTCGCGATGTCGGCGGTCTGTGTCCGGGCCGCCGCCGACCGCGACACCCGACCGGAGAACGTGGAGTTGGCGGACCTGTTCTGCCGGCAGGCGCGCGTGCGGGTGGACGCCCTGTTCTCGGCCCTCTGGGACAACACCGACTCGGTCGACACCGCCGCCGCGAAGCGGATCCTCGCCGGCCGCTACGCGGGTCTGGAGGAGGGTGTGCTCACCCCGTCCGACGAGCTGCCCTGGGTGGCCCGCTGGACGCCCGGCCCGTCCACCGCCGAGGACGTCCGCCGCCGCATCCCGCCGAAACCGTAACCGCACCGCCCGGCGTCACCCGCGCCACCGCTGGGGGCGCGGGTGGTGACGGTGCCGGTCAGCGGGCGACCGCGAAGGCCAGCACCGCCGCCAGGATCAGGCCGTTGAGCGCGGCCAGACCCAGGTAGGCCGCGGGCGGGATCTTCTTGCCCCGACGGACGAAGGAGATCAGGACGGCGGCGTAGCCGAGCAGAAGGACGGCGATGACGACCAGGAAGTAGAACACCCGAAGACCTTAACGGTCCCGGCCGCGCGCACCGAGGCGGTGCGGGATCGCGGGCACGTCGGCCTCAGCGGGTCCGGCCGCGCAGACCGAGGTGGCGCAGCTCCAGCGCGGCCAGCGCGTCGACTGTCGCGTCGTCGCCGCGTCGCCACGCCTCGGCCACGTCGGGAGCGATCCGGGTCAGCTGGCCCAGCGGCTGGGTGGCCAATGCCCGCAGGGCGAGCAGGTCCCGGCCGGCCGGCCCGGCGGCCAGCTTCGCTGCCGACCCGGCCCGCCGCATCCAGCGCAGCCGCAGCGGCAACCAACCGAACAGCACCAGCCCGAGCGGGAAGATCAGCACCGCGACGGTGAGGGCGAGGGCGAGCTGGTCGACAAGGTGCTGCTGGTCCCGGCCGGCGTCGGCGAGCCCCCGGGCGGCGTCGGCGGCCCGCTGGAAGGGCGCGGTCAGCTCGTCGCCGACCAACGGCACCCGGCGAACCTTGCCGCCGGCGTCGGCGAGGTTGTCGGCGAGACCACCGCCGGCACCCTCCAACTTCTGCCCCGGTACGGCGAGCTTCTGCACCAGGTCGTGCAGCCACAGCGCGCCCCGGACCGCCGCGTACACCCAGGCGACGACGAGCAGGTCGGTGAGCAACTGACGGGCGGCGGTCGGAAAGCGATCAGCATAGATTTTCACGCCGGACAGCGTGTCACGAACGCTCAGGTTCTTACAGGTGTGGAATCAGCCCGAGGGCCCGACCGGGCGTCGACTACTCGCAAGATCGTGCATCATCCAGTATGTAGTGGCATCGCGGTGGCCCGCAGGCCCCAGAAACCATGATCGAGCACGATCTTGAGGCGCTGGTCCCGGCGTGGCGCCGGAGTGTGGGCCGCGGCGCGACGCCGGGCGTCGTCAGCGGACGCAGGCCGGGCAGGTGCCGAAGATCTCCACTGTGTGACTGACGTCGGCATAACCGTGCTGCGCGGCGACCCGGTCGGCCCAGCTCTCCACCGCCGGCCCGGCCACCTCCACGGTGTTGCCGCAGACCCGGCAGACCAGGTGGTGGTGGTGCCCCTCGCTGCACCTGCGGTAGAGGTGCTCGCCGCCCGGCGGGCGCATCACGTCGATCTCGCCGGCGTCGGCCAGCCCCTGCAGGGTGCGGTAGACGGTGGTCAGGCCGACCCGCTCGCCGCGCTGACGCAGCATGGCGTGCAGGTCCTGGGCGCTGTGGAAGCCCTCCATCTCGCCAAGCAGCGCGCTGACCGCCGAGCGCTGGCGGGTGTTGCGCACCGCGGCGCCGCTCTCGCTCATGATCCCTCCCCGGCGTGGCTGACCGCGTCCGCCACGATATGCGCGACGTGCTCGTCGACCAGGCTGTAGGCGATCTCCCGGCCACGGCGGGAACCCCGTACCACCCCTGCGCCGCGCAGCACCCGCAGGTGCTGGGAGACCAGCGGTTGCGCGGCCCCGAGCTTGTCCACCAGTTCGTGTACGCACCGCTCACCGCTTGCCAGCTCGCTGACGATGGCCAACCGGATCGGCGCCGACAGGGCGCGGAGCAACTCGCTGGCCCCGTCGAACCCCTCATAGCCCGTCGCGCTGGTCATCCCGCAACGGTAACCAATACCACCGTCATCTCCCCGCTCAGGATCGACCCAGCACTACCTCGTGGGGTTCCGCCGTTGACGCTGCGACAGGCGTCGACCGCTGGCGCAGCTTCCGCCAGACCCCGCCGGCAACGGCGACCACCAGGAAGGAGGCGATCGCCACAAGCACCACCGAGGCGCCCGGCGCGGTGTCCGCGGTAGCCGCCACCCAGATGCCGGAGCCGGCGGCGAAGAGCCCGAGTGCCATCGCGGCCGTCATGGTGCTGCGGAAACCGCGGGTGATCTGTTGGGCGGTGGCGACCGGCACCACCATCAGCGCGCTGATCAGCAGCACCCCGACGGCCCGCATCGCGATGGTCACGGTGACCGCTGTGGAGACCGCGATCAGCAGGTTCAGCGTGCGGACCGGCAGGCCGGAGACCCGGGCGTACTCCTCGTCGTGGCTGACCGCGAAGAGCGCCGGGCGCAGCGCGATCATCGTGACCAGGATCGCCGCGCCGAGCACCGCGATGGTGATCACGTCGGCGCGGGAGGTGGTGATCAGTGACCCGAACAGGTAGGCGTTGAGGTTCGCGCTTGTCGCGTCGGAGAGCCCGACCAGCAGCACGCCGCCCGCGATGCCGCCGTAGAAGAGCAGGGCCAGGGCCAGGTCACCGGAGGTACGCCCACGGGCCCGGACCACCTCGATGGCGATCGCGCCAGCGGTGGCGACGAGCACCGCGACAAGCACCGGCGAGCGGTTGAGCAGCAGGCCGGCCCCGACGCCGGTAAGCGCGACGTGCCCGACCCCGTCGCCGATCAACGCCAGTCGGCGCTGCACCAGGTAGATGCCGAGCGCCGGCGCGGCCAGGCCGATCACCAGTGCGCCGATCAGGGCGTGCTGCATGTAGGAGTACTGGAAGAGTCCCATGGGTCAGTTGCTCCACAGCCCGGCGGGCTCGTCGTAGCAGTGCGGGTGCACGTGGTCGTGGTCGGGCTCCGCGTGATGGCCGGCCGGGTCCGGCACCGCGCCGTCGTGCGCGATGCGACCCTCGTGGACGACCACCGCTCGGCTGATCACCGGTCGCAGTGGGCCCAGCTCGTGGGCGACGAGCAGCACCGTCCCGCCGTCGGCGACGAAGTCGCGCAGCGCGCTGGCGAATGCTTCCTGACTGGCCGCGTCCACCCCGGCGGTGGGTTCGTCGAGGACCAGCAGCTCCGGTTGACCGGCCAGGGCGCGGGCGATCAGGGTGCGCTGCTGCTGGCCACCGGAGAGCGTGGCCACCGGGTCGCCGGCCCGGTCGGCGAGCCCGACCGCCAGCAACGCGGCGTCGACGGCGGCGCGGTCGGCGCGACCCGGCGGGCGGAGCACCCCCCGGCGGGCCAGCCGACCGGAGGCCACCACCTCACGGACGGTGGCCGGTACGCCGCCGCCGGCGCCCAGGCGCTGCGGGACGTACCCGATGCGGGCCCACTGCCGGAACCGGCGCAACGGCCGGTCGAAGAGGGTTACCGAGCCGGCGCTGAGCGGCACCAGCCCGAGCACGGCGCGGATCAGGGTGGACTTGCCGGAGCCGTTGGCCCCGAGTATGGCGACCACCTCACCGGCGGTGACGGTGAGTGAGACGTCCCGGAGCACCGGGCGGCCGTCGTAGCCGACCACCCCGTGCTCGACGGCGATGACAGGTGTGCTCACGAGCAGCCCAGGGCCGTCTGCAGGGTCCGCAGGTTGGTACGCATCACCGAAAGGTAGTCCCCGTCGCTGCCGGCGGCGAGTCCTTCGATCGGGTCCAGAACGGCGGTCTTCGCGCCGACCTGACCGGCGATGGTTTCGGCGACCTTCGGGCTGACCAGGGTCTCGAAGAAGATCGTGGTGGCGTGGTGCTCCTTCGCCTCCTCGATCGTGTCCGCGAGTCGTTGCGGTGCGGGCTCGACGTCGGGGCTCAGCCCGGTGATGCCGACCTGGTCGAGCTGGTAACGGTCAGCGAGGTAGCCGAACGCGGCGTGGCTGGTCACGATCTCCCGCCGTTGGCAGGTCGCCAGGCCGTTCTTGAACTCGCCGTCCAGGGCCGTCAGGTCGGCGCGCAGCGCCTCCGCCCGCGCTGTGTAGTCGGCGGCGTGCGCCGCGTCGGCCTTGCCGAGCCGCTGGGCGAGCTGGTCGCCGATGCCGGCCAGCCGGGTCGGGTCGAGCCAGACGTGCGGGTCCTTGCCGCCGCTCTCGTCGGCGTGTCCCTCTTCGCCGTCGTGGTTGTGCCCACCGGCGGACGCGTCCAACAGCGGCTGCACGCTCGTCACGTCGAACGCCCGGTCGCCGCCGTTCTGGGCGACGGCGTCGTCCACCGCCGGCTGGAAACCCTTCAGGTAGACGATCAGCTCGGCCTCGCTGACCTGGCCGACCTGACTGGGGTTGAGTTCCAGGTCGTGCGGTTCGGCGCCGGGCTTGGCCAGGTTGGTCACCCGGACCGCGTCGCCGCCGATCCGCTCGGCCAGGAACTGGAGGGGGTAGAACGCGGCCACCACGTCGACCCGTTGGGGGTCGGCGCCGCCGGCGCTGCTGGCACAGCCGGCCCCGGCGGCGAGGGCGAGCACTGCGGTAGCGGCGGCCAGGACACGGATCGTGGTGCGGTTACTCATGTCGCCAACTGTCCGTGGCAACGATAATGATTGTCAACAACGCATGATTGCATGTCAGAGCAGCTTCGCGAGGCCCACCGTCACCAGCAGGGTGAGCATCACCAGCCGAATCAGCCGGGTCTGCGGCGCCTGAACCGCCCAGGTCGTCGCCAACAGGGCGATCAGGGCGGCGGCGAGCGCGAGCGTCAGCAGCCCACCGATCACCCCGGGCGTGAAGAACGCCACAAGCACCACCACCAGGGTGAGCAGGAACACCGACGTCGGGTTGGCCCCGGCCAACCGGGCCAACAGAGGGCGCTGCGTACGCTGCATCCCACAGACTCTACGAGGAGGCACCCCCGTTGCTGGTGACCAACCGGTTCGTGGTCGACGTCGATGTCGCCGACGACTTCACCGAACGGGCGCACGCCGCCCTCACCGCACTGGCCGCCTGCCCCGGCTACCTACGCGGTCAACTGGTCCGGGCGCTCGACGACCCCCGGTACTGGTCACTCGTCACCGAATGGGAGTCGGTCGGCACCTACCGTCGGGCACTCGGAGCCTTCGAGGTCAAGGTCAGCGCCGTGCCGCTGCTCGCCGAGTCGGTCGACGAACCCTCCGCCTACGAGGCGCTGGCCACCGCCGCCCCCGGCGGGGCCGTGGTCATCGCCGAGAGTGATCGGGCTGCGGGTCCTTACCGCTGAGCCGCCGGACACTACGCTGCTCCTATGACCGCACCCGCCCCGCCACCCGGTCCCGGCGTGGCTCCGCCGTTCGCCGCGCCCCCCACCGAGGGTCGCCGGACCCGGCTCTGGATCGGCCTCGGCATCGGCGCGCTCGCCGTGGTGCTCTGCTGTGGCGGGGGCGGCAGCGCCGTCATCGGCCTGGCCGTCACCGGCGTGCAGGCCATCGGGGAACAGGCCCGCACCGTGACCGGCGACTACTACCAGGCGCTTGTCGAGCGGGACTACGGGCGGGCGTACGAGCAGCTCTGCGACGACGCGCAGCGGCGCGAGTCCCGGCCCGAGTTCGAACGGCGAGCCGCCGCCGAGCCGCAGGTCACCGGGTTCCGGCTCGGTGAGGTCGACACCATCAACCTGACAGTGCCGGTGGACGTGACGCTCTCCGGTGGCGATCGGGAACAGCAGCAGGTGAGCCTGGGTCGGGACGGTCAGACCGGCGGCGTGGAGGTCTGCGGGGTCAACTGACCCGCCCCCGGTATTCTGCTGGGCTCAGGGCCGCGGTGGTCGTACCGTGGTCCCGAACCGACCGATCCATCCACATCTGCCCCCGCCGACCGCCAGCCGGCGTAGGAGGAAACATGCCAGCCGACCGTATCGACGCCGTCGTCAGCCTCGCCAAGCGTCGAGGCTTCGTCTTCCCCTCCAGCGAGATCTACGGGGGCACCCGATCGGCGTGGGACTACGGTCCGCTCGGCGTGGAGCTCAAGGAGAACGTCCGCCGGCAGTGGTGGAAGACCATGGTCCAGCAGCGTGACGACGTCGTCGGCCTCGACTCCGCGGTGATCCTGGCCCGCAAGGTGTGGGAGGCGTCCGGCCACATCGCCGAGTTCGTCGACCCGCTCACCGAGTGCCAGTTCTGCCACAAGCGGTTCCGGGCCGACCACCTGGAGGAGGCGTACGCCGAGAAGCACGGCAAGCCGCTCACCTCCCTCGCCGAGCTGAACTGCCCCAACTGCGGCAACAAGGGCACCTTCACCGAGCCGAAGATGTTCAACGGCCTGATGAAGACCTACCTGGGCCCGGTGGAGAGCGACGAGGGGCTGCACTACCTGCGCCCGGAGACCGCGCAGGGCATCTTCGTCAACTACAAGAACGTGGAGACTGTCGCCCGCAAGAAGCCGCCGTTCGGCATCGCGCAGACTGGCAAGTCGTTCCGCAACGAGATCACCCCGGGCAACTTCATCTTCCGGACCCGCGAGTTCGAGCAGATGGAGATGGAGTTCTTCGTCGAGCCGGGCACCGACGAGCAGTGGCACGAGTACTGGCTCCAGGAGCGTTGGAACTGGTACCTCGATCTCGGCCTGTCGGCGGACAACCTGCGCCTGTACGAGCACCCCAAGGAGAAGCTGTCGCACTACTCGAAGCGGACCGTCGACATCGAGTACCGCTTCCAGTTCGGCGGCACCGAGTTCGCCGAGCTGGAGGGTGTGGCCAACCGCACCGACTTCGACCTCTCCACCCACAGCAAGCACTCCGGCGTCGACCTGTCGTACTTCGACCAGACCAAGAGTGAGCGCTGGATGCCGTACGTCATCGAGCCGGCCGCCGGTCTGACCCGCGCGGTGCTCGCCTTCCTGCTGGAGGCGTACGACGAGGACGAGGCGCCGAACACCAAGGGCGGCGTGGACAAGCGCACCGTCATGCGGTTCGACCCGCGGCTCGCCCCGGTCAAGGTGGCGGTGCTGCCGCTGTCCCGCAACGAGGCGCTGTCGCCCAAGGCGAAGGACCTCGCCACGCTGCTGCGTAAGCGTTGGGTGGTGGAGTTCGACGACTCGCAGGCGATCGGCCGCCGCTACCGCCGGCAGGACGAGATCGGCACCCCGTTCTGCGTGACAGTCGACTTCGACACCCTGGACGACAACGCCGTGACGGTCCGCAACCGGGACACCATGGCCCAGGAGCGGGTCTCCCTGGACCAGGTCGAGCGCTACCTGATCGAGCGCCTCCCCGGCTGCTGAGACGCTGCGCACGGGGCCTCGGCCGACGCGATGAGCGCCGGTCGGGGCCCCGTACACTTGTGCGGTGACTGCCTCGACCATGCCCGTGCTGCGGCCGTTGACTCTCGGGCCGTACCAGGTGTGGCCGCCGGTGGTGCTCGCGCCGATGGCCGGCATCACGAACGTCGGTTTCCGGCGGCTCTGCCGTGAACAGGGCGGCGGGATCTACGTCTGCGAGATGATCACCACCCGGGCACTTGTCGAGCGGAACCCGAAGACGCTGCGCATGATCGCCTTCGGTGACGACGAGAAGCCGCGCAGCCTCCAGCTCTACGGCACCGACCCGGAGATCACCGCCGCCGCCGTGCGGATCGTCGTCGAGCGCAACCTGGCCGATCACATCGACCTCAACTTCGGCTGCCCGGTCCCCAAGGTCACCAGGCGTGGCGGCGGCGCGGCGCTGCCGTGGCGGCGCCGGCTCTTCGCCCGACTGGTGCGGGCCGCGGTGGACGCCGCCGCACCATCCGGGGTGCCGGTCACTGTCAAGATGCGCAAGGGCATCGACGACGACCACCTGACGTACGTCGAAGCCGGGCTCGCCGCCCAGGAGGCCGGCGTGGCAGCGGTGGCCCTGCACGGGCGCACGGCCTCGCAGCGTTACTCGGGCACCGCCGACTGGGACGCGATCGCCACCCTGAAGCAGGCCCTCGACGTGCCGGTGCTCGGCAACGGTGACATCTGGGAGGCCGACGACGCGCTGCGGATGATCGCGCACACCGGCGTGGACGGCGTGGTCGTCGGTCGCGGCTGCCTGGGCCGCCCCTGGCTCTTCGCCGACCTGGAGGCCGCCTTCAACGGTCGGCCGGAGCGGCGGATGCCGACCCTGGGCGAGGTGGCGGTGACCATGCGGCGGCACGCCGAGCTGCTCGTCGACCAGTTCGTGGCGGGTGCCCGCAATCCGGCCCGGGGCGAACGGGACGGCTGTACCGACTTCCGCAAGCACGTCGCGTGGTACCTGAAGGGTTTCCCGGTCGGCGGCGAACTGCGCCGCTCGCTGGCGATGATCGAGAGCCTGGCCCAGCTCGACGACCTGCTCGGCAAGCTCGACCCGACCGAACCGTTCCCGGTGACCGCGCTGGGCCAGCCGCGCGGGCGCACCAACTCGCCGGGCAAGGTCGCCCTGCCGGACGGCTGGTTGGCCAGCCGGGACGACGACACAGTCCCCGAGGGCGCCGAGATGGACGACTCCGGCGGCTGACGCCGGACCGCGCCTGCCACGCTGCGCGCGGCCTCGCCCCCCGCTGCGGCTGTGCTCCGGTCCCCGCCGTGGCCCGCCCCGGCCGGCGTGGCGCGAGCGGTCGGGCTCTCTGGTTGGCGCGCTTTGGAGCTGATGCTGTAAACGAATCATCTCCTCGTGGCGGCGCTCGTGGCCGTGCCGTCGTGGAGGTCGGGCTCTCTGGTTCGCGTCCTTTGGAGCTGATGTCGTGGACGGATCACCGCCAGTCGGCGGTGTCACCGCGGTCTCACGGTGCCTCGTAGGGTGCCGCGGCGGTCTCACGGTGGCCGCGTAGGGTGCCGCGGCGGTGCTCGCAACAGCATCGGCCGTGGGGTGAATGCTTGCGGCAGTCGGACGTCCGGATCGGACGACCGTCGCCCCGGAACGCGCCCCTTCCTGAACCCCGTTTGTCGTCACGTCAGCCGAGGCCGACTCGGTGCAACGCGAGCGCCACGAACCCGCGCACGGACCGGTCCCAGCCGGGTACGGCGGCGTCGAAGTCCGAGTAACGGGCGTCGGTGAGGACGTCGAGGGCCAGGTCGGGCAGCAGGTCGCCGAGCCGGTACGTCAGCCCGACCGCCGCCGTGACCCGGACGACAGCGGTATTCGCGGACAACAGCTCGCGGAGGCGTGCGTCGATCCGTTCCGACCCGCCCCGACAGTGGCCGAGGGCCAGATTGGCGCTGGCGCGGACGGCGGCGCGGGCGTCATCGTCCGGGATCGCGATGAGCCCGGCCAACGCGGCCTCGTCGAGGGCGAACCAGGCGAGTAGTTCTGCGGCGTATCCGGCCACCTGCCGGTCTGGATCGGTGAGCCAGCGGACGTACCTGTCGGTGTATCGGGCTCCGGCATGGAAGGCGTCGGCCTCCCAGCGGACCACCACGCTGTCGGCCAGCTCCGCGGCCTCCTCGTGGTCGAACAGGTCTTCGGTCTCCAGATGCCGTTCCACGAGCGCCGCCTGCTCGTCGGTGACCCCCTCGGCGGCGGTGAAGGCCCGCTGCGGATCGAAGGGCAGCTCGTCGTCGCGCCGGTCGCCGAGCACCACCGAACGGAGCAGGTCGACCACCGCCGCCCTCTCCGGCGTGTCCTGGTCGTCGGCGAGCGCCACCAGAAACGGCACCACCTGACAGCTCGCCCCCCACCGCGAGCCCTGGTGGTAGACGTTGCCGAACAGCTCGGACAACGCACCACGTCGGACCGGCACCTCCGCCGAGCGCAGTGCCCGCAACTGGTCCGGTACGTCGACGGCCGGCCCGTACGCGTGGTGCAGGGACTCCCACGGGACATCGTCGAGCCCGGTCAGCGGGTCGGTCCGTTGATCCATCCGGCGGTTCTACCACGCGAGCCGGACCGGGAAGGCCCCCTGTGGTGCGGGTGTGCGTGGCGTCGGATCGTGCGACGGCGCTCCACTGATTCGTCTGCGGCATCAGCTCCAAAGGACGTGCGCGCAGAGGTAGGCGGCCCGGGGCGGCGGCGATCGGGACGTGCCGAAGCGCCTGCCCCGAACGGGCCCGGGCCCGTTCGGGGGCAGTCTGGTGCCCGACCTCGCTGGCGGATTTGGCCCCGGCCGAGCGCTCAGTGCCGTCCCGGCGGGCTTCGCGTGCCGGACCCGACCGCGCTCACGGGCGCACCGAGGCTGAGGTCAGGGCGTCGCGGGGCGCTGGCCGGGGATGGTCGGTGCAACCGGCCAGGGAATCTCGGGCGCGCGGTGGAAGGCGATCCCGGCGGTGGCCCAGCGTGGGCCGTGTCCGGCCAGCCGGTCGCGGAACCCGGACCAGTCGTGGGTCGCGCGTGGTGACCAGCCGAGTTCGGCGATGGCGGGCAGGCGGGGCAGCAGCATGAACTCGATCTCGGCGAGCGAGGTGACCGTCTCGGTCCAGAGGGGGGCCTCCACGCCGAGTACGGCGGTGTCGGGAACGTCGGCGACGTGGGCGCCGGGATCCCAGTCGTACGCGGTGCGCACGTCGACAAGCCCCGCCCAGTCGAGCCCGATCGGGGTGTCCGGCGCGTACTTCATGTCCAGGTAGGCGCGGTTGCCGGGGGAGACGATGAGCCGCGCGCCACGACGTACCGCGTCGGCCGTCACCTGGTCCGCACCATCGCCCGTGCCCCACCACTGCAGGACCCGTCCGTCGACGTGGCCGGCGGGCGCGAGCTGGTGCCATCCGACGACGGTCTTGCCGAGGTCGGCGACGATGCGCTGCACCCGCTCGACGAAACCGGTGTAGACCTCGCCCTTGACCTTGAACGCCTCGTCGCCGCCGATGTGCAGCCATGGCCCGGGAGTGAGCGCGGCGACCTCACGCAGCACGTCGCTCACGAAGTCGTACGTCCGCTCGTCGGTCGGGTCGACGTAGCTGAAACCGACCTCGGTGCCGGTGTACGGCGGCGGCGCGACCTTGTCGGGGGCCAGCTCCGGGTACGCGACGAGCGCCGCGTTCGTGTGCCCGGGCAGATCGATCTCCGGTACGACCGTGACGTGCCGGTCGGCCGCGTAGGAGACGATCCGGCGGTAGTCGGCCTTCGTGTAGTGCCCGCCCGGGCCGCCGCCGACCTCGGTGGCCCCGCCGACGGCGCTCAGTGCCGGCCAGGAGTCCACGGCGATCCGCCAGCCCTGGTCGTCGGTGAGGTGCAGATGCAGGTGGTTGATCTTGTAGCGGGCCAGGTGGTCGACGACGCGCAGCACGTCCTCGACGGCGAAGAAGTGTCGTGCCACGTCGAGCATCACGCCCCGGTACGGGAACCGGGGTGCATCGGTGATGGTCCCGCCGGGAAGCGTCCACCGTTCGGTGACCGGGACCGGGCTCTCGATCGCCGCCGGTAGCAGTTGACGCAGTGTCTGCACGCCGTGGAAGAGCCCGGTGGCGGTGCCGGCGGTGACGCGTACCCCGGTGGTGGTGATGTCGAGCCGGTAGCCCTCCGGGCCGAGGGCGGCGGCGGTCTGGTCCAGCACCAGCGCGATGCCGTCGGCCGGTGCCGGGGCGGCGGCGTCGGTGACCGGCAGCGGGTAGCCGGTGGCCGGGCGCAGCAGTTCGGCGAGCTGTTCGGCGACAGCCAGCGCGGCCGGGTCCGCGCTGGCCACGATGACCGCTTCGGCGGGCAGTGTCCAATCTCCGGTCGGGTCCGGCTGGACCTGCCGGGGGGCGGGCACCACGTCGGCCAACCGGTGCGGGGCCGGTGGGGCGAGCGCCTCGCGCGCGGCCCGCTCGGCCGCGCGGGCCAGCGTGGCCGCGTCGGGTTCCACCGCCGGCAACGACACCGGGCTGGCGGCGGGGGTGGCGGTGGGGAGGGGGGAGGGGGTGGTCGACACGGCGGCGACTCCGGGGGGTGTATTCGCGTCGGTTATGGCAAAAGTGAGGTTCACCGGCTGACGTGGCGTCAAGCGTACGACGCTCGGCCGGGATGCGTGATGGTGCGCATGGAAGCGTTCCCAGAAAACGGTACGAACACGGATAGTCGTGATGGCTGTGCCAATTGTCACCGAACGGTCCCAGGTCACCTGATGGTCGCTTAGCCTTCGCCCACCGATCGGCGTCGACTCCGGGATTACCGGTGGTCCGTCCCGGGGTAGGAAAAAACTGAACCTTCGTTAAGTGTCCATCCGGCGCGTGTGTGGAGGCTTTGGTGGCAGCGCAAGAACCCGTCGATCACAAGTACGTCTACGACTTCTCCGAAGGCAACAAGGATCTCAAGGACCTCCTCGGCGGCAAGGGCGCGAACCTCGCCGAGATGACCAATCTCGGCCTGCCCGTTCCCCCCGGCTTCACCATCACCACCGAGGCCTGCCAGGCGTACCTCGCCACGGGACGGGAGCCGGACGGACTCGCCGGGCAGATCGAGGCGCACCTGGAGTCCTTGGAGCGCGCGATGGGCAAACGCCTCGGCGACCCGCAGGACCCCCTGCTGGTGTCCGTCCGCTCCGGCGCGAAGTTCTCCATGCCCGGCATGATGGAGACAGTCCTCAACGTGGGCCTCAACGACCAGAGCGTGGTCGGCCTCTCCGCGCAGGCCGGAGGCAACGACAGGTTCGCCTGGGACTCCTACCGGCGGCTCATCCAGATGTTCGGCAAGACCGTCTGCGAGGTACCCGGCGAGGAGTTCGAGCACGCCCTCGACGAGGCCAAACACGCCAAGGGCACCGCCAACGACCTGGATCTGGACGCCGACGACCTGCGCGGGCTCGTCGACGCGTACAAGAAGATCTTCGTGAAGCACACCGGTCGGGAGTTCCCGCAGCAGCCGCGTGAACAGCTCGACCTCGCCATCCGGGCGGTCTTCGAGTCGTGGAACGCCGAGCGCGCGGTGCTCTACCGCCGCCAGGAGCGCATCCCGGCCGACCTCGGCACCGCTGTCAACGTGGTGACGATGGTCTTCGGCAACCTCGGCCCGGACTCCGGCACCGGCGTCGCGTTCACCCGTGACCCGGGCAGCGGTGCGCAGGGCATCTACGGCGACTACCTGGCCAACGCGCAGGGCGAGGACGTCGTCGCCGGCATCCGCAACACGGTGCCCCTGCAGGAGCTGGAGCAGCTCGACAAGTCCTCCTACGACGAGTTGCTCGGCATCATGGCCCGGCTGGAGGAACACTACAAGGACCTCTGCGACATCGAGTTCACCATCGAGCGCGGCAAGCTGTGGATGTTGCAGACCCGGGTCGGCAAGCGCACCGCAGCCGCCGCGTTCGTCATCGCCGGGCAACTCGTCGACGAGGGCCTGATCGACCTGGACGAGGCGTTGCACCGGGTGAACGGCGCGCAGCTCGCACAGCTGATGTTCCCCCGCTTCCAGCTCGATCATGAGTTCGAGGCGGTCGCCACGGGCATCGGCGCCTCTCCCGGCGCGGCGTCCGGCACCGTGGTCTTCACCTCCGCGCGGGCCGTCGAGCTGGCCGCCGAGGGAAAGTCGGTGATCCTGGTCCGCCGGGAGACCAACCCCGACGACCTGAACGGCATGATCGCCGCGAAGGGCATCCTCACCTCGCGGGGCGGCAAGACCAGCCACGCCGCGGTGGTCGCCCGGGGCATGGGCAAGACCTGCGTCTCCGGTGCCGACGCGATCGAGGTGAACGTTCCGGCGAAGCGGTTCACAGTGGCCGGGCAGACCGTCAACGAGGGCGACGTCGTGTCCATCGACGGCACCACGGGCAAGGTGTACCTGGGTGAGGTCCCGGTCATGCCGTCGGAGGTGGTGCAGTACTTCGAGGGCAGCCTCGACCCCGAGCACATCGACAACGCGCTGGTCCGGGCCGTACACCGGATCATGACGCACGCCGACGGGAAGCGGCGGCTGGCGGTCCGCACGAACGCCGACACCGGCGCGGACGCGGCCCGGGCCCGGCGCTTCGGCGCGGAGGGCATCGGGCTGTGTCGCACCGAGCACATGTTCCTCGGCGACCGGCGGGAGCTGGTCGAGCGCCTGATCCTGGCCCGCGCCGAGGGGGAGCGGGACGAGGCGCTGGCCGCGCTGCTGCCGTTGCAACGGGCCGACTTCGAGGAGATCTTCCGCGAGATGGACGGCCTGCCGGTCACCGTCCGGCTGATCGACCCGCCGCTGCACGAGTTCCTGCCGCCGCTTGAGCAGCTCGCGGTGAACGTCGCGGTCGCCCAGGAGCGCGGCGAGGACGTCGCCAAGGAGGAGGCGTTGCTCGCCGCGGTGCGGCGGATGCACGAGGAGAACCCGATGCTCGGGCTGCGCGGCGTCCGCCTCGGCCTGGTCATCCCGGGCCTGTTCGCGATGCAGGTCCGGGCCATCGCCGAGGCGGCGGTCGCGGTCACCCGCGCGGGCGGCACCGCCCGCCCGGAGATCATGGTGCCGCTTGTCGGTGCCGTGCAGGAGCTGGAGACGGTTCGCGCCGAGGCCGAGAAGATCATCGCCGAGGTGGTCGGGGACAGCGGCGTCGAGGTGCTGATCGGCACGATGATCGAGGTGCCCCGCGCCGCGCTGACCGCCGGCCAGATCGCCGAGGCGGCGCAGTTCTTCTCCTTTGGCACCAACGACCTGACCCAGATGGCCTGGGGTTTCTCCCGGGACGACGTCGAGGGAGCGTTCTTCTGGCGCTACCTGGAGCTGGGCATCTTCGGCATCTCGCCGTTCGAGTCGATCGACCGGGACGGCGTCGGCCGGCTGGTGCGGATCGCCGCCGAGGAGGGCCGGGGCGCCCGCCCCGGGTTGAAGCTCGGGATCTGCGGCGAGCACGGTGGCGACCCGGACTCGGTGCACTTCTTCCACGAGGTCGGCCTGGACTACGTGTCCTGCTCGCCGTTCCGGGTGCCGGTGGCCCGGCTGGAGGCCGGCCGGGCGGCGGTGCAGACCCAGGGTTCGGACAGCCGCTGACGGGGGCCGGCGGCGGACCGGGCGACCCGGCCGCCGCCGGCACCGACGATCAGATCGGTGGGCGCCGCCAGGTCGGTCGCGTCGCGCGGCGCAACTGGGTGGGCAGGGTCGCCATCGGGGTACGCACGGCGAGCGGCGCGTGCCCGTCCGGAACCGCGGAGGCACCGCCGCCACCGGTGGTGCGCGTGTCCACCACCGAGCCGGTCCGCCGCGCCACCGCCCGCGCCTCCTCGTGCAGGGGCTCCAGATCCTCCACCGCCGACGCGGTGACCAGGGTCAGCAGGGCGGTGCGCCCGGCCGGGTAGGTCACCACGCAGCCGGCAGTGGTGCAGACGACCGACTCCCGGAACTCGCCCCGCCGGACGGTGTCGGCCACCCGGTGGCCGAGCCCGAAACTGGCGGCGGCCAGCGCGGCGAGGTGGGTGGCGTCGGTGCTGGGCAGGTCGCTGGAGATGAGCAACCCGTCGGTGCCGGCCAGCACCGTCCCGGCGACCTCCGGTCGGCGTCGACGCAGTCCGCGTAGCTCCGTACCCAGGACGGTGTCTGCGTCCACGAGCTGCTCCCTTACCGGTCGGGATCTGCGTGTCGGTCGGCTCGTCACGTTCCGCGCTGGGAACGCTACCGGTGGCCACCGCCGCCCGCGAGCCCGTAACCCAGGGCGATCGGTTCACAACTCCAGGCCGATCGGCGGTTGTGGACGATTCGCCGACGCGTCGGGGGCACGTCGACAGGCCGTGACGGGCGTAGCCTTGGCTCGCTCGCAAACGGCTGATTGTGTAGGCCGTCGAACGGGAAAGGTGACTGAATGACAAGCGTCTGGGAGAGCCTCACCGTCGATGCCCGTGATCCGGCACGGCTGGCCCGCTGGTGGGCCGAGGCGCTCGGCTATCAGATCGTCACCGAGAAGCCGGGCGGCGTGGAGATCCGCCAGTCCGCGGATCGGTCTCCCGCCCTGTTCTTCGGTCCGGTGACCGAGGGCAAGGAACGCAAGAACCGGCTGCACCTCGACCTGCGGCCCGCCGACCGGGAGGCCGAGGTCGAGCGGCTCGTCGACATGGGCGCCCGGCACGTCGACATCGGCCAGGGCGACGTCGACTGGACGGTGCTCGCCGACCCGGAGGGCAACGAGTTCTGCGTCCTGCGTGAGCGCGAGGAGTGAGCCGGTTTTGCGAGCCCCGCAGTCGCGAACAGCGGCGGCTGCGTGAAGAGTGAGCCGGATGCGCGGCTGGTTGAGGAGGCGCCCAAGGACACCGGGCACCGCCGCTCACCGTACGAGCGCGACCGTGCCCGGGTGCTGCACTCGGCGGCGTTCCGGCGGCTGGCCACCAAGACCCAGGTGCACACCGCCGGGACTGACGACTTCCTGCGTACCCGGCTGACGCACTCGCTCGAGGTGGCGCAGATCGCCCGGGAGATGGGTGCCCGGTTGGGCTGCGACCCGGACGTGGTCGACGTCGCCGGGCTCGCTCACGACCTGGGGCATCCGCCGTTCGGGCACAATGGCGAGTCCGCGCTGGACCTGTTGGCCACGCCCTGCGGTGGCTTCGAGGGCAACGCGCAGACATTGCGGGTGCTGACCCGGCTGGAGGCGAAGGTGCTCGCCCCGGACGGCTCGCCGGCGGGCCTCAACCTGACCCGCGCGTCGCTCGACGCGATCGGCAAGTACCCGTGGCCGCGCCGCCCCGGGCAGCGCAAGTTCGGGGTGTACGCGGACGACGCGCCGGTCTTCGGTTGGATCCGGGCCGGGGCGCCCGGCGACCGGCGCTGTCTGGAGGCGCAGGTGATGGACTGGGCCGACGACGTCGCGTACTCGGTGCACGATGTGGAGGACGGCATCCACGGCGGGTACGTCACGTTGGGCCCGCTGCTCGCGGACGCCGACGAGCGGGCGGCGCTCTGCGCCGACGTGGCCGCCGCCTACTCCGGTGAGTCCGCGGCCGACCTGGCCGAGGTGCTTGTGGACCTGCTCGCCGACCCGCTGCTCGCGCCGCTCGCCGACTACGACGGCAGCCACCGCGCCCAGGTCGCGTTGAAGGCGACCACAAGCGGGCTGACCGGCCGGTTCGTGGCGGCGGCGGTGGCCGCGACGGAGGAGCGCTCCGGTCCCGGCCCGCACCGCCGCTACGACGCCGACCTGGTGGTGCCGAGGCTGGTCCGAGCCCAGTGCGCGCTGCTCAAGGGCATCGCCCTGCGGTACGTGATGCGGCGGTCGGGTTTCCGGGGCCGCTACGAACGGCAGCGGACGATGCTTGCCGAGTTGGTGGCCGCGCTGCTCCGGCGCGCGCCGGACGGGCTCGATCCGATCTTCGCCCCGCTGTGGCGGGCGGCCCCGGACGACACCGCCCGACTGCGGGTGGTGATCGACCAGGTCGCCTCGCTCACCGACCCGGCGGCGGTGACCTGGCACACCAGGCTCGTCAGGCGCTGATCGGTCGACCTGCTGGCCGGGGTTGTGCGGGAGCGGTACGGACAGCTTGACAACAGCGCCGAGACAACGACCGACATCATGCTCTTCCCCAGTGCGAACAATCGACGATCTGGGGGATCTGCATGAAACGAACAATTCTCGGCGGACTGTGTGCCGTGCTGGCGCTGGCCGTCGGCGTCGCTCCTGCCGCCCAATCCGCCGCGGCGGCCTCGCCCGCGCCGGCCGTTGGCGACGAGTTCCCGGCCGCGTCGATGACTGCGGCGTACGCGACGGCTCCCTGCTCCACGAGCGGACCGAGCAGCGCGGACGCCTCGCTGGCCACCAGCCTCAACAGCCGGCTCAGCGGCACTATGGACGGCTACATGACCGCCTACCGGGTGTCCTGTGCCCGCAAGGTGGTGCAGGCGGTACAGGCGCGGGGGTTGGCCGAGCGCGCCGCGGTCATCGCCGTCACCACCACCATCGTCGAGTCGACCATCCAGAACGTGGCGGAAAAGGTCGACCACACCAGTCTCGGCCTGTTCCAGCAGCAGGACTCCTGGGGGTCCGAGTCGCAGCGGCTGGACCCGACGTGGGCGACCAATGCCTTCCTGAACAAGATGATCAGCCTTTATCCGAACAACTCCTGGGCGAGCGAGCCGATCGGCGAGGTCTGCCAGCGGGTGCAGGTCTCGGCCTATCCGGACAGGTACCAGGGGCAGGCCTCGGACGGGCAGATCATCGTCGACGCGCTCTGGACCCCGCCCGCCGTGTCGGTGTACGGGGTGCTGGCCGATGGCAGGTTGACGTACTCGGAGATCGAGTCGGGTACGGGCCGCCGGTTGAAGACGGTGCTGTCGGAGGAGCCTCTGGGTTTCACGCCGAAAGCGTTGGCGACGTTGAATTACAACACGCTGTTGGTGACGTCGACCGCTGGTGATCTGCACCGGGTCAACATCATTACGAACAAGACGGGTGTGGCGTTCGAGAAGCCGTCGAGGATCAAGGTTGGTGGGTGGACGCACACCCAGCTCAGCTACGACGGGCACGGCAGTCTGTACGGCATCAATTCCGTTGGGGAGTTGCTGCGTTATGACGTGACGTCGACGAAGCCGACCGGCGACAACATCGTCAATGGTACGAGGATCGGTGGTGGGTTCGTGCTCAAGACGATGACCACGACGGGTCAGGACTGGATCCTGGGTACGACGGCGGATGGGCGGCTCCTGTCGTACAAGATCAATGGTGCGGGTTCCTGGTCCTCGGGTGAGCTGAAGGACAGCACCTGGCAGGGCATGACCCACCTGGTCTCGCCCGGCGCCGGCATCTACTACGGCCGCACGAGCAACGGTGCGCTGCACCGCTACCTCGATCAGGATCCGTACGACCGCGACGGCAGCGACCTCATCGGGCAGGGCACCGTCGACGACTCCGGCTGGACCCAGACCCTGCTGTCCGCCCAGCCCTTCGCCAACTGAGGCGCCCGACCATGGCCAACCTCCGGTACCTCCAGATCTCCGCCATTGAGGAGCGACGAGACATGACTCAGCCCCACCGGGTACGACGCCTGACGGCGGCAGCCCTGGCCGCCATGGCGCTGGCCGGGACCGGCGTTTCGGCGCTGGACATCGTCGATTCGGCCGCCGCCCAGGCCGCTGGCGCCCGGCCGAACTTCCAGCTTCCGTTCGCCTGCGACGACGTGTGGCGGATGTCCACCTATCCCGGCCACGACGACTACGACATTGACATGTTCGCCACCACGGGGACCACGGCCGGCCGGCCCATTCTCGCCTCTGCCGCGGGCACCGTCGCCTACGCCGGCTATGACAGCGGTGCGGGCAACTACGTCAAACTCAATCACGGCGGCGGCTGGGAGTCGCTCTACCTGCACATGGTCTCGACGCCCGCTGTCTCGACCGGTCAGCAGGTCGGCCAGGGTCAGTTGCTCGGCCGGGTCGGCACCACCGGCAATTCCAGCGGCGAACACCTGCACCACGAGCAGCGACGTGACGGGGCCAAGGTCGAGTCCTACTTCAACGGTGCCCCGTCCGGCATCACCACCGACGGCTCGCCAAGCGGCGAGCCGAAGTCGCCAGAGGTTCGGGCGGTGAGCGCGAACTGCGGCAACATCTTGGTGTACGGGGTGCTGGCCGATGGCAGGTTGACGTACTCGGAGATCGAGTCGGGTACGGGCCGCCGGTTGAAGACGGTGCTGTCGGAGGAGCCTCTGGGTTTCACGCCGAAAGCGTTGGCGACGTTGAATTACAACACGCTGTTGGTGACGTCGACCGCTGGTGATCTGCACCGGGTCAACATCATTACGAACAAGACGGGTGTGGCGTTCGAGAAGCCGTCGAGGATCAAGGTTGGTGGGTGGACGCACACCCAGCTCAGCTACGACGGGCACGGCAGTCTGTACGGCATCAATTCCGTTGGGGAGTTGCTGCGTTATGACGTGACGTCGACGAAGCCGACCGGCGACAACATCGTCAATGGTACGAGGATCGGTGGTGGGTTCGTGCTCAAGACGATGACCACGACGGGTCAGGACTGGATCCTGGGTACGACGGCGGATGGGCGGCTCCTGTCGTACAAGATCAATGGTGCGGGTTCCTGGTCCTCGGGTGAGCTGAAGGACAGCACCTGGCAGGGCATGACCCACCTGGTCTCGCCCGGCGCGGGTACGTACTTTGGTCGTACCGGGACTGGCGGGCTTTTCCGCTACACCGACCGCAACCCCTACGACGGCAGCGGCGGCGACCTCTTCGGTCTGGGCGCGGTGGACGACTCGGGGTGGACGCAGGCGCTCCTTTCCGCGGTGCCCTTCAACAGCTGACCTCCCCGAGCACCGGAAACCGGGTGTCCGCCATCTGAGGCGGACACCCGGTTTCCGCCATCTCCGGAATGAAGTCGATGACCCGCCGACGACGGGGCCGCGCCGGAACAGACCCCGTATTAGAATGGCGTCGATTCACGGGGGTGATCATTTTGATAGATAAATTTTATTGGAAAGACGTCGGTTTCGGTCGATATTTGCAGCGTTTGCGGGAGCGGAGTGGCCTGACGCAGCAGGAGTTGGCCGATCGGTCTGGGCTGAGCGCAGCGACTATTCGCGACCTCGAACAGGGGCGCAGCCGCCGCCCGAGACCGCGCTCCATACGCGCCCTCAGCGTGGCTTTGGGACTGTCCGACCACGAGGCCGCGACTCTGCGGGACTCGGCGCTGGCCGCCGCCGGCCCGAACGACGATCGGGCGGAGTCGCCGACAATCAAGCTGTTCGGTCCTCTCTCGCTGTATCGAGGGTCCACGGCCGTGCCACTCGGCGCCGGCCGGCACCGGGTGGTGCTCGCCCGGCTGGCCCTGACGCCCAACGCGGCGGTGTCCCGCGACGAACTGATCGACCTGCTCTGGGGCGCGCAGCCGCCCTCCACCGCGGTCAACCTGGTGCAGACCTATGTCAGCCGGCTGCGTCGGTCGCTGGAGAGCGGGTGGTCCACGGAACGGGTTCGTCAGCCGTTGGCGCTGGTGCCCGGCGGTTACCGGCTCACCGTGGCCACCGAGCAGCTCGACCTACTGATGGGGCAGGAGTTGCTGGCACGGGCCGATGCGCACGACGACGGGCCAGCCGCGTTCGCCCTGCTCGACGAGGCGATCCAACAGTGGCGCGGCAGCCCGCTCGCGGACGTGCCGGAGCTGCGTGGTGACTCGTTGCTGATCGCGGTCGAGGAGGAGCGCATCGCCGCGACGATCCGCCACGCCAAGCTGGCCGGGCCGCTCGGCCGCTTCGACCGAGCGCTGCGGACCGTGCGGGAACTGTCCGGCCAGTATCCCCTGCACGAACCACTGCAAGCCCAGCTGATCTCCACGTTGGCCGGGGTTGGCCAACAGGCTGCCGCGCTGCGGGCGTACGAGGACGTCCGCCGACGGCTGTCCGAGGACCTCGGCATCGATCCCGGCCGGGAGCTGGTCGAGGCGTACCGGTCGGTGCTCGGACCTCCGGGCCGGCGGGGGTCGGTCGAAACCGGGTCGCCCACGCCACGGGGAGTGCCCTTGCAGACTCCCGCGCCGCCCGCGGACTTCACCGGGCGGGCGGAGCAAATACGCCATCTCCTGCACCTGCTCGGTCGAGATCCGCAGCGACCGTTGCCGGAGTCGGTGACAACCTGTGTGATCACCGGAGCCGCCGGGGTCGGCAAGACGGCACTGACGCTGCGCAGCGCACAGCTGCTGCGGCCGTCGTTTCCGAACGGGCAGCTGTACATCGATCTGCAAGGCTTCGGTCGCCTCCCGGTGTCGCCGCTGGACGCATTGGCCGGTTTTTTGCGCGCGCTCGGCGTGCCCGCCCGCCGGATACCACGCGACGAGGCGGAGTGCTCGGCACTGTTCCGCAGCGTCCTGGCTGACCGCCGGATGCTGATCGTGCTGGACAACCCGCGCAATGCGGCGCAGGTGCGGCCGTTACTGCCAGGAACTGGCGGCAGCGCGGTGCTGGTCGCCAGTCGTCGTCGGCTCGCCGACCTGGCCGGTGCCGTGATCGTCGACCTGGCCGTGCCCTCGGCCGTCGACGCGATCGACATGCTGGCAGCATCGGTGGGTTCGGCCCGCGTGGCGGCGGAGCACGAGGCCGCCGTCGGCGTTGTGCGCGCCTGTGGGCACCTGCCGATCGCCTTGCGCGTGGCGGGCAGCCGATTGGTGAGCCGGCCGTCCTGGACGGTGCGGGCGGTGATGGAGCAGCTGGCCGACCGCCACGTGCGGCTGGACGTGCTCCGGATCGGCGACGTGGGGGTGGAAGCCAGCTTCGACCTCAGCTACCAGCAGCTCCCCGCTGCCACGGCCCGGACGTTTCGCATGTCGGCGCTTCTGCCCGGCGCCCACTTTGGCCTGCCTGCGGCGGCTCGGATGGTGGGCGAGGACGAGGCGCTGGTCGAGGAGGCACTGCACGAACTGGTGGACGGCAACCTCGTGCAGGTCTGCGCGAAGGGCCGCTTCCGCTATCACGACCTGCTGCGCCTTTTTGCCGAGCGGCGGGCGCGGACCACTGATCCGGTGCCGGACCGGACTGCCGGGCTGGACCGGCTGATCGAGTGGTACATCGAACAGGTTGCCGCGGCGCTCCGGGTGGTGCGTCGCGAAACGACGGGCCGAGGCGGCGCCACGGCCTTCACCGACGCGGCCGCGGCGAGCCAGTGGATGGACATTGAGTCGGCCGGTCTCAACGGGGCCATCCGGGCGGCGGCCGACGGCGCCCTGTCGGACCGTGCTCGCACACTCGAGGACGGGCTCAACGCCTATCTGCTTGCCCGGCATCTGCTTGCCCGGCGGAGAGCGGTCCCGGAGCAGATGGCCTGGCGGGACCTCGATTGGCGGCCCGAGCTGGTTAGGCTAGCCTAACCAACATGACCGAACGGCCTAGAGCAGTGACGTCGGTCCGCGTGCTGCGCACCGAGCGGCCCACCCCGCACCTGGTCCGGCTCGTCCTCGGTGGGGACGAGTTGGCCGACCTGCCGGTGGGTGAGTTCACCGACCACTACATCAAGCTGGTGTTCCCGCAGCCCGGCGTCGTCTATCCGCAGCCGATGGATCTCGCCGCGATCCGTCGGGACCTGCCCCGGGAGCAGTGGCCCCGGCTGCGCGCGTACACCGTACGGCGGTGGGATCCGCTTGCCGAGGAGTTGACCGTGGACGTGGTGTACCACGGCGACGAGGGGTTGGCCGGCCCGTGGGCCGCCGCGCTACGGCCGGGCGACCCGGTGCACTTCGTCGGCCCCGGCGGGGCGTACGCGCCGAGCCCGGACGCGGACTGGCACCTGCTGGTCGGCGACGAGAGCGCCCTGCCGGCGATCGCCGCCGCATGCGAACGGCTGCCGCTGGGCGCGCCGGCCCACGTCTTCGTGGAGATCGGCGACCCGGCCGACGAGCAGAAGCTGCTCAGCCCCGGCGCGATCGAGGTGACCTGGGTGCACCGGGGCGAGAGCCCGGTCGGTGCGGCGCTTGTCGCGGCGGTACGGGCGTTGGAGTTCCCGGCCGGTCAGGTGCACGCGTTCGTGCACGGCGAGGCAGCCTTCGTCCGGGACCTGCGCCGGTTGCTGCGCGGCGAGCGGGGCATCCCGCTCGGTCAACTCTCCATCTCCGGCTACTGGCGGCGTGGCATGGACGACGAGGGCTGGCGCTCCACCAAGGCCGACTGGAACAGCCAGGTGACCGCCGAGGAGGCCACCGCCGCCTGAGGGTTGCTCATCCCTCGGGTGTGCGGTTCGCCGCGCCGGCTCTGGCCAGTCGCCGGCTGACCAGGACGGCATAACCGACGACCGCCAGGGCGAGCAGCGACAGCAGCACCCTTGGTTGGCGCACCGTCGTGGTGATCAGCGAGACCGAGACCACGCCGTAGACGGCGATTGCCAACCGGGCGGCGCTGGGTCGGGTCCACAGCCAGTACAGGGCAAGACCACAGAGCGTCCAGATCACCATCGATGCGCCAAGCAGCAGCCGCAGCTCCAGTGGCAGGTGGTCAGCGTTGCTGTCGATCAGCCGGACCACCTGTCCGAGCGCCCAGCCGAGCAGCAGCAGGGCACCGCCGAGCGGAATGTGCAGGTAGCTGTACGCCTGCCCGCCGCGCAGCCGGCGCTGGAGCAGGCGGGTGGTGACGAACGTGGTGTAGACCCACCAGACGGCCGCCGGGATCAGGAAGGCCAACGCGGCGGTGAGGATCATGTGTGGCGGGGGATGGTCCGGCACGGCGAAGAGCAGGCTGGCCAGCGCGCTGCCCAGCACGATGATGGTGAACTGGCCGATCCGTTCCGGTAGGTGCCGGTTGTCCACCGGCCAGCGGTTGAGCCAGCGTACGCCGACCCAGGGCGTGCTCAGTTCGATGACCATCGCGACCACCCACAGCACCGGGCGCAGCTGACTGGGCACGGTCAGCGACACCAGCCAGAGCAGCCAACCGGACCCGAAGCCGATCAGGTAGACAGTCGTCACCGTACGCGCCATCGGGCTGGTCGGACGGGCCCGCAGGTACAGCAGGAGCAGCACGCCCCGCACGATCAGGTACCCGACCGGCAGAAGCACGCTCTCCGGCACCTCGTCGACCCCGAGCGTCATCGCGCCCGCGCCGACCAACGCGACGAGCACCAGCAGCCGGTGCAGCGCGTCGTCCGGGTCGAACCGGGTGTCGTAGTAGACCTGCCCCAGCCAGGCCCACTGGATCACCACGAAGAGCCCGATGACGGCCAGCACCGCCCTCGGCGACGGCGAGGGGTCGTCGCCCAGCCGGGCCGTCACCGCTGCCAGCGCGTACACGAAGATGAGGTCGAGGAAGAGTTCCAGCCAGGTGGCGTGCCGGTGGCCGGCCTCGTCCGTCCGCGGGGCCTGGCCGCGTAGCCCCAACCACGTGCCCAACCAGCTCGGCACGTGCGGGCGGTCGGTCCGTACCCTGCGCATCTGGTCATGGTCCCCGGGTGGGCCCGGCCGGCGGGCCGGAACCGGTGAGCGCGGGGTCACCCGGCCGCACCGGTGACCCCGCGATGGTGCCCGTCAGCCGAGGTTGGCCCAGCTGGACCAGGGACCGCTGGTGGTGGTCTGCCAGGTGCTGTAGAGGCTCCCGTTGCCGCCGACGACGAAGACCTGGAGGCGTCCGTCGGCGTTGGTGGCGACGGCCAGGTCGGTGGTGAGGTCGTTGCCGCCGAGGCTGGTCCAGTCCGCGAACGGGCCGTTAGCCGTGTTCTGCCACTTGTGGTAGAGCCTGGCGTCACCGCCGATGGCGAACAGCTCGATCCGACCGTCGGTCTTGGTGACGGCCTTGACGGCGCTCAGGTCGGTGCCGTCGAGGTTGGTCCAGTCGGCCCAGGAGCCGCTGGTGGTGGTCTGCCAGATGCTGTAGAGGGCGCCGTTGCCGCCGATGACGAAGACCTGGAGGCGTCCGTCGGCGTTGGCGGCGATGGTGAGGTCGGTGGTGAGGTCGTTGCCGCCGAGGCTGGTCCAGTCGGAGAACGGCCCGTTGGCCGTACTCTGCCACTTGTGGTAGAGCTTCCCGTCGCCGCCGATGGCGAACAGTTCGATCCGGCCGTCCTTCTTCTTCACGGCGCTGAGCGAGCGTAGGTCGGTGCCGCCGAGGTTGGTCCAGGCCGACCAGGGGCCGCTGGTGGTGGTCTGCCAGATGCTGTAGAGGCTGCCGTTGCCGCCGATGACGAAGGCTTGCAGGCGTCCGTCGGCGTTGGTGGCGGTGGTGAGGTCGGTGGTGAGATCGTTACCGCCGAGGCTGGCCCAGTCGGCGAACGGCCCGTTCGTGCTGCGCTGCCACTTGTCGTAGAGCTTCGAGTCGCCGCCGATGGCGAGCAGTTCGATCCGGCCGTCCGCCTTCGTCACCGCGGTCGGGGCCTGCAGGTGGGTGCCGCCGAGGTTGGCCCAGTCGCCGAAGACGCCGTTCGGGGAGGTCTGCCAGGTGCTGTACACCGCGCCGGAGCCGCGGGTCTGGAACGCCTGCAACCGGCCGTCGGCATTCAACGCCACCGCCAACGACCGGGCGGACGGCCGGCTACCCCACTGGCCGAAGTCGATGGCCCAGGCCTCGTTGCGGTCACATTGGGCTCCGGCGATGGTCACGTTGTTCTCCACCTGCCGCAGCTGTGCCCGGCTGTCCCACTGGCCGGACGACCAGGCGTACGTCTGCCAGCCCCAGCGGATCTTGCCGGCGTCGAAGAGTCGCTTGATCACGTAGTAGCCGCCGTAGGCGCCGACCCGGGCCCGGCCCAGCACGGAGGCCAACCCGTCGAAGTAGGCGTTGATGACGGTCTGCTGCGACGCCGATGCGTCGAAGTCCACGCTGAAGTAGATCGGCTTGCCCGCCGGCATGCCGCAGGCCAGCGCCTGGCTCTGCGCCTTGGTGGCGTTCTCCACCCCCTTCGCGTACCCCTGCAGCGCCTCGCTGGCGGTGTACTCCCAGTTGCAGACGACGTCGATGCCGGCCGCGATGAGGGCGTCCGCCTCACCGCGGGTGAGGTTCTTGCCATCGGTGCTGTCACTCAGATATCGGCAGGCGAAGGTGTAACCGGCGGCCTTGAGGCCGCTGATGCTCGGGCGACCCCACGAGTAGTCGACACCACGGCGGTAGACGGCCGCGGCCGCCGGGGATCCGAAGGTCAGCCCGGTGACGCCGCCTGCGACAACGGCGGCCAGACCGGCCAGGACGCCACGTCGGGAAATCTGGTTCGGCAGGTGCGGGGCGGAGGAAACACGCATGGAAGAAGTTCCTTTCGAGGGCTACCGGGGCGTACGAGGGCGCGGCTCCGCCGGAGGCGGACCGGTGATCTGCTGTGGAGCGGGGGGCACCGGCGCGGCCGGTGCCCCCCGCGGGTGGTGCTGGGGTCAGCCGAGGTTGGTCCAGTCCGACCAGGAGCCGCTGGTGGTGGTCTGCCAGATGCTGTAGAGGCTGCCGTTGCCGCCGATGACGAAGACCTGGAGTCGTCCGTCGGCGTTGGCGGAGATGGCGAGGTCGGTGGTGAGGCCATTGCCGCCGAGGCTGGTCCAGGGGGAGAACGGCCCGTTCGCTGTGGTCTGCCACTTGTGGTAGAGCTTTGAGTCGCCGCCGATCGCGAACAGTTCCATCCGACCGTCGGCCTTGGTGACAGCCCGGACGGCGCTCAGGTCGGTGCCGTCGAGGTTGGTCCAGTCGGCCCAGGCGCCGCTGGTGGTGGTCTGCCAGATGCTGTAGAGGGCGCCGTTGCCGCCGATGACGAAGACCTGGAGGCGTCCGTCGGCATTGGCGGAGATGGCGAGCTCGGTGGTCAGGTCGTTGCCGCCGAGGCTGGTCCAGTCGGAGAACGGCCCGTTGGCCGTGCTCTGCCACCTGTGGTAGAGCTTCCCGTCGCCGCCGATGGCGAACAGCTCGATCCGGCCGTCCTTCTTCTTCACGGCGCTGAGCGAGCGCAGGTCGGTGCCGCCGAGGTTGGCCCAGGCCGACCAGGGGCCGCTGGTGGTGGTCTGCCAGATGCTGTAGAGGCTGCCGTTGCCGCCGATGACGAAGACCTGCAGGCGCCCGTCGGCGTTCGTGGCGACGTTCAGGTCACTGCTGAGCGCACTGCCGCCGAGGCTGGTCCAGTCGGAGAACGGGCCGTTCACGGTGCTCTGCCACTTGTCGTAGAGCTTCCCGTCGCCGCCGATCGCGAACAACTCGATCCGGCCGTCCGCCTTCGTCACCGCCGTCGGCGACTTCAGGGCGCTGCCGCCGAGGTTGGCCCAGGCGCCGAAGACGCTGTTGGGGGCGGACTGCCAGGTGCTGTACACCGCGCCGGAACCACGGGTCTGGAACGCCTGCATCCGGCCGTCCGCGTTCAGCGCGACCGACAACTTCGTGGCCTGCGGCTTCGCGGGAGCCGACGGGGAGGCGATCAGACCGGTACGGCGGATCGGCTTGAAACTCGCCAGGTCACCCGCGCTGTTGAAGCCCAGGTTGCCTAAATTGCTCCTCTCGCGCGGGTTCTGGACCGTCTCGCCGTCTCTGTTGAACGAATAGACGTAGGCGCCCTTGCTGTGGTCGTTCCGGTCGGCCCAGAAAGCGAACAGTTCGATGTGGCCCGAGCGCACCATCGCGTCGCCGGGCTGCCAGTCGTCTCTGCTGCCGAGAGTGAACCAGCGGGAGTTGGACCCCTCGAAATCGTCCGTGTTGTAGTCCCAACCGCTCGGCTTCTTGTCCAGGTGCCAGACCATGGAAACCAGTCCGGAGCAGTCCCGGCGGTACCTGTGGGAACCCTCTTCGTCGGACGCCGGCTCACTCTGCGCCTGGCTGTAGGTGAGGCCGCGGTCCACCCAGTTCTGGGCGCGGCGCATGATCTCGCCGCGATCGATGGGTCCTTCGAGTGTGGAGGCCTGCGCCGGGGCCGGCGACAGGCCGACCAGTCCCGCGGCGATCATGGCCAGCGCGCCGACGATGCCGCTCGCTCGGCGAGTACGGCCGAATCGTGACTGCACAACTTTTCCCTTCAGGGTGGATGAGTGGGGGGTGGTGGCGCCGGACCGGAATGCATCGAGACTCTTGGCTGAAGTCGACGCGTCCGGATAAGATCCGCGACGCAGGCGTCACCGTGGGTTCCGTCCGCAGTGGTCGGTCCCAGATGGTCCTGCTATGCGGTTGTCGGCCGGCAGCCTTCCCTTCTGATGAGGACACGAGAGCCGTGGCACCGCTGAGTGGTGTCGCGTGCGGTTCGGCGGTGGCTGGCTGGGAAGACCCTCGCAGCCGGATCCGGTAGCGAACCTGAACGGATTCTTGACAACTTGAGCGGCCCGCTCCGGGCCGTGTAGGCACTACGGGCTCGGGGGCGAAGCCGTGGAACTACGTATATTGGGTGACCTGCAGGTTGTGGTCGACGGACGATCGGTGGAGCTGGGTCCGCCGAAGCAGCGGCTGGTGTTCGCCGCGCTCGCCGTTGACGCGGGTCGAAGCGTGCCGATCGAGACCCTTGTCGACCGGGTCTGGGACGAGACGCCGCCAGCCGACGCACGCGGCGTGCTGTACACCTACCTGACCCGCATCCGGCGGATCCTGGCCACCGCCCGGTCGGCCGAGACGGCGCCGATCACCGTGGGGCGCAGTCAGACCGGCTATCTGCTCGCCGCCGACCCGGACCGGGTGGACCTGTACCGACTACGCCGCCTCGCCGAGCAGGCGCAGGGCCTGCCGGTGGAGCATCCGGACCGGCCCGCTCTGCTGCGGGAAGCGATCGACCTGTGGCGCGGGGAGCCCCTCGACGGCCTGCCCGGCGACTGGGCGGCCCGGATCCGGGAAGGGCTGCGTCAGCAACTCACCCGGGTCCTGCTCGACTGGGCCGACAGTGAGATCACCCATGGCCGGCCCGGCCCGGTCACCGAGCGGCTCACAGTGGCCATGGATCGGAGCCCGCTCATCGAGCCGTTGGCGCTGAGCCTGATGCGAGCCCTCTACTTCAATGGACGCCGAGCCGAGGCGCTCGAGGTGTACACCCGGACCCGCGCCCGGCTCGCCGACGATCTCGGGATCGACCCGGGCACGGACCTTCAGGACCTGCACCGGGAGATCCTGCGCGGCACCCTACGGCCACCGGCAGCGCTCGCGACCGCGGCCCCGGCCCCGACGCCGACGCCGGCTCCGGCGCAGCCGTCGGCCGTCGTGCCGACACCGGTCGCGACCGCACCGGAGCATCCGCAGCCCACCAGCGGGGGGCTCGGGTGCCAACTCCCGGCCGACCTGCCCGACCATGTCGGGTGCGAATCGGAGATCTCCCGCGCGCTGAGCGTCCTGCGCCCCGACGGTCGGGGTGACGAGGGGGCCGCCGCACCCGTGCTGATCCTCTCCGGCCCGGGTGGGGTCGGGAAGACGGCCCTCAGCATCCGACTGGCGTATCTGCTGCGGCAGGCGTACCCGGATGGTCAGATTTTCGTCACCCTCAGTGGTCGCGGCCGTGACTCGGGGGAGGCGGTCGACCGGGTGTTGCGCGCCCTCGGCGCCACCAACATCCACCAACTCCCCACGATGGCGGACAAGCTCGGGCAGTACCGGGCCATGCTGAGCGGTCGACGTCTCCTCATCGTGCTCGACTCAGCGGTCAGCGCCGAGGAGGTCCGGCCCCTGGTGCCCGGCGGCCCGGGCAGCGCCCTGATCGTCTCCAGCCGGGCCTGGCTGACCACCGTTCCGGGTGCCGGACACGTCGAGGTGCCGCTGCTGGATCAGGCCGACTCGGTCCACCTGTTGGATCGCATCATCGGGCCGGCCCGGGTGGCGGCGGAACCGGAGGCGGCGGACGCCCTCGTCGAGATGTGCGCGGGGCTACCACTCGCTCTTCGGATCGTCGGCGCGCGGATCGCGGCGCGACCGCACCGCCGGATCGCCCGCCTGGCGGAGCGGATGCGGGACGAACGTGGGCGGCTCGACGAGATGGCCACAGACGGGTTGGCCGTACGGGTCAGCGTCGGAATCGGCTACCAGGCGCTCGACCCGGCGGCCCGCCGGGCGTTGCGGCTGCTCGGCTTCCTCGGGGTGCCGAGCTTCGCGGAGTGGCTGGTGGCGGCGCTCATCGGCGGCTCGGTGGACGAGGCCGAAGAGCTGTTGGAGCAACTCGCCGACGCCCGGCTGGTGACCGCCCTGCCCGACCCGACGCACCGGTTGCTCCGCTACCACATGCACGACCTGGTTCGACTGTTCGCCTGGGAACGCGCCGTCGAGGAGGACGCCGACGGCGCGCTGCGCGCCGCGGTGGCCCGGGTCCTGGCAACCGCCACCGACCTTGCGGAGCGGCTCAACCAGCGGCAGCCGTACGCCGTTCCGCCGCTCTATCGGCAGCGGCCGCAGCCGGTGGACGTGCCGACGGTTCCGCTCCCGACGGACCACCAGCTGCCCGGTTGGCTCGATGTCGAGGCGTCGACACTTGTCGTCGCGGTAGAGCGGGCCGCGGAGCTCGGCATGGACGTGGCGGCGTGCGCGCTGGCCGACGCGCTGGTCTACGCGTCCTTCGCGGTCCGGAACGACTTTGTCGGCTGGGGGCGCACCCACGCGGCGGCGGCCGCGGCGGCCCGGGCTGCCGGGAACTCCGTCGGCGAGGCGGTGATCGCCTGCGGCATCGCGCTGCTGCGCCACAAGGAGGACCGGTTCGTCGAGGCCGAACAGAATTTCCGGAGCGCCATCGAGCTGTTCGAGGCGTCCGGTCATGAGCACGGGTCGGCGGCGGCGCGCAGCGGGCTGGGCGCCGTGCTGCGCGAGGTCGGCCGGCACCGGGAGGCCGTCCCGTTGCTGACCGCGGCGGCCGACGTGCTGAACCGAATCGGCGGCGACAACGCGGCCGCGCACGCCACCTACGGGATCGGTCACTGCCTGCGGGAGCTTGGCGACGACGATGAGGCGATGCGCTACATCAGCCTGGCCATGGACGCCTACCGGGGGCTCGGTCACGTCCGGGGCGAGGCCATCGCTGCTCGGGGGATCGGCCTCGTGCACCGGGCCCGGGGTGAGCTGGACGACGCGCAGCGCTGGTGCGTCCGGGCCCACGAGCTGATCGTGGCGAGCGGTGACGAGCTGCTCGCCTGCTACACCGAGCAGGCGCTGGCGAAGGTGTGGCTCCGGCAGGGGGACGTGGGTCGGGCGCTGGCACCGCTGGAGCGCAGCCTGGCGACGTGCCGTCGGTTGAACGACCGGTTCGGCACGGCGCTGGTCCAGCGAACCATTGGTGAACTGCACCTGGCGGCCGGCCGGCCGGAGGTCGCCCTGGAGGCCCTCCGGCTGGCCCATGACGGCTGGGTCGAGCTACACCATGATCTCGGCGCGGCGCGCACGCTGCGCGACCTCGGCGCGGCGCACGCCGCGTTGGGTGACGTCGAGTCGGCGCACCGGGTGTGGGACACCGCTGCGGCGACCTTTCGGCGGCTCGGCACCCGGGAGGCCCGCGAAGCGCCGGGTTGGCACGAGCGGTGGTGGTGCGAGTGCGCGGCGGCATCTGTGGCGGACCGGATCGAGACCGGTACGCAGCTGGTCTGAGCAGCCGGCGACCTGCGCTTCCAGGTTTCGTCAAGACCACACGCAGGCCGCTTTCCTAGCGTCGGACCAGCACCGGGCATCGCCCCGGACGGCAGTCCGACGCGAGGGAGAAACGATCATGACGATCCGACGCAGTGGCGCGTACCTGGTGGTGGCGGTGGCGCTGGCCCTAACGGTGGCCGGATGCGCGCACGAGGAGCGCACCGGCGGCGCGGCCAGTGCTCCCACGCCGACCTCGAACGGGCCGGTCGCCGCGCCGGAGCCGACCGTTTCCGGATCGCCGGCGACCGCCCCTACCTCCAGCGTCCCCGCGCCACCGGCTTCCGCCCCGGCCCGGCCCGGTGCGGGAGCCGGTCGGGCGGTCGACCCGGCCCCGACCACCGCCAAGCCGATCCGGCTCGACGACCAACACGTCACCGACACCCCGTCCTGCCGCCCGGAGGTCCTGCTCGCGACCACCAGAGCGGCCCTGAGCGGGCAGACTGTGCAGGACGTGGCGGTGTTCTCCTGCCGCAACGGCTACGCCCGGCTGATGGCTGTCGCCCCGCAGGGGGAGATTCCCGACGGCCAGGTGTTCCTGCACCAGGATGCCAAGGGCTGGCAGGTCGTGGCGCGTACCTCGGCAGCCACCGACTGCGGCGACACGGGCCTCAGCGCCGCCATCCAGACGGCCTGCGCCGGCCTGGCCTGATCGCACGAGGCCCGGCCCGCGGGCCGGAACCGCCCAGCCGGCAGCGGTGCCCGCCACACCGGCATCCCCCGGCCGGCGTGTCGTCGGTCCGGCAGGGCAGGATGTACGCCGAGGGGGTGGCGTATGGCTGGGCGGATCCGGGACGAGGACATCGCACTGGTCCGGGAACGCACCTCGATCGGGGATGTGATCTCCGAGACGGTCACCCTCAAGTCCGCAGGTGGCGGCAACCTGAAGGGCCTGTGCCCGTTTCACGACGAGAAGAGTCCGTCGTTCAACGTCTCCCCGGCCCGCAACGTCTGGTACTGCTTCGGCTGCGGGGCCGGCGGCGACGCCATCAAGTTCCTGATGGACGCCGACCACCTCAGTTTCGTGGAGTCCGTGGAGCGGCTGGCCGGCCGCGCCGGCATCCAGCTGCGCTACATCGAGGACGACAAGGGCACCCCGCGCCCCCGCCCCCAGCAGGGGCAACGGCAGCGTCTGGTCGCCGCGCACGCCGCCGCTGTCGAGTTCTACCGGGCGCAGCTGAGCACGGCCGGGGCGCGGCCGGCCCGGGAGTTCCTGGCCAAACGGGGCTTCGACCGGGCCGCCGCCGAGCGCTACGGCTGCGGCTTCGCGCCGGAGGGCTGGGATCTGCTCACCAAGCACCTGCGCCAGCAGGGTTTCACCCACCAGGAGTTGGTCACCGCCGGGCTGTCCCGGGAGTCCCGCTCCGGCACCCTGATCGACAGGTTCCGCCGTCGGCTGCTCTGGCCGATCCGCGACCTCGCGGGCGACGTGATCGGCTTCGGCGCACGCAAGCTCTTCGACGACGACGACGGCCCGAAGTACCTGAACACCCCCGAGACGCCGATCTACAAGAAGTCGCACGTGCTCTACGGCATCGACCAGGCCAAGCGGGAGATCGCCAAGCAGGGCCGGGCGGTCATCGTCGAGGGTTACACCGACGTGATGGCCTGCCACCTCGCCGGGGTGACCACGGCGGTGGCGACCTGCGGCACCGCCTTCGCCGCGGACCACATCTCCGTCCTGCGGCGGCTGCTGTTCGACAGCGACGAGGTGGCCGGCGAGATCATCTTCACCTTCGACGGTGACGCCGCCGGCCAGAAGGCCGCGCTGCGCGCCTTCGAAGACGATCAGCGGTTCGTCGGGCGCACGTTCATCGCGGTCAGCCCGGACAACATGGACCCGTGCGACCTGCGGCTGGCCAAGGGAGACCTGGCGGTGCGGGATCTGGTCGCCCGCCGCGAGCCGCTCGTCGACTTCGCGCTGCGGCACGTGATCGGCCGCTTCGACCTGGACACCGTCGACGGCCGGGTCGAGGCCATGCGCCACGCCGCGCCGCTCGTCGCACGACTCAAGGACCGGGAGAAGCGCCCGGAGTACGTCCGCAAACTCGCAATGGACCTGGGGATGGAGATCGAGCCGGTGCAGCGGGCGGTGCTCGCCGCCGCCAACACCCCGCCACCCGGCACCCGCGACACCGGCCCGGGCAGCCGCGACGCCGCCTCCACCCGGCCCGCCCCGGCTCGTCCCGAGCCGGCCGTGGACAGCCCGCAGTCGATGGTCGAACGGGAGGCGCTGAAGCTCGCCCTCCAACAGCCGGTCCTGGCCGGGCCCATGTTCGACGCGGTCGAGTCGACCGAATACCGCCACCCGGTGCACGTCGCGGTGCGGACCGCCATCGCGGCGGCCGGGGGAGCCGCCTCGGCGACCGGTGGCGCGGTGTGGATCGAGTCGGTCCGGGACGCCTGCGACGATCTGGCCGCGGCGGCGTTGGTCGGCGAGTTGGCGGTGGAGCCGCTGCGCATCGACGGCGAACCGGACCCGCGCTACGTGTCGATCACCATGGCGCGGGTGCAGTTCGGGTCGGTGACCGCCCGCGTCCGGGATCTCAAGTCGCGCATCCAGCGGATCAACCCGGTCAACAACAAGGACGAGTACTTCGCCGCCTTCGGTGAGCTGCTGTCCCTGGAGCAGCACGCCCGGGCGCTGCGCGAGCAGGCTGCGGGAGGCCTCTAGATGGGACTGTTCAGCCGCAAGCCGAAGCTGCCACCGGCCGACCGGCCGCCGCTGGCCCCCGACGAGCGGGTGCTGGCCTGGGCGGCTGCCGGCAACGGCGAGGGCGACGGGGTGGTGGTCGCCAGCAACCTCGGGCTGTGGCTGCCCGGTCGGGGGCACCGGCTCGGCTGGCACACCATCCTCAAGGCGGTCTGGTCGGGCCGGGAGTTGGCCGTCACGCCCGCCGAGACCGTCGTCGAACGCGACGGCTACACGGTGGTCGCCGATGGCCCGACGGAGACCTACCTGCTGCTCGACCCGGGTGAGCTGCCGCACCAGGTGCGGGCGCGGGTGACCCGTTCGGTCGCGTACACCGAGCACCAGCCGGTGCCCGGCGGCGCGGCGCGGGTAGCGGCCCGGCGGGTGGCCGGGGTCGACGGTCTCACCTGGACTGTCCGACTCGACCCCGGCACTCCGGCGGACGACGAGGCACTGCTCGCCGAGACCGACCGGCTGGTCGGTGTGGCCCGCGCCGCCACCGCGCCGGGCGACGTCTGACCGGGCGGGTCAGCTCGCGCCGAGATCGGTGAGCGCCTTCTCCGCGCCTCGGTGCAGCGGCACCGGCAGGGTCCGGCGGGCGGTTTTCAGCGAGATCCCCTTGGCCGCCGGGTTGGCCTGGGCGAGGGCGTCGCGCTTGTCGAAGACCGTCCGGGTGATCGCGCAGGCGACGTTGGCGTCCAGGTCCTTGCGGACCAACAGCACGTTGGGTACGACGATGGTCGGGGTGTCGGTAGCCGTCCGGTACGCGTCCCGCCCGATCGTGCCCTCCTGGTAGCCGGGGCTCAGCGCTGCCATCTTCGGCAGCAACGACGAGAGGTCGACGAACCTCACCGAGTCGCCGGCAGTGGTGAACAGGTCGGTGAGACCTCCGGTGGGCAGGCCACCGGACCAGAAGAAGCCGTCGATGCTGCCGTCCTTGACCCCCTCGACCGTCTTGGTCAGGTCCAGTCGCTGCGCGCGGATGTCCTTGGCCGGGTCGAGGCCGGCGGCCTCCAACAGCCGGTTGGCGATCACCTCGGTGCCGGACTTGGGCGAGCCGGTGGAGATCCGCTTGCCCCGCATGGCGGCCACCGAGGTGATGCCGGAGTCGTTGCGGACCACCACCTGGGTGTAGTTGTCGTAGATGCGGGCCAACGCCTGCACCGGCTGCGGCGTGGTGAAGCTGCCCTGGCCCTGCACCGCGTTGACCGCCGTGTCGAACAGCGAGAACGCCACGTCGTACTGGCCGGCGACCAGTTGTTCGACGTTCTGCACCGACGCGCCGGTCTCGGCGGCGGTGCCGCTGAGTTTGCCGCCGGTCGCCCCGGACAACTGCCCGGCCAGGGCGTTGCCGACCACGTAGTAGACGCCTGTCGCGTTGCCGGTGGCGATGCCGACGCGGGTCTCCTTCGTCACCTCGCAGGTGACCTCACGCGCCGCGTCGTCAGTGGCCGCGCCGCCCTGCTGACCTCCGCAACCCGCGACGAGGGCGAGCACACTGAGACCCGCCGCGAGCCGTACGTCGATTCGTCTCACAGTTTCTCCTCCACAGGGTTGGACGATGGTCGGCCGGCGGATGCGCGTCGGACGAGGACGCCCGCCACCGCGACGGCGGCGAGCGCCGCGCCGACAGTTACCGGCACGGGTTCGAGCCAGAGCAGGGTGACGCCGGCGAGGACGCCCAGCACCCGTTCCGGGGCACCGGCCGGGCCCACGCCGGGCAGCCAACCACCGGCGGCGACGGCGAGCACCGCCACGCTGAGCGCGGTGACCACTGCGGCGAAGGCGATCCGCTGGACGCCACCGATGCCGAGCAGGCCGAGCCCGGCCGGCGTGATGACGAACGCGATCGGGGTCAGGTACGCCGGCAGCGCGTACCGCAGGGTCTGCCACATGGTGGGCACCAGCCGGCCGCCGGTGACCGCGGCGGCGGCCACCGCGGCGAGCGCGGTCGGCGGGGACACCTCGGACAGCACCGCGAAGTAGAAGACGAACATCGCCGCCGCCGGCGCGGTGACGCCCAGGTCGAGCAGGGCCGGGCCGACGATCACCCAACCGATCACGAACGACGCGGTGACCGGCACGGCCAGGCCCAGCAGGCTGAGCGCGACGGCGGCGAGCAGCGCGGTGAGCACCAGCACCAGCGTCGGGTCCGAGGTGGCCGCCTGCGCGCCGCCGATCAGCAGCGCCGCCGCCTGCGGCCCCAGGCCGGTCTTCGTGGTGGTCGCCGTGATGATGCCGGCGGCGGCGCAGACGGCGGTGACGGCGAGGACACCGCGTACGCCGGTGACGAGCGCGGTCACCAGCCGGCCCGGGGTGAGCCGGTGCGCGCGGTCCAGGAAGGAGAGCGCGACGGCCAGGACGGTGGCGAACACCACGGCCCTCGTCGCGGACACTCCTGCCGCGAGGAACGCGATGATGGCGATCAGCGAGGCGAAGTGGTAGCCGAACCGGCCCAGCAGACGCCAGGGCGAGCCGACGTCGACCGCCACCTGGCGTACGCCGGAGCGGCGAGCGTCGATCTCCACGGCGAGCAGAATGCCGAGGTAGTAGAGCACCGTCGGTACGGTTGCCCAGCCCAACACCTGTAGGTAGGAGACGCCCAGGTACTCGGCGATGATGAACGCCGCCGCCCCCAGGGTGGGCGGGGAGAGGATGGCGCCCACGCCGGCCGCCGCCAGCATGCCGCCGGCCCGCTCCGGCGGGTAGCCGGCGCGGCGCAGCAGCGGCCAGGTGACCGCGCCGATGCTCACCGTCGTCGCCGCGCCGGAGCCGGAGACGGTGCCGAGCAGGAAGCCGGAGGCCACCGCCGTCCGGCCGGCGGCGGTACGCGAGCGCCGGAACGCCGCAGCCGACAACTCGACGAAGAACCGCCCCGCCCCGGACAGTTCCAGCACCGCGCCGTAGATGGTGAACAGCACGATGTACGAGGCGGCCACGTCGAGCGGCGTGCCGTAGAAGCCGCTGTCGGAGTTGTAGAACGCGTCGACCAGCTGACCGAAGTCCAGCCCGGCGTGCGCGACCGGCCAGGACTGCGGCAGCAACCCGCCGTAGTAGCCGTAGCCGAGGAAGAGCAGGCAGACCGCGGGCAGGATCCAACCGGTGGTCCGTCGACAGGCTTCGAGCAGCAGGAGCAGCAGGACGGTGCCCAGCACCAGATCCGTCGGCGACAGCAGGCCCTGCCGGTCGAGGAACGCGTTGTAGCCACCGCCACCGCCGCCGATCCGGATCGGCAGGACGGGGTAGAGGCAGGCGGCGACCGCCAGGGCGACCAGAACCCAGTCGATGACTGTGGGTCGCGTCGACGCCGGAGCCGGCAGAGCCGGGTTGTCATCCTCGGTGGCGGGGGCCGTGCGACGCCGCCACGTCGGCAGCCGCAGGCCGGCCGGGTAGGCCAGGAAAACCAACGGGAGTACGCCGGCCAGGAAGATGATCAGGTAATACTTGCTGCCCTGCGACAGGGGGCGGAACACCTGCCACAGGGCGAGGGCGCCGACCGCCAGCGCGGCAGCGGTGAGGAGCAGACCCGCCGGCCCGGAGAGCACCCGGCCCGGCTTCTCGTCCTCGAACTGGGCGGCCAAATCCCGCGTCGCCCGCTCGGTGACGTCAGGCCCGCGCTGCGCCGGCTCTGCTCCCGATCGCGGTCGGGGTGGGCCACCGCTGGGGCTCGCCGCGGTCTCGTCGGCGGGAGAGTTGGCTGGTCGGGCGGGTGGAGACGAACCATCGGGTGTGCTGATGGGCGACACGAGGGGACGATACACGTCAATTGAGCGAGCTGTGGGGCATCGATCGGCGTTTCGTTGTGGTGGGCTCGGGCGGGGCGGCCGGCGTCTCGCCGGGTGCGGGTATTTGCGTGGAGGGTTGTCGCACCGGGCGGTTAGGGTCGGGCGGTGACTTCGGGGCGACCACTGATTCAGGCTCGTGGGCTGGTGAAGCGGTTCGGCGAGTTCACCGCCGTGGACGGCATCGATGTCGAGGTGCGCTCGGGTGAGGCGTTCGGCTTCCTCGGGCCCAACGGCGCGGGCAAGTCGTCCACCATGCGGATGGTCGGCTGCACCTCCCCGCCCAGCGGTGGCCAGCTGCGCATCCTCGACATGGATCCGGTGCGCGACGGGCCGGCGATCCGCGCTCGCCTCGGTGTGTGCCCCCAACTGGACAATCTCGACCCGGAGCTGACCGTCCGGGAAAACCTGACCGTCTACGCCCGCTACTTCGGCATCTCCCGTCGGGCGGCCCGGGAGCGCGCCGCCGAGCTGCTCGACTTCGTCCAGCTCACCGAGCGGGCCGACAGCAAGGTCGAGCCGCTCTCCGGTGGCATGAAGCGGCGGCTGACAATTGCCCGTGCGTTGGTCAACGACCCGGAGATCGTGCTGCTCGACGAGCCGACCACCGGGCTCGACCCGCAGGCCCGGCACCTGGTGTGGGAGCGGCTGTTCCGGCTCAAGCAGCAGGGCGTCACGCTGGTGCTCACCACGCACTACATGGACGAGGCCGAGCAGCTCTGCGACCGGCTGGTGGTGATGGACGGCGGGCGGATCGTCGCGGAGGGCTCGCCCCGGGCGCTCATCGAGCAGCACTCGACCCGCGAGGTTGTCGAGTTGCGCTTCACCGCCGAGTCGCAGGAGCCGTTCGCCAGCAAGCTCGACGGCCTGGGGGAGCGGGTCGAGGTGCTGCCCGACCGGGTGCTGCTCTACGTGTCGGACGGCGACGAGGCGGTCGCCGAGGTCGCCGCGCTGGGGCTGCAACCGGCGAACGTGCTGGTCCGGCGCAGCGGCCTGGAGGACGTCTTCCTGCACCTGACCGGCCGCACCCTGGTCGACTGACCACGGGGGCCCGACGGCCTGCCGAGCCGCCGACGACCACAGTTCAGCGGGCTCTGGCCCAGGTGAGGAAGCGGTCGGTCAGCCCGTCGTGCCCGGGGAGATCCCCGGCCGCCTCGTGGTGCACCGCGGCGAGGTAGACGAGCAGGCCGATCCGATCCTCGCGGTACTCGCCGAGCAGCGCCAGGCGGGCCGGCGAGCAGGGCCACGCCGCGCCGCACACCCGGCAGCGCCAGGACGGCCGGGCCGCCACGTGTGGGCGGTACCGGGGCATCAGTGCCCGCCACCGTGATCAGCCGGCCAGGTGAGTCGCACGGGATCCTCCATCGCTGGGTGGGAGCGCCCCGGATCGGGGGTCACGGGGCGCTCCCGGCCTGGTTCCGCCCGCCGTCCGATCCCGTGAGCGGTTCCGCTGCGTGACAGTCTGGTGACGATCCGACTACGGTGGGAGGTTCCGCACGCCGACGACCAGCGCGTACGGCGATCGGCCCGGCGCGGTACGGGAATGTACGGGGGTTGTCCGTGGAGAGTTCGTCAATGCTGGATCACTTCGCCGAGGAGCTGCGGCTGGCCCGGGCCACCAGTGGGATGTCACAGACGGCGCTGGCCGAGGCGTTGAGCTATTCCGGCGCGCTGGTGGCCAAGGTGGAGACATCCGAGCGCCGGCCGAGTCTGGACTTCGCCCGCCGATGTGACGCCGTGTTCTCAGCCGACGGTCGGTTCGAGCGCATCCAGCGGCGGATCAGCCGGGAGGCGGTGGTGCCGTGGTTCCGCGACTGGGCCGGCATCGAGCAGGAGACCACCGCACTACGGTGGTTCGAGCCGCTCTACGTGCCCGGCCTGGTGCAGACCGAGGGCTACGCCCGCGCCATTCTGGCCGGGGCCGGGCTGTTCGCGGCGGACGAGGTCGAGCAACAGGTGACCGCCCGGCTCGACCGGCAGGGCGTGCTCACCCGGAACCGGCCACCGTTGCTCAGCCTGGTCGTCGACGAGTACGCGCTGCGCCGCCGGGTCGGCGGGCCGGAGGTGATGCGCGAGCAGTTGCGGCACCTGGTGAAGCTCGGCTCGGCCCTGCCCCGGGTCCGAATCCAGGTCGTGCCGCTGTCGGCCGGTGCGTACGCTGGGCTCGATGGTCCCTTCGTGATCGCCACCGCAGCCACCGGCGAGGATGTCGTCTACCTGGACGGGCAGCGCCACGGGCAGGTGATCGACCGGTCCGAGTACGTTCGGCAGATGGTCGAGGTGTGGGAGTCGATCCGGGGTGAGGCACTATCGCAGCAGCAGTCCCTCGACCTGATCACGGAAGTGGCGGAGACATGGAGCTGACCGGCGCCCGCTGGCGCAAGAGCACCCGCAGCAACGGCAGCGGCGGCGCCTGTGTGGAGGTTGCCAGCAACCTGCCTGGGTTCGTCGCTGTCCGCGACTCCAAGGACCCGACCGGCCCCGCGCTCGTCTTCCCGCCGGACGCGTGGCGCGCATTCGTCGAGTCCGACGCGGTTGGCCGGTAGCTGGCGGCCACGCCGTCCAGATCGACTCGGCTTTCAGGAAGTCGGGGCATCGGGGCGGCTCTGACACCGCGGCTTCCTGAAAGCCGAGTCGATCAACCCGCTGAAACCCGGGCGACACGTCGGCGGGGTCGTCGTAGGGTGACCGACGGTTTGTCGTACCCCGGGGGTAGACAGGGTCGTGGTGGGGGGTGGTCGGGTGAGTGTGGCGGGATCGACGCGGTTGCCATGGGTGCCGGCGTGGGCGGTGTTCGAGCACTACCTGGTGGGTCTTCGACGCACCTGGCGGGCCGGGGTGTTCTCCTCGTTCCTGCTGCCGGTGCTGACCGTCCTCGGGTTCGGGCTTGGTGTCGGCGCCTATATCGACCAGGGCGTCGGCGGGGTGCGATACCTCGACTGGCTGGTCCCCGGGCTGATCGCCTCGACCGCGCTGCAAGCGACGATCGGTGAATCGACCTGGCCGGTGTTCAGCAACTTCCAGTGGGTCAAGACCTACTACGCGCAGAGCGCCGCGCCGCTGCGGGTGGGCGACATCGTGGCCGGGCACCTGGCCTTCGTGCTGTTCCGGTCGCTCGCCACCATTACGGCGTTCCTGCTGGTCACCGGGCTGTTCGGCGCATTGCGGTCGCCGTGGGCGGTGGCCACCCTGCCGGTGGTGGCGTTGCTCGGGCTGGCCGTCGCCACGCCGACCTTCGCGTACACGGCGTCGGTGTCGCACGACAGTTGGCTCGCGATGCTGTTCCGGTTCGCGGTCATCCCGATGGCGCTCTTCGCCGGGGTGTTCTTTCCGGTCGAGTCGTTGCCCGACGCACTGCGCTGGCTGGCGTACGCGACGCCGTTGTGGCATGCCGTGGACCTGTGCCGCGCGGCCACGCTCGGCGTTGCCCCGCAGTGGTCGATCGTCGGGCACCTGCTCTACCTGGCGGCCTGGGCGGTCGCCGGCTGGTTGCTGGCGGTGCGGGCGTTCCGTCGCAAGCTCGTGGTCTGAAAACCAACCCGTCGTCTGACGACCAAGCAGAGAGGCTGCCGTGCTCACGCTGATCCTGCCCCGACTGGTGGACGTCATGGCCGCGTCGCGGCGATCGGCGTCGGTGGTGGGGCGCAACGTCGCGGCGCTGAAGTCGGTCTACTGGCTGCTGCTGCTCTCCGGTTTCGTCGAGCCGCTGCTCTACCTGCTCTCCATCGGCGTCGGCGTCGGCACGCTCGTCGGTGACCTGCCGCTGCCCGACGGGCGGCTGGTGTCGTACGCCGAGTTCGTGGCCCCGGCGATGCTCGCCTCATCGGCGATGACCGGGGCGCTCTCGGAGACCATCTTCAACTTCTTCGGCAAGCTGAAGTACCTGAAGCTGTACGACGGGATGATCGCCACCCCGGTCCGGCCGTTCGAGATCGCCACCGGTGAGCTCAGTTGGGCGATGCTGCGGGGCAGCGCCTACTCAGCCGCCTTCCTCGCGGTGATGGTCGGGTTTGACCTGACAAGTGTCGCCCGCGCGGTTGCCGCCCTCCCGGCCGCGGTGCTTGTCGGGTTCACGTTCGGGGCGCTCGGCATGGCGATCTCCACCTTCATGCGCAGTTGGCAGGACTTCGACCTGCTGGCCTCCGCGCAGTTCACCCTCTTCCTCTTCTCCGGCACGTTCGTGCCGGCGCAGGCCTATCCGACACTGCTGCACTGGTTGGTCGAGATCACCCCGCTGTACCGGGCGGTGCACCTGATCCGCGCCCTCGCGCTTGGCGGCGGTGGCTGGGTCGGGCTGCTCGACGTGCTCTACCTGCTGGCGATGATGAGTGTCGGCCTGTGGGTGGCCGCGCGCCGAATGAGCAGGTTGCTCTACCGGTAGGGGTTACCGGCGCCCGTCGACGGGGCATGTCGGAGGTGACACCACCGACGACGAGGAGAGGCGATGACCTCGGACGACTCTGCCGCCGGCCGGGCGCGCACCGACGCCAGCGCGCCGGTCGGCCCGGACGCGGGGCCGGACAGCCCCACCGATCTGCCCGGCAGCGGCTGGCAGGCGGCGCTGCGGCGCACCGTAAGGGAATTCCAGGACGACAGCCTGACCGACTGGGCGGCGGCGCTCACCTACTACGGGGTGCTGTCCATCTTCCCCGGCCTGCTGGTGCTGATCTCGATCCTCGGTCTGCTCGGCGAGAGTGCCACCGACGGCGTCCGGGACACCGTCAACCAGGCCGTGCCCGACGACAGCATCCAGGAGATCATCAACGGTGCGATCGGCACCGCCCAGGAAAACGGCGGGTTGGCCAGCCTCGCGGCGATCATCGGTGTGCTTGCCGCGTTCTGGTCCGCGTCCGGCTACATCGGGGCGTTCATGCGCGCCTCGAACACGATCTACGACGTGCCGGAGGGTCGGCCGATCTGGAAGACGCTGCCGATCCGCCTCGGCGTGACCGCGGTGATCGGAGTGCTGTTGCTGGTCAGCGCGGTGATCGTGGTCTTCACCGGCCGCCTCGCCGAGGCGGTCGGGGACGTGGTCGGCCTCGGCGCGACAGCGGTCACGGTGTGGGACATCGCCAAGTGGCCGGTGCTGCTGATCCTGGTCAGCCTGATGTTCGCGATCCTCTACTGGGCGTCGCCGAATGCCCGGCACGGCGGGTTCCGCTGGGTCAGCCCGGGTGGGGTGCTGGCCGTGGTGATCTGGCTGGTGATCTCCGGTCTGTTCGCCCTCTACGTGAGCAACTTCGGCTCGTACAACAAGACGTACGGGGCACTGGCCGGGGTGATCGTCTTCTTGGTCTGGCTCTGGCTGAGCAACATCGCGATCCTGCTGGGTGCCGAGTTCGACGCCGAGTTGGAGCGGAGCCGGGCCATCGCGGCCGGGCACGCCGTCGACGATGAGCCGTACGTCGAGCTGCGTGACGACCGCAAGCTCCGCAAGAAGCGCAACTCCGCCAACCGCCGCTGACGCCACCGCCCCGCGCCGACCGACCCGCGCACCGACCGACCCGCGCACCGACCGACCGGGCCGCACCGACCGGGCCGCACCGACCGGGCCGCACCGACCGGGCCGCACCGACCGGGCCGCACCGACCGGGCCGCACCGACCGGGCCGAACCGACCACCCAGCGCACCGCGCCGCCCCGCCACCGAAGATCGGCTGGCGGGGCGGTTTGGTCTGCGTCGATGAAACTGCGGGCGAGCGGACGCAGGCGGGCGGTGATCCTTTTCTTGATCGTCTAGTAGCTTTTGTTCTTTCGGACAAAAGTTCATCTCAGAACGGTTGAAGCTCTGGACACGCGGTGCGGAGCGCTCCTACTGTGTCGGACACAACACTTCGACATTGCGTCGATGTGAACGATGCCAATGAAGAGGTGGCCTCCCGGTGCGGACCGTCGACCCCCTGCACGTACGACTGTTGCGGCTGCTCCGCGACGAGGGGGCCGTCTCCCGCGCCGAGTTGGGCGATCGACTCCAGATGCCGCGCCCGCGCATGCTGGCCGAGTTGGATCGCCTGGTCGCGTTGGGTTACGTAGCCGAGGCGGGGCTCGCCGCCTCCCGGGGTGGGCGACGCTCCACCCTGGTCGAGCTGAACCCGAACCTGCGCTTCGCCGCCGTCGACCTCGGCGCCAGCTCGATGGACATCGAGGTGGTGAACGGTCGACTCGAACCGGTCGCCCAGTACGCCGAGCCGGCCGACATCCGCAACGGGCCGAAGGTGACCCTGCAACGGGTAAACGAACTGCTGCACAAGGCTCGGGTCGACGGCGCGTACGAGCGGTTGGATGCGGTGGGCATCGGCGTGCCCGGCCCTGTCAGTTTCCGCGACGGCGTACCGGTCTCGCCGCCGATCATGCCGGGCTGGGACCGCTACCCGGTGCGCGAGCTGCTCAGCCGGGAGCACGGCTGCCCGGCGGTGGTCGACAACGACGTCAACATCATGGCGATCGGCGAGCGGCACGGTGGGGTCGCCCACTCGGTGGACGACTTCCTCTTCGTGAAGATCGGCACCGGCGTCGGGTGCGGCATCTACCTCACCGGCGAGGTCTACCGGGGCACCGACGGCTGCGCCGGCGACATCGGCCACATCCAGGTCGACTCGCACGGTCCGATGTGCTCGTGCGGCAACGTCGGCTGCCTGGAGGCGCTGTTCAGCGGGGCCGCACTGGCCAAGGACGCCGCCGCGGCCGCCCGCAGTGGCACGTCGCCAGCGCTGGCCGAGCGGCTGGCCCTGCGGGGTGTCGTCACCGCGTTGGACGTCGCCGAGGGTGCCGTCGAGGGTGACCTGACCTGCATCCAGCTCATCCGGGACGGCGGACGGCGCATCGGTGGCGTGCTCGCCGGCCTGGTCAGCTTCACCAACCCGTCGATGATCGTGATCGGCGGCGGGTTGGCCCAGCTCGGGCACATCCTGCTCGCCGAGATCCGCAGCGTGGTCTACCGCCGGTCGCTGCCGCTGGCCACCGGCAACCTTCCCGTCGTGCTCTCCGAGCTCGGTGGACGTGCCGGTGTCGCCGGCGCGGCGGTGCTCGCCAGCGACGTCGCCTTCGCGGAAGCCGCATGAACCTGACCGAAATCCTGTCGTGAGCGAGGAGGAGACTGTGGCTCTGCCCGAGGATGACCCCGCCACCGCGTCGGCCGAGGCCGTCGCCGAGGCACCGCTGGTCGAGGCTCCCGCCGACACCGTCGCGGGCGAGGTGGTCCTGCGCCTCACCGATGTGGTCAAGACGTTCCCCGGCGTACGCGCACTCGACGGTGTGCAGTTGGAGGTGCGTGCCGGCGAGGTGCACTGCCTGCTCGGGCAGAACGGCGCCGGCAAGTCGACCCTGATCAAGGTGCTGTCCGGGGTGCACCAACCGGACTCCGGGCAGGTGGAGTGGCGCGGCGAACCAGCCACGTTCGCCAACCCGCAGGCCGCGATGAAGGCCGGCATCGCCACCATCTACCAGGAGCTCGACCTCGTCGAGGACCTGTCGGTGGCGGAAAATGCCTTCCTCGGGCACGAGTACCGCAGCTTCGGATTCGTCCGGCGCGGCCGGATGGCCCGGCACACCCGGCAGATCCTCAGCCGGCTCGGCCACGGTGAGATCCCGCCCGGACGGATGGTCCGGTCGCTGCCCGCCGCCGGCAAGCAGATCGTCAGCATGGCGCGGGCGCTGTCGCACGAGGCCCGACTGATCATCATGGACGAGCCGAGCGCGGTGCTGGCCCACGACGAGGTCGGCAACCTGTTCCGGATCATCCGGGAGCTGACCGCGCAGGGCATCGCCGTCATCTACATCTCCCACCGGATGGAGGAGATCCGCGAGATCGGGGACCGGGTCACCGTACTCAAGGACGGCCGGACCACAGCGGCGAACCTGCCGGCGCGCGAGACCCCGACCCGCGACCTGGTCAGCCGGATGACCGGCCGGACCATCGAGTACGTCTTCCCGGACCGGCCGGCCGACGACCCCGCGGGCGCCGACCTGCTCCAGGTGGAGGGGCTGACCCGCACCGGCGAGTTCGCCGACGTCTCGCTGAACGTGCGGGCCGGGGAGATCGTCGGCATCGCCGGCCTGGTCGGCTCGGGTCGTTCCGAGCTGCTGGAGACGATCTACGGCGCCCGCCTGGCGGAGGCCGGTTCGGTCCGGATGGACGGCAAGGTCCTGCGGCCCGGTGTTGGCGCCGCGGTGCGGGCCGGCATGGGGATGGCTCCGGAGGAGCGCAAGAGTCAGGCGCTGCTGCTCGGCGAGCCGATCTACCGCAACGTCACGCTTGCCACCTTCGGCCGGTACGCGCGGCTCGGCTTCACCAACGCCGCCAAGGAGCGCGCCGAGGCGGACCGGATCGCCGAGAGCCTGGAGCTGCGGCCCCGGGACGTCGACCGGCCGGTACGCACGCTGTCCGGCGGCAACCAGCAGAAGGTGGTGGTCGGGCGGTGGCTGCTCGGCGGCACCAGGTTGTTGCTGCTCGACGAGCCCACCCGGGGTGTGGACGTGGGCGCTCGGGCTGAGCTGTACCAGGTCATCCGGGGTTTGGCCGAGCAGGGCGTCGGGGTGCTGCTGGTCTCCAGCGAGGTGCCCGAGGTGCTGGGTCTGGCCGACCGGGTGCTGGTGATGCGGGAAGGGCGGGTCGTGCGTGAAGCGGCGGCCGGCGAACTCGACGAGAACACTGTGCTCGACCTCGTGATGGCGGGGTCCTTGATGGAAGGCGCACCGGCATGAGCGACGCGACTCCCACTCCCACCGCGACACCGGAGCGCCCGCAGCTTCCGGCCCAGTCGCCGCCGGTGGACCCGGCGGAGACGGCGGTGGCAAGCGACAAGGCAGCATCCTCGGGCCGGCTCTCCTGGTGGCGGGGTGACGGCGGCGACGGCGCCAAGCGCAACCTCGGCCTGGTCGGGGTGCTGGCGGCGCTCATCGTGGTCGGCGCGGTCACCAAGCCGGACCTGTACGGCGACCCGACCTGGGTCTGGAACAACGTGCTGGCCATCCTGCAGCTCGCCTCGGTCGTCGGCGTGGTCACTGTCGGGATGACCTTCGTGATCATCGGCGGCGGGATCGACCTGTCGGTCGGTGCGATCGTCGCGTTGGCCGGCGTCTGGTGCACCACCGTCGCCACCCAGAGCTACGGCGCCGGCGGCATGATCTTCACCGCCCTGGTGGTCGGCATCTGCGTCGGCCTGGTCAACGGTGTGCTCATCTCGTACGGCCGGTTGGTCCCCTTCATCGCGACGCTCGCGATGTTGGTGGCCGCACGAGGGCTCGCGGCATCGATCTCCAACAAGCAGACCCAGGTCTCGAGCAGCACCTTCATCAACGACATCGCGGCGCGCAAGGTGATCGGGATCCCGATCCTCGTCTACATCCTGGGCGCTGTGGTGCTGGCCGGATGGATCCTGCTCAACCGGACGACGTTCGGCCGGCGGACCATCGCCGTCGGCGGCAACCCGGAGGCGGCCCGGCTGGCCGGTATCAACGTCCGGCGGCACACCATGCTGCTCTACGCGCTCTCCGGCCTCTGCTGCGGCATCGCGGCGATCATGCTCACCTCGCAGGCCACCTCGGCGCAGGCGGCGATGGCCAACCTGTACGAGTTGGACGCGATCGCCGCGGCGATCATCGGCGGGACCCTGCTCAGCGGCGGTCGCGGCACGATTGTCGGCTCGCTGCTCGGCGTGATCATCTTCGCCACGATCACCAACCTCTTCGCCATCAACGGCCTCTCCATCGAGGCGCAGAACATGGTCAAGGGCGGCATCATCGTCGCCGCCGTCCTGATCCAGCAGTTCCAGTTCAAGTCCGTCACTCGGCTCTTCGCGCGGAACAGGGTCACCACCGCAACCTGACGCACCGCACCGTTGTCCCTGGCCACGTCGAAACTTTCGACGTGGGCAGGGCCCCGCACACCCTCATCAAGTCAGATACCGTTCCCAGGAGGTCGTTCATGACCCAGCACAGTCGCGACCTGTCGCGCCGCCGGTTGCTCTTCGGTGGAGCCGCAGTTGGCGCCGCCACCCTGTTGACCGCCTGCACCAGTAACGAGACTCCGGCGGCCAGCACCCAGACCAAGGCCGCCGGCAACGCCGAAGGCAACAACGCCCCGGGCAAGAAGGTCGTCATCGGCTTCTCCGCCCCGGCCGCCGACCACGGCTGGATGGGCGCCATCCACGCCAACGCCAAGGCGCAGGCGGCGGCCTACTCCGACGTGGAGTTCAAGGAGGTCGACGGCGGGTCGAACTCGGAGGCCCAGCGCTCCACGCTCGGCACGCTCATCGCCCAGAAGCCGGACATCATCGTCGTGCTGCCGCACGACGGCAAGGAGGTCAACGCCGTTGCCCTCCAGGCGATGCAGGCGGGCATCCCGATCGTCAACCTCGACCGGGCGTTCCCCGACGCGCTTGCCTCGCGGCTGGTGATCAAGGGCGACAACTACGGCATGGGCGTGTCGGCCGGGCACTTCATCGGCAAGCAGCTCAAGGACAAGGGCATCAGCAACCCGATCATCGGTGAGATCGCCGGTCTGGAGATCCCGCTGACCGTCGAGCGCAGCGACGGCTTCAAGGCCGCCCTGGCGACGTACGGGTTCAAGGTGAACAACCGGCGCTCGGCCGAGTTCACCTCGGACAGCGGTCAGCGCGAGGCGGCCCAGCTGCTCCAGGCGCTGCCGAAGATCGACGCCATCTGGAACCACGACGACGACCAGGGCATCGGTGTGCTCGCCGCCATCAAGCAGGCCAACCGGTCGGAGTTCTTCATGGTCGGCGGCGCGGGCTCCAAGCTCGCCATCGACGCCATCAAGGCCGACAACAGCGTGCTCAAGGCGACTGTCACCTACAACCCGTCGATGGCCTCCTCGGCGATCTCGCTCGCGCGGCTCATCGCACAGGGCCGGGGCCTGGGTGACCTGACGGAGCTGCAGGTGCCCAAGGAAGTGACCCTGGCCTCGGAGACGATCACCAAGGAGAACGCGAGCAGCTACGACAAGCTCGGGTTCTGATATATCGGGGGGAGACCCACCTTGTCCACGACAGACAAAGAACTGCGGATCGGCATGGTCGGCTACGCGTTCATGGGCGCCGCGCACTCACAGGCGTGGCGCACCGTGAACCGCGTCTTCGACCTGCCGGCGCGGGCCCGGATGGCGCTGATCTGCGGCCGAGACACCGAGAAGGTGGCTGACGCCGCTGACACGCTCGGCTGGGACGCGTACACCACGGACTGGCGTGACCTGATCAACCGGGACGACATCGACGTTGTCGATATCTGCACACCGGGCGACAGTCACGCCGAGATCGCCCTCGCCGCGCTGGCCGCCGGTAAGCATGTGCTGTGCGAGAAGCCGTTGGCCAACACGGTGGCGGAGGCACGGGCGATGACCGCCGCGGCGGACGTCGCCCGGGCCGCCGGAGTGCGGTCGATGTGCGGGTTCAACTACCGCCGGGTCCCCGCGGTCACGATGATGCGCCAACTGGTCGCCGCCGGACGGCTCGGGGTGATTCGACACGTCCGTGCGACGTACCTGCAGGACTGGATCGTGGACCCGCAGTTCCCGCTGGTCTGGCGGTTGCAGAAGGACAGGGCGGGCTCCGGCGCGCTCGGTGACATCGGTGCGCACATCATCGATCTGACCCAGTTCGTTACCGGTCAGCGGATCAGCGGGGTCAGTGCGGTCACCGAGACCTTCGTCAAGGAGCGGCCGTTGCCGGCCGAATCCAGCGGTCTCGCGGCTACTGTGGACGGCGGCTCGGCGCCCACCGGGCCGGTCACCGTTGACGACGCCGCGGTCTTCGTGGCCCGACTCGACGGTGGCGCCCTGGCCACGTACGAGGCGAGCCGCTTCGCCACCGGTCGCAAGAACGCGCTGCGCGTCGAGATCAACGGTTCGCTGGGCAGCGTGGTCTTCGACCTGGAGCGGCTCAACGAGCTGGAGTTCTACGACGCCAGCCGGCCCAGCGCGGAACAGGGCTTCAGCCGCATCCTGGTGACCGAGGGTGACCATCCGTACATGTCGGCGTGGTGGCCGCCGGGCCACATCATCGGCTACGAGCACTCGTTCACGCACGAGATGCGCGACTTCATCGAGGCGGTCGCCACCGGCGTCGACCCGACTCCCTCGTTCGCCGACGCGTTGCAGGTCCAGCTGGTGCTGGACGCGGTGGCCCGTTCGGCGGAGCTCGGCTCCTCCTGGGCCGAGGTGGAACCGGCGCTGGTTACAGCCGCCGCCTGACAGTTGACCATCCGCGTTGGCGGTGTTCGCACCGCCAACGCCCGACCGGCTTTCCGACGCCGACCGGCGAGGGACCGACAGCGGATTGCGCCCCGCGGTCGGGACGAGGTCGGCGACGGAGAGCGTGCAGCCGGGCCGTACGGCCCGGTGGCGCACGAGCAGGACGGTCGTCCGGTGCGACCGGACCGGGATTCCCCGGCCGCACCGGAGGGCCGCCACCACCTCAGCACGTCGCAGGACGCGGGGGAGACAGGGTCGAGACGCCGACCCGACCCTGTCTGCCAGCCCCGTCTGCCCGCACCCGTACCGGGAACCGGTCCGGCGTCGTCGCCGCCGACGCCGACGTCGGAAACCGGTCTCCTTTCGGTGCGGAGCGGGTGGGCGGGGCCCATCCAGGCGGCCCGAAATGTTTCCGAAACCGGGCCGTATCTTTCTGAAACATATTCTGATATTCCTATATTTAGCGGTACCGACGATTCCTCGTGGACGGGGAGGGAGCACCATGCGAACAGGTGTCTGGCTGGTTGGAGCGCGCGGTTCTGTCGCGACCACCTGCATCGTCGGAGGGCTCGCGTTGCGAGCCAATCTGGCCGGCCCGACCGGCTGCGTCACCGAGTCGCCCGAGCTGCGCGGCCCCGCCCTGCCGGCCTTCGCGGACCTCGTCTTCGGCGGGCACGACCTGACCACCACCCCGCTGTCCAAGCGGGCCGAGGCCCTGGCCGACGCCGGTGTCATCCCCTGGCGGCTGGTCGCCGCGCTCCGCGACGAGCTGGCCGCGGTCGAGCAGGAGCTGCGCCCCGCACCTGTCGGTGCCACCCAGGCCGATCGGGCTGCCGCAGTGGTCCGCGACCTCACCACCTTCCGCGAGCGGCACGGGCTGGAGCGGGTGGTGGTCGTGAACGTCTCCGCCACCGAAGCCGCCCCACCACCGCACCCGGGGCACGCCGACCCCGACGCGCTGCGCGACGCGCTCAGCGGCCCGGACGAGGTGCTGCCACCCAGTTCCCTCTACGCGTACGCGGCGGTGCTCGCCGGCTGCCCGTACGTCGACTTCACCCCGTCCACCGGGCTGCGGCTGCCCGCGCTCGTCGCGCTTGCCGAACAGGCCCGCCTGCCCTACGCCGGGCACGACGGCAAGACCGGGGAGACCCTGGTCAAGTCGGTGCTCGCGCCGATGTTCGCGATGCGCAACCTGGACGTGCGGTCCTGGTCCGGGTTCAACCTGCTCGGCGGCGGCGACGGTGCCACCCTCGCCGACCCGGCCGCGAACGCCGCGAAGGTGCAGAGCAAGCAGAGAGTGCTCGGCGAGACGCTTGGCTACGTCCCGCAGGGCGGCACCCGCATCGAGTACGTCGAAGAGCTTGGCGACTTCAAGACCGCCTGGGATCTGATCACCTTCGCCGGTTTCCTCGGCACCGGCATGCGGATGGAGTTCACCTGGCACGGCTGCGATTCCGCGCTGGCCGCGCCGCTGGTGCTCGACCTGGCCCGGCTCACCGCCGCCGCGCACGCCGCCGGGCACGTCGGGCCGCTCACCGAGCTGGGCTTCTTCTTCAAGGACCCGCTCGGCTCGCCCAGCCACTCGCTGGGCGAGCAGTGGGCCCGGCTCACCGAGTTCACCCGGCTGCTGCACGACGGCGGGAACGGTGCCGATGAGCACGCTGGCTGATCTCGCCGAGCTGGTCCGGGCACCGGCCGCGCTCTCGGTGCCCGGTGACGTGGTCGCCGGAGCGGCGGCAGCCGGCACGCTCGGTGCGCGTACCCCTGCCCTGGCCGGCGCCTCGGTGCTGCTCTACTGGGCCGGCATGGCCGCCAACGACTGGGCCGACCGGGGCCTGGACGCCGTGGAACGGCCCGAGCGGCCGATCCCCAGCGGGCGGGTCACCCCGGCCGCCGCTGTCGGTCTCGCGGCGGGCCTCACGGCCGCCGGCGTGGGCCTGGCCGCCGCCGTGGGCGGTCGCCGCGCCGCCGCGCTCGCCGTGCCGCTGGCCGCCAGCATCTGGGGGTACGACCTAATCGCCAAGAACACCGCCGCCGGGCCGGCAGTGATGGCCGTCTGCCGGGGGCTGGACGTGCTGCTCGGCGCGTCCGGTGGCCGGGTGACACGGGCCCTGCCGGCGGCGGTCACCGTCGCCGCGCACACCTGGACGGTCACCGCGCTGTCCCGCCGGGAGGTCACCGGCGCCGATGCGGCCCTGCCGATGCGTACCCTCGCGGGCACCGCGCTTGTCGCCGCCAGCGCCGCCGTCGCCGTGCCGGGTGCCCGGCGCGCCCGAGCGGCCGACCGGGCCGCTGGCACCAACCGGGCCGGGTCCGTCGACGAGGCCGGCGCGAGACGGTCGGCAGGTGTCGCGGCAGTGCTGCCCGCCGTGCTGGCCGGGTGGTACGCGGCCCGCTACGGCGCGGCCCAGGTCGAGGTGGTCCGGGACCCGTCGGCCGGGCGGGTCCGCGCCGCCGTCGGCGCCGGGATCACCGGCCTGCCCGCCCTGCAGGGAGCGCTCACCGCGCGCGGTGGCGCCGGCCTGCTCGGACTGGCGGTCGCGGCGGCCGCGCCGCTTGGTCGACGGTTGGCCCGGAAGGTCTCCCCGACATGACAGCTCCCCAGCCCCGACCCGCGCCGCCAGCGGCCGACGGCACCCGGTCCCCGTCGCCGTCCGGCGACGCGACGACGCTGCGGTTCGGGTACGGCACCAACGGCTTCAACAACCACCGCCTCGACGATGCGCTCGCCGTCATCGCCGACCTCGGCTACGAGGGGGTGGCGCTCACCCTGGACCACGACTACCTGGACCCGTTCGCGCCCGGCCTCACCCGTCGGGTCGCCGCGGTCAGCCGACGCCTGACCGAGCTGGGTCTGGCCGTGGTGATCGAGACCGGGGCCCGGTACCTGCTCGACCCGTGGCACAAGCACGCGCCCACGTTGCTGCACGACGACCCGACCCGGCGGATCGAGTTCCTGCGCCGGGCCGTGCGGATCGGCGCCGACCTGGGCGCGGAGGCGGTCTCGTTCTGGGCCGGTGTCCGGCCCGAGACGGTGCCGCCGCAGTGCGCCTGGGACCGGCTGGTGGCCGGCTGCGCCACAGTTGTCGACGCCGCCGACACCGCCGGCGTCACCCTCGGCTTCGAGCCCGAACCGGGGATGCTGGTGCAGGACATCGCCGACTGGCGTCGGCTGCGCGCCGCGCTCGGCGACCCGGCCCGGTTCGGCATCACCCTCGACATCGGCCACTGCCGCTGCCTGGAGCCGTGGCCGGTGCCGCAGTGCGTCGCGGAGGTCGCCCCGCACCTGGTCAACGTGCAGATCGACGACATGCGCCGGGGCGTGCACGAACATCTCGAGTTCGGGGTTGGCGAGATCGACTTCCCGCCGGTGCTGAGCGCCCTGGCCGAGGCCGGCTACCGCGGCCTGGTCGCGGTGGAGCTTCCCCGCGACTCACACGCCGCCCCGGCCGTGGCCGCCCGGTCCATCGAGTTCCTGCGTGCCGCCGCCGCGACCGCGGCGGCCCGCCGCACGGAAGACGAGGTGCCCACAGGCACACCTGGGGTGCCCGCGTAGCAACAAGGGGAGGAGACGGGATGACACCGGATTCACTGCGGGCCGCGTTGCGAGGCGTACCCGATCCCGACTGGCTGGACACGGCGCTGCGCCAGGTCACGGCCGAGCCCACCGCGATCACCCGGCTCTTCCCCACCGTCGGCAGGCGTTGCGGTCGGGCCGCGCTGCCGGACGCACCCGGCTGGACCGCCGACGACGCGGCCCGGGTGCTGCTGCTCACCAGCCTGCCCGGCGACCACGCCGCGTACGCCGAAAGCCTCTACCGGCACGGTGACGCCGCCGAGCGGCGGGCCGTGCTGCGGGCCCTGCCGCTGCTGCCGATCGGCGCGGCCGGGGTGCCGCTGCTGCACGACGCGATCCGCACCAACGACACCCGGCTGGTCGGCGCGGCCCTCGGCCCGTACGCCCGGCACCTCGACCCGGCCGCCTGGCGGCAGGCGGTGCTCAAGTGTGTGTTCAGTGGCGTGCCGTTGGCCGTCGTGGCCGACCTGGAGACCCGTGCCGACGGGGAGTTGGCCGCGATGCTGGCGGCGCTTGCCGCCGAGCGGCACGCCGCCGGCCGGGAGTTGCCCGCCGACGCCAGCGACCTGCTCGACCGGCTCACCGCCGCACTGCCCAGAGAGGCGTGACATGCGTATCTTCGACCCGCACATCCACATGACCTCACGTACCACCGACGACTACGAGCGGATGGCCGCCGCCGGCGTACGCGCCGTGGTGGAGCCGTCGTTCTGGCTGGGTCAGCCACGCACCAGCGCCGCCTCGTTCACCGACTACTTCGACTCGCTCATCGGCTGGGAGCCGTTCCGGGCCGGGCAGTTCGGGGTGCGGCACTTCGCCACAGTGGCGCTGAACCCCAAGGAGGCGAACGACCCGCGCTGCCGGCCCGTGCTCGACCTGCTGCCCCGCTACCTGGACAAGGACGCGGTGGTGGCGGTCGGTGAGATCGGGTACGACTCGATGACGCCCGAGGAGGACGAGGCGTTCGCCGCGCAGCTCGCCCTCGCCGTCGCGTACGACCTGCCGGCGCTCGTGCACACCCCGCACCGGGACAAGGCGCGCGGCTGCGAACGCACCCTCGCCGTGGTCGCCGAATCCGGCATCGAGGCGGGTCGCGTGGTGGTCGACCACCTCAACGAGGTGACCGTCAAGCTGGTCCGCGACAGCGGCTGCTGGCTCGGCTTCTCCATCTACCCGGACACGAAGATGACCCCACAGCGGATGGTCGAGTTGCTGCGCGAGTACGGCACCGAGCGGATGCTCGTCAACTCGGCGGCCGACTGGGGGCGCTCCGACCCGCTGCTGACCCGGGCCACCGGCGAGGCGATGCTGCTCGCCGGGTTCAGCGACGACGACGTCGACAAGGTGCTGTGGCGCAACCCGGTGGAGTTCTACGGGCAGTCCGGCCGGCTCGACCTCAGCGACCTGGACGTCGCCGCCAAGGTGGACCCGCAGACCGGCAACTCGATCCTGCGCGGCGGCAGCTGATGCGGCTGCGACATGCCGGCGGCGAGACGGTCCACCTGGGCTACTGCACGAACGTGCACCCCGCCGAGGACCTCGCCGGCATTCTCGGTCAACTGGACACCTACGCCGTGCCGGTCCGCGAGGCGCTCGGCAGTGACCTGCTCGGGCTCGGCCTGTGGCTGGCCGCCCCGGTCGCCGCCGAGCTGGCCGCCGACCCGACCCTGCGCCGCCGGCTGCGCACCGAGCTGGCCGCGCGCGGGTTGGAGGTGGTCACCCTCAACGGCTTCCCGTACGCGGCCTTCCAGGCCCCGGTGGTCAAGCAGGACGTCTACCACCCGGACTGGACCACCGAGCAGCGCCTGAACTACACCCTCGATCTGGCCCGGGTGCTTGCCGACCTACTGCCCGACGACGCCGCCCGGGGTTCGATCTCCACCCTGCCACTGGCCTGGCGGCAGCCCTGGGACACCGCCCGGGCCGACGCGGCCCGCCGCCGGTTGGACCAGTTGGCCGCCGGCCTGGCCGCCGTGCAGCGCGACACCGGCCGCGAGGTGCGGGTGGCCTTCGAACCGGAGCCCGGCTGCGTCGTGGAGAGCACCGGCCAGGCCGCCGAGCTGCTGTCCGGGATGGACACCGACCGGCTCGGTGTCTGCGTCGACCTGGCCCACCTGGCCTGCGCCTGGGAGGAACCGGCCGAGGCCCTGCACCGACTGCGGGCGGCGGGGCTGCCCGTGGTGAAGGTGCAGGTCTCCGCCGCCGTCGAGGCGGCCGACCCGGCCGGCGGTGCCGACGCGTTGCGCCGCTGGGTGGAGCCGCGTTTCCTGCACCAGACCCGGGGCGCCGGCTGCGCTGGCGGGGCCGACCCGGCCGACCCGGCGTACGCGGCCGACGACCTGGACGAGGCGCTGGACCGATCGTTGCCCGGACCGTGGCGGGTGCACTACCACGTGCCCCTGCACGCCCCACCCGAGGAGCCGCTCGGCTCGACCCTGCCGGTGCTGCGCGCGGCCCTGAGAGCGCTCTTCGACGGGCCGGTCGCCGGCTGCGACCACCTCGACGTCGAGACGTACACCTGGGGGGTGCTGCCGGCCGCCCGACGGCCGCGCACCGACGCGGAGCTGGCCGCCGGCATCGCCGCCGAGCTGGCCTTCGCCCGAGACGAACTGGTCAGCCTTGGTCTGGCCGAGGAGCGCACCGTGACGATGGGAGGGACGCGATGAGTCGCCGACTTGTGGTGCTCGACGTGGTGGGGCTGACCCCCCGACTGCTGGCGCACATGCCCCGGCTGCGCGGGGTCGCCGACGGCGGCTTCCGGGCCGAGTTGGGTACCGTGCTGCCCGCGGTGACCTGCTCGGTGCAGTCCACCTTCCTCACCGGCGAGCCTCCCAGCGGGCACGGGATCGTCGGCAACGGGTGGTATTTCCGGGAGCTGGGCGAGGTGTTCCTGTGGCGGCAGCACAACGCGCTCGTCGGCGGGGAGAAGCTGTGGCAGGCGGCGCGCAAGGCCGACCCCGACTACACGGTCGCCAACGTCTGCTGGTGGTACGCGATGGGCGCGGACGTCAACTGGACTGTCACCCCGCGCCCGGTGTACTACGCCGACGGGCGCAAGGAGCCGGACTGCTACACCGACCCGCCGGAGCTGCACGACGCGCTGACCGGGCGGCTGGGCACCTTCCCGCTGTTCACCTACTGGGGGCCGACGGCGGGGCTGCCGTCGTCGCGGTGGATCTGCCAGGCGGCCGAGCAAATCCTCGCCGATGTGTCACCCGACCTGACCCTGGTCTACGTTCCGCACCTGGACTACGACCTGCAACGGTTCGGTCCGTCGTCGGCTCAGGCCGCCGCCGCCGCAGCCGAGCTGGACGCGGTGCTCGGGCCCCTGCTGGACGCCGCCCGCGCCCGGGACGCCACGGTGGTGGTGCTGTCGGAGTACGGCATCACCGACGTGTCCCGGCCGGTGGACGTCAACCGGTTGCTGCGTGCCGAGGGGCTGCTGCGGGTGCACACGCAGGCGGGCATGGAATACCTCGACCCGTGGACGTCGAAGGCGTTCGCGGTCGCCGACCACCAGGTGGCGCACGTCTACGTCAAGGACCCGGCCGACGTACCCGCGGTGGCGAAGCTCTGCGCCGGCCTGCCCGGGGTGGCCGAGGTGCTCGACGCCGAGGGCAAGGCCGCGTACGGGCTGGACCATCCGCGCGCCGGTGAGCTGGTGTTGGTGGCCGAGCCGGACGCCTGGTTCACGTACTACTACTGGCTTGACGACGCCAACGCGCCGGACTTCGCCCGCCTGGTGGAGATCCACCGCAAACCCGGCTACGACCCGGCGGAGCTGTTCTTCGACCCGGCCAACCCGGGTGCCGCGAAGGCGCGCGCCGGGGTGGCGCTGGCCCGCAAGAAGCTCGGCATGCGGTATTTGATGAGCGCGGTCGGCCTGGACGCCGGTGCGCGGGCCGTGCGCGGCTCGCACGGGCGGCTGCCGACCGACCCGGCGGACGCTCCGGTGCTGCTCTGCTCCGACCCGGCGGCGGCCCGGGACAAGATCGCCGCGACCGAGGTCAAGGCGCTGCTGCTGGAGCTTGCCGGGCTGGGTGCCGGCGGTTCGGACGGGCCGGGGGAGGGGTCGTGACGGTGACCGTGGCGCCCGCCGATGCCAGCGGGCTGCGGGCACGGTTCGACGCGGAACTGGCCGGGTTCCTGGAGCGGCAGGGCCCGGACTGGCCGGACGGTGCGCCACGCGGGGTGTTCACCGCCCTGCAACGGTTCGTGCTGGCCGGTGGCAAGCGGTTACGTCCACTGTTCTGTTACTGGGGTTGGCGCGGCGCGGGGGCGGCCGACGGCACCCCGATCGTGGTGGCCGCGGCGGCGCTTGAGCTGTTCCATGCGTTCGCGCTGATCCATGACGACATCCTGGACGGCAGCGACCGCCGCCGGGGCGAGCCGTCGGTGCACCGGCTCTTCGCCGACCTGCACGCCCGCTCGTCGTGGCGCGGTGACCCGGAGGCGTACGGGCGCAACACCGCACTGCTCTGCGGGGACCTCTGCGCGGCCTGGTCGGATCAGATGTTCCACGAGTGTGGGCTGAGCACCGAACAGGTGCACCGCGGGTACGGCGTGTTCGCGCTGATGCGGACCGAGGTGATCGCGGGGGAGTACCTGGACCTGGTCTCGGGGGTGGGGGACGGCTCGGTGGCCAGCGCGCTCACGGTGATCCGGATGAAGGCCGCCCGCTACACGGTGACCAGGCCGTTGCAGATCGGGGCGGCCCTGGCCGGGGCCGAGCCCGAGTTGATCGCCGCGCTTGGCGAGTTCGGTGACCCGTTGGGTGACGCTTTCCAGCTCCGCGACGACGTGCTCGGGGTCTTCGGGGACCCGGCGGTCACCGGCAAGTCGGTCCTGGACGACCTGCGGGAGGGCAAGCCCACGGTGATGATGGCGCTGGCCCGCAGTGCCGCCGACCGGTCGCAGACCATCCGGCTGCGGGAGTTGTTCGGAAATCCGGCGTTGGACGCCGACGGCGCGGCGGAGCTGCGCGAAATCATCGAGGCGACCGGCGCCCTGGAGCGGATCGAGCAGATGATCCGGGTCCGCACCGAGGCCGCGCTCGGCGCCCTGCAGGGCGCGATGGTGGCGGACGAGGCGCGTGCCGCGCTTGTCGCGCTGGCCGGACAGGCGATCGACCGCCACGCGTGATCGGCGACTTTCGAACAGATCGACGAAAGTTGGTGCCGACTCACCGGAAGGTATGGACACATCGACACTCACAACTTAGTGTCGTGACCAGCACGGCAATGTTTCATCGAGGTGAACCGGCGGCGCGGTAACCACGACCCCCACCATCACCGCTACGGCATCCGGCGCGACGGCGCGCGCCCGCCTGGCAGTCACACGTCAGGAAGGGGCAGCACATGTCCATGAAGGACACTCCGCACCATCGATCCCGGCGACTGTCATCCGCCGGATCGGCACTGCTGCTGGCGGTCGCCGCCGGCACTGTCGCACTCGCCGCCGGCGCGGCCCCCGCACAGGCGCACACCATCGTCGCCACCGACTTCCAACAGGTCGAACTCGCCCGCGGCGTCACCGACATGGGCGAGCCGATGTCGCTGGCCGTGCTGCCGGACCGCTCCGTCCTGCACACCGCCCGCAACGGCACGCTGCGCCGCACCGACGCGAACGGCACCACCTCGGTGATCGGCACCCTGCCGGTCTACAACCACGACGAGGAGGGGTTGCAGGGCGTCGGGGTCGACCCGGGCTTCGCCAGCAACCGGCAGATCTTCCTCTACTACGCCCCGCCGCTCTCCACCCCCACCGGCGACGCGCCGGCCACCGGCACCGACTTCTCCGCCTGGAACGGGGTGAACCGCCTCTCCCGGTTCACCCTCAACTCCGACTTCACGATCAACCAGTCGAGCAAGGTCGACGTGCTCGACGTCCCGGCCAGCCGGGGCATCTGCTGCCACGTCGGTGGGGACATCGACTTCGACGCCGCCGGCAACCTCTACCTGTCCACCGGCGACGACACCAACCCGTTCGAGTCCGCCGGCTACTCGCCACTTGACGAGCGGACCAACCGCAACCCGGCGTACGACGCCCAGCGCAGCGCCGGCAACACCAACGACCTGCGCGGCAAGATCCTGCGGATCAAGGTGAACGCCAACGGCACGTACTCCATCCCGACGGGCAACCTGTTCGCCCCCGGCACGGCGAAGACCCGTCCGGAGATCTACGCGATGGGCTTCCGCAACCCGTTCCGGATCAGCGTGGACAAGGCCACCGGTGTCGTCTACGTCGGTGACTACGGGCCGGACGCCGGCACCACAAGCGCCACCCGCGGTCCGTCGGGCCAGGTGGAGTTCAACCGGGTCGCGGCACCGGGCAACTACGGCTGGCCGTACTGCACCGGCACCAACACCTCCACCGAGACGTACAACGAGTGGGACTTCGCCAGCAACGCCAGCGGGGCGAAGTACAACTGCACCGGCGGGCCGACCAACAACTCGTTCCGCAACACCGGCCTGACCACCCTGCCGCCGGCCCAGCCCGCCTGGATCCGGTACGCGGGCGACGCCGGCGCCCCTACCGAGTTCGGCGGCGGCTCCGAGTCGCCGATGGGGGGCCCGGTCTACCGGTACAACGCCTCGTCCACCTCCACCACGAAGTTCCCGCAGTCCTTCGACGGGCAGTTCTTCGCCACCGAGTTCGGCCGGGGCTGGATCAAGCCGATCCACGTCAACTCCGACGGCTCCCGGGGCACCATCGACACATTTCCCTGGGTCGGCAAGCAGGTGATGGACTCGGCGTTCGGCCCGGACGGCGCGTACTACGTGCTCGACTACGGCACCGGCTACTTCAACGGCGACGCCAACTCGGCGCTCTACCGCTTCGACTACGTCGGCGGCGGCAACCGGGCACCGACTGCGGTGGCCAGCGCCAACCGGACCTCCGGTGCGGCACCGCTCGCTGTCACCTTCTCCTCGGCGGGCTCGGCCGACCCCGAGGGCGGAGCGCTGACGTACTCGTGGGCCTTCGGTGACGGGACCACCTCGACCGCCGCCAACCCGACGAAGACGTACTCCACAAACGGCACCTACACCGCCACCTTGACCGTGCGGGACCCGCAGGGCGCCACCGGCAGCAGCAGCGTGCGGATCAGCGTCGGCAACACCGCGCCGACGGTCACCATCAACAACCCCGGCAACGGCCAGCTGTTCAGCTTCGGCGACACGGTGCCGTACAGCATCACGGTGACCGACCCGGAGGACGGCACCATCGACTGCACCAAGGTCAAGATGACCTACGTGCTCGGGCACGACCAGCACGGGCACCAGATCACCTCGAAGACCGGCTGCTCCGGCTCGATCACCATTCCGGTCGACGGTGAGCACGACGACGCGGCGAACATCTTCGCGATCTTCGACGCCGAGTACACCGACGCCGGTGGGCTGACCACGCACACCCAGCACACGCTGCCGCCGCGGCACCGGCAGGCCGAGTTCTTCGGCACCTCGTCCGGGATCAACGTGTTCAGCAAGACCACCGCCGAGGGCGGCAAGACCGTCGGCGACATCAACAACGGCGACTGGATCGCGTTCCAGCCCTACCGGCTGGGCAACGTGACATCGTTCAACGCCCGGGTCTCCTCGGCGGGTGCCGGTGGCACCCTCCAGGTCCGGGCCGGCTCGGCCACCGGCACCGTGCTCGGCTCGGCCACCGTCCCGGTGACCGGCGGCTGGGAGACCTTCGCCACGGTGACCGGCACGATCACCAGCCCGCCGACCGGCACGACCACGCTCTACCTGACCTTCGCCGGGTCGGGCACCGGGGCGCTCTACGACCTGGACGCGTTCACCTTCGTCACCGGCACCGCCACCAGCGGAAGTGGCCCGATCAAGGGGCTGGGTGGCAAGTGCCTGGACGTCCGCAACGCCGCCACCGCCGACGGCACGCAGATCCAGATCTACACCTGCAACGGCAGTGCGGCCCAGACCTGGGCGGTCACGCCGAACTCCACGATCAAGTCGTTGGGTAAGTGTCTGGACGTCGCTGGCGCCGGCACCGCCGACGGCACCAAGATCCAGCTCTACACCTGCAACGGGACCGGGGCGCAGAACTGGGCCGCGCAGGCCGACGGCACGCTGCGCAACGTGGCGTCCGGCAAATGCCTCGACGTCTCCACCAACAGCTCGGCCGACAGCACACCGGTCCACCTCTGGACCTGCACCGCAGCTGCCAACCAAAAGTGGACCCTGCCCTGAGCTGAGAGGAAGGGCCCCCTGTTGACGCCTAGTGTCGGACAAGGGGCCCTTCCTAACCGCAGTTAGGAGAGCGATATGCGCAGACTCCTGCGACCCGTCCTCGGTGCGGCCCTGGCCGCACTCGCCGTCATCGCCTGTACCACCCCGGCCAGCCCGGCCAGCGCCGCCGACGCCCCGTACGACGTGCTTGTCTTCTCCAAGACCGCCGGTTTCCGGCACGACGCGATCCCGGTCGGCATCCAGACCATCCGGGACCTGGGCGCGGCGAACAACTTCACAGTCACCGCCACGGAGGACGCGAACGCGTTCACCACCGCCAACCTCGCCCAGTACGAGGCGGTCGTCTTCCTCAACACCACAGGCGATGTGCTCAACGCCAGCCAGCAGACCGCCTTCGAGTCGTACATCGGCTCGGGCCGGGGGTACGTGGGTGTACACGCGGCCTCGGACACCGAGTACGACTGGCCGTTCTACGGCAACCTGGTCGGCGCGTGGTTCGCCTCGCACCCGGCGATCCAGCAGGCCAACATCAAGGTGGAGGACCGGGGGCACGCCGCGACCGGTCACCTGCCGCAGACGTGGACCCGCACCGACGAGTGGTACAACTACCGGACCAACGCCCGGTCGACAGCCCACGTGCTGGCCACCCTCGACGAGTCGTCGTACTCCGGTGGCGGCATGGGCGCCGACCACCCGTTGAGCTGGTGCAAGACCTACAACGGTGGCCGGTCCTTCTACACCGGTGCCGGGCACACCCAGGCGTCGTACGCCGAGCCGGCGTTCCGGACCCACCTGCTCGGTGGCATCCGGTACGCCTCCGGTCGGAGCAAGGCCGACTGCCGGCCGGAGACCGGCTACACCCCGCTCTACAACGGCTCGACGACCGGCTGGTCGCAGGCCGGCCCGGGTAGCTTCACCAACTCCGACGCCACCCTGACCTCGGTGGGCGGCATGGGGTTGTTCTGGTACAGCGCCAGGCAGTTCACCAACTACTCGCTGAAGCTGGACTGGAAGCTGGCCGGGGACGACAACTCCGGCATCTTCATCGGCTTCCCGCCGTCGAGTGACCCGTGGTCCGCGGTGGACAACGGCTACGAGATCCAGATCGACGCCACCGACGCGGCCGACCGCACCACCGGCTCGGTCTACACGTTCAAGTCCGCAGACATCGCGGCCCGCGACGCGGCGCTGAACGCGCCGGGGGAGTGGAACACCTACGAGCTGCTTGTCGAGGGCGAGCGACTCCAGATCTTCCTCAACGGGGTGAAGATCAACGACTTCACCAACACCGACCCGGTTCGCTCGCTGGCCGGCCACATCGGCATCCAGAACCACGGCACCGGTGACGACGCCTTCTTCCGCAACATCCGGATCAAGGAACTGGGCACCACGCCGCCGCCCACCGGCACGATCCAGGCCGAGGCGTTCAGCTCGGCCAACGGCGTCTCCGCGTTCACCAAGGAGGGCGCCAACGGTGGGCAGACCCTCGGCTACATCGACCCGGGCGACTGGGCCGCGTACAACGGGGTCAACCTGACCGGGGTCACCTCGTTCGCGGCCCGGGTCGTCTCCGGTGGTGCGGGCGGCACCATCCAGGTGCGTACCGGCTCGGCCACCGGCCCGGTGCTCGGCACGGTAGCGGTGCCCAACACCGGCAGCTGGACGACCTTCGCAAACGTCACCACCGCGCTCACCAATGTCCCGTCCAGCACCCAGAACCTCTACCTCACCTTCACCGGCAGCGGTACGGGGCTCTTCGACCTGGACGACTTCACGCTGGTCAAGGGCGGTGGCGGCACCCCCGGCGTCGGCCCGATCAAGGGCCTGGCGGGCAAGTGCCTGGACGTGCGCGGCGGCGGTACCGCCGACGGCACCCAGATCCAGCTCTACACCTGCAACGGCGGCACGGCGCAGACCTGGACCGTGTCCGGCTCGACCCTCCGGGCGCTCGGCAAGTGCCTGGACGTCTCCGGTGGTGCCACCGCCAACGGCACCAAGATCCAGCTCTGGACCTGCAACGGCACCGGCGCGCAGAACTGGGCGGCCCAGTCCGACGGCAGTCTGCGTAACCCGGCGTCGGGCAAGTGCCTCGACGTCTCCGGCAACAACTCGGCGGACAGCACCATCGTGCACCTCTGGACCTGCCTCGGCGCGGCCAACCAGAAGTGGACCCTGCCCTGATCGACGGGCGCGAGGGGTCGACGCTCACGGCGTCGGCCCCTTCCGCTCCAACGCCGACCATGCCGACCCGCAGATCTCGCCCGTCGCACGCGGCCCGTCCGCGCGGCGCCGTCGAGAGCGCCGACCGGGTGGGCGCGTTGCGGCGACGCGGGAGCCCGGCGCACAGCCGACTGCCGTACCTTGACCTGCATGGGGCGGTTCGGGCAGTGGCGCGGGATGGTGCTGGCGCAGGGGCACCGGCTGGGTGATGTGCTGCGCCGGCCCGACGAGCCGGCCGACGCGTTCGAGCCGACGGGCAGTCTGAACCGGCTCGACGCGCTGGTGGAGGGCTTCGCCGCCGGTCAGCCGGTGCGGTGGAGTCTGGCCGGTCAACCCCGGCCGTTGCCGGGGCCGGTCGACGCGGTGGCGTACCGGATCATCGAGGAATCGTTGACAAACGCGTGCCGGCACGCCCCGGGGGCGCCGGTCGCGGTCCGACTGCGCTACGACGCCACGGGCATCGCCATCGAGGTCCGCGACGAGGGCGCCGGCCCCCAGCCGTCAGGCGGTGGCGCCCAGGGAGCCGGGCGGGGCCTGCTCGGAGTACGCAGGCGCACCGAACGCCTCGGCGGCACGTTGTCCGCCGGTCCGCGCGCCGGTGGTGGCTTCACCGTTCGGGCCGCACTGCCGGCACCCGAGGAGATGGCCGAATGATCACCGGGCCGCGGGGCTTTCGCAATGGGGTGCCCCGCAAATAGGCTGGGGGCGGCGACCGTGCTGGTGGCCGGTGACCCGGTGGGAGGCGCAACCCGCCGGGCCCAGGTGTGTTCCGCACCCACCGGTGACCGCCCGGCACCGCGTACGCCCGGTCACCCTCGCCCCGGTCCGCACCTGGAATCCCCCATGACAACAGGGGAGAAGAACAATGGCGCGACCCATCACGCTCTTCACCGGCCAGTGGGCCGACCTACCTTTCGAGGAGGTCTGCCGGCTCGCCTCCGAGTGGGGCTACGACGGTCTGGAGATCGCCTGCTGGGGCGACCACTTCGAGGTCGACAAGGCGCTCGCCGACGACTCGTACGTCGAGCGCAAGCGGGAGACCCTCGCGAAGCACAACCTCCAGGTCTTCACGATCTCCAACCACCTGGTCGGTCAGGCGGTCTGCGACCACCCGATCGACGAGCGGCACCAGGACATCCTGCCGGCCCGGATCTGGGGCGACGGGGAGCCCGAGGGCGTCCGCCAGCGGGCCGCCGAGGAGATCAAGGACACCGCGCGGGCGGCGGCGAAGCTCGGCGTGAAGACGGTCGTCGGCTTCACCGGTTCGTCGATCTGGCACACCCTGGCGATGTTCCCGCCGGTGCCGCCGTCGATGATCGAGCGCGGCTACCAGGACTTCGCCGACCGGTGGAACCCGATCCTGGACGTGTTCGACGAGGTCGGCGTGCGGTTCGCGCACGAGGTGCACCCGAGCGAGATCGCGTACGACTACTGGACGACGAAGCGGACGCTTGAGGCGATCGGCAACCGGCCGGCGTTCGGGCTGAACTGGGACCCGTCGCACTTCGTCTGGCAGGAGCTGGACCCGGTGAACTTCATCTTCGACTTCGCCGACCGGATCTACCACGTGGACTGCAAGGACGCCAAGGTGCGCACCGGCGACGGTCGGCGTGGCCGGCTCGCCTCGCACCTGCCCTGGGCCGACCTGCGCCGCGGGTGGGACTTCGTCTCCACCGGGCACGGCGACGTGCCCTGGGAGGACTGCTTCCGCGCGTTGAACGCGATCGGCTACGAGGGCCCGATCTCGGTCGAGTGGGAGGACGCCGGGATGGACCGACTGGTCGGCGCACCTGAGGCGTTGCAGTTCGTCCGCCGGCTGGCCTTCGACGCACCGAGCGCGGCCTTCGACGCGGCGTTCAGCAGCAAGGACTGAGCGCAGCTCGGACAGACCACGGGCCGGTCGCCCTGCGGCGACCGGCCCGTCGACGTGCGATTGGTCAGAGCGTGCTGGCGTTCGTGCCCGAGCCGGACGGCTTGGTGCGGGGGTTGTTGGTGGACGACGGCGACCCGGAGGTCGTGCCGACCGTGCTGGTGCCCGCCTTGGCGCCCACGGTTGCGGGCGTGCCGGCGAACGCGTCGTCGGCGGCGGTCAGCTCCTGCTTGCCGGTGCTGCCGTTGCCGGTGCCCAGCTTCTCGCCCAGTTTGGTCTGGCCGAGCTTGTCCTTGCCCTCGCTGTAGAACTTGTTGGCCTGGGCCTGCGCGACCCCGGCCGCCTCCTGGACGGTCGGGTGGTCGAGCACCTTGCGGCCCCGAACAACGAGCTCCTCGTACTTTTCCCGGCCGGCACGGGCGCCCAGGACGAATCCCGCAGCCAGCCCGCCAAGAAACATGATCTTTCCGCGCATGGCGGCTCCTTCCGTACCTGACGCGCCGTCGCCCCGGCGAGTTGCCCCGTCGGGAGGCGACCTGTTCGCGCCTGCGTCCTCTGTCCGCAGCTAACTACCCATCCTGCTCTCCGCTCAAGCATGCTTGTGCCGGGATGGCGATTTACCCCCAATTGTCGATGCGTGGTGGGTCCTGGCCTGCGTACCTCGATCATCGGCAGGTCGGGCTGAACCCACTGGACCGCCACGGGGGGATGTCCTGTATTCTTTTCCCGTCGCACGGCGCCGGCGTGATCCGGAGGCGCGCGATGCACGATCCCCTGTAGCTCAATTGGCAGAGCAGCCGGCTGTTAACCGGCAGGTTATTGGTTCGAGTCCAATCGGGGGAGCAACCAACCCAACGCCCGTCACCCCCTCCCGGGGGGCGACGGGCGTCCTTCGTCGCGCCCCAAACCCCTGGTCGATCATGGAGTTGTGGTGCCGGTTTGAGGGGTTAATACACCCTTCGTCCACCACCACAACTCCATGATCGACGCGCGACGCTGGCGGGGATGACGCTGGTGGGGATGGCGGTTTTGGTCCGGTGCCGCCGGTTTGGCCGGCAGGATGGGCGATGAGGACGCACGGCTGCACTGCGTCGACTGTCGGGGTGGGTGCGGATGTCCGGACGAGGCGGTAAGGCCACGCTGATCGCGGTGGTGGTCGTGCTGGCCTGGCTGGTGATCGGCGGTGTGGCCGGGCCGTACGCCGGGCGGCTCAGCGAGGTCGCCACCAACGACAACGCCGCCTTCCTGCCCACCGACGCCGAGGCGACCCGCGCCCAGAACCTCACCGGCGACTTCGTCGACCGGCAGACCATCCCGGCGCTTGTCGTCTACGAACGGCCGGCCGGCATCACCGACGCCGACCGGCAGCGGGTGAGCGCCGACGCCGCCCGGTTCGCCCAGGTGCCCGGCGTGGTCACCCCGCTGCCCCCGCCCATCCCCAGCGAGGACGGCCAGGCACTCCAGGTCGTCGTGCCGGTGGACGACGCCGAGGGTGAGGAGATCGGCACTGTCGTCGAACAGTTGCGCGACATCACCGGCGGGGACCGTGACGGGCTCACCGTGGACGTCTCCGGACCGGCCGGCCTGCTCGCCGACCTGATCAAGGTCTTCTCCGCCATCGACGGGCCACTGCTGCTCGTCACACTGGTCGTGGTGCTGATCATCCTGTTGGTGGTCTACCGCAGCCCGGTGCTCTGGATCTTTCCGCTGCTCGCCGCCGGCATGTCGTACGCCCTGGCCTCCGTCTTCGTCTACCTGCTCGCCGACGCCGACGTGGTCAAGCTCAACGGGCAGGCCCAGGGCATCCTCACCGTGCTGGTCTTCGGGGCCGGCACCGACTACGCGCTGCTGCTGATCGCCCGCTACCGGGAGGAGCTGCACCGCCACGACCGCCCCTGGGACGCGATGCGAACCGCGTGGAAGGGCGCCGCGCCCGCCATCATCGCCTCCGGCGGCACCGTCATCGTCAGCCTGCTCTGCCTGCTGCTGTCGAGCCTCAACTCCAACCGGGCGCTCGGTCCGGTCGCCGCCATCGGCATCGCCGCCACCCTGCTGGTGATGCTCACCTTCCTGCCCGCGCTGCTGGTGCTCGGCGGCCGGTGGGCGTTCTGGCCGCGACGGCCCCGGGCCGACCAGGCCGACCCGCGCGCCGAACACGGCATCTGGAGCCGCATCGCCGGGTTCGTGGCCCGGCACGCCCGACCCATCTGGCTGAGCACCGCCGTCGTGCTGGCAGTGCTCACGCTGGGCCTCACCCAGCTCGGTGCCACCACGCTCGGACAGTCCGACCTGTTCACCAAGCGCACCGACTCGGTGGACGGCCAGGACGTGATCTCCCGGCACTTCCCGGCCGGCACGGGCAGCCCGGCCACCATCTTCACCACCGAGCAGACCGCCCGGCAGGTCGCCCAGGTGGCGCAGAACGTGCCCGGCGTCGCGGACGTCCGCCCCCGCACCGCCGGCCCGCAGACCGGCCCACCCGACCCCACCGCCACGCCGAAGGTCGTCGACGGGCGGGTGCAACTGGACGCCACCCTGGCCGACCCGCCGGACAGCGACGGCGCCGAGCGGACCATCCGGGAGCTGCGGGTGGCCGTACACCAGGTGCCCGGCGCGGACGCGGTGGTCGGCGGCTTCACGGCGATCAACGTGGACACCTCCGACGCCGCGAAGCGCGACCAGAACGTCATCATCCCGGTGGTGCTTGTGGTCATCGCGGTCATCCTGGCGCTGCTGCTGCGGGCGCTGCTCGCACCGCTGCTGCTGATCGGCACCGTGCTGCTCAGCTTCGGGGCCACCCTCGGGCTCTGCGCGCTGCTGTTCCGGCACGTGTTCGACTTTCCCGGAGTGGACTCGTCGTTCCCGCTGTTCGCGTTCGTCTTCCTGGTCGCCCTCGGCATCGACTACAACATCTTCCTGATGAGCCGGGTGCGGGAGGAGTCGGTCAAGCGCGGCACCCGCGCCGGTGTGCTCGCCGGCCTCGCCGTCACCGGCGGCGTGATCACCTCCGCCGGCATCGTGCTCGCCGCGACCTTCTCCGCCCTCGCCGTGCTGCCCCTCGTGGTGCTCGTCGAGTTGGGTACGGCGGTCGCGATCGGGGTACTTATCGACACCATCATCGTCCGGTCGCTGCTGGTGCCCGCGCTCGCGTACGACATCGGGCCGAAGATCTGGTGGCCGGGCCGGTTGTCCCGGTCCAACGGTGAGCGGGAGGCGCGCGATGCCGGTTGAGACGGACGTGGTCATCGTCGGCGGTGGCCTGGCCGGCCTGGCCGCCGCCCGCCGGCTGCACCGCGCCGGCGTGCCCTGGCGGCTGCTGGAGGCCAGCGGCCGACTCGGCGGCCGGGTCGCCACCGACGTCGTCGACGGCTACCTCATCGACCGCGGCTTCCAGGTGCTCAACACCGCCTACCCGCAACTCGGCACGCTGCTCGACACCGACCGGCTGCACCTCGGGTACTTCACCTCCGGCGTGCTGGTGCGCAAGGGCGACGACCTGCTGCGGCTGGTCAACCCGCTGCGCGAGCCGGCCGGGGCCCCAGGCACCGCGCTCGCCGGAGTCGGCACCCTGCTCGACCGGCTGCGCTTCGCCGCGCTCGCCACCGGCTGCGCCACACTGCCCACATCCCGGCTGCTCAGCGCGCCGGAGACCAGCGCGGAGACGGCCCTGCACCGGGCCGGCCTCTCCGACACGATCATCGAGGAGCTGCTGCGGCCGTTCCTGTCCGGGGTGTTCATCGACCGGGAGCTGGCCACCTCCAGCCACGTACTGGCGATGGTGTTGCGCTCCTTCGCCCGCGGCCGGATCGGGCTGCCCGCCGAGGGCATGGCCGCGCTGCCCCGGGCCATCGCCGCCCCACTCCCCGCCGACCTGCTCGACCTGGACACCCCGGTCGCGCAGGTCGCGCCCGGCCGGGTCCGCACCCAGGCCGGCGACATCCGCTGCCGGGCCGTCGTGGTCGCCGTCGATCCACCCGCCGCGCCCGCGCTGCTGCCGGCCCTGGCGACGGTACGCATGCACAGCTACACCACCTACTACCACAGCGCACCGGAGCCGCCGCTCACCGAACCGATCCTGCTCGTCGACGGCGACCGGCGGGAGATCGTGGCGAACACAGTGGTGCTCAGCAACGCCGCACCGACCTACGCCCCGGCCGGACGACACCTGATCGCCACCTCCGTGGTCGGCCCGACCGCGCCACCCGAGCTGGCCATCCGGGCCGAGTTGACCCGGCTGTACGGCCGATCCACAACCGACTGGACCCACCTCACCACCGTGGCCGTGCCGCAGGCGCTGCCCGCCGCACCGCCACCGCAGGGGCGGCTGCGCAAGCCCGTGTCGTTGGGGGAAGGCCTGTTCGTGGCCGGTGACCACCGGGACAGCCCATCGATCCAGGGCGCGCTCGCCAGCGGCTGGCGCACGGCCGGAGCGGTGATCGAGGAACTGCGCGCCGACTGACCGCCGTCCCGAACCGGCCGGCGCGCGCTGTTATATTCCTGTAGCCCATCGTGCTGGCGCAGGCGTGGGCGCCGGCCGGCGTGGTGCTGGCTGCTGATCGCCGAGCGGGATAAGATCCGGCGCGGTGTTTCGGGGCGGTAGCTCAGCCGGTTAGAGCAGGGGACTCATAATCCCTCGGTCGCGGGTTCGAGTCCCGCCCGCCCCACTTTTCCGCAGGTCACCGGCCCCGGCCTGGGCCGCTGATGCCGTGATCGAAGTCGGTGCAGCAGCGAAGTACAGCAGTGGACCGACCGCCAGCCTGACTTCCTGTGTCGGGACGCTCTCCGAAGCGGCGGCGGACGGGACAGCGGAAGGGCGGCTGATGACGGACGGACCGCTCGTGCGCATCAACCGATGTTGCTCGCGATGGGGCGGGCAGGGTCGCTTAGGTCGGCTGGGGCCTCGTTGTCGACGGCCGGACCCCGAACCAGTGTGGTGGATTCGTGGGTCAGTTCTGGCCAGGGCTTGCCACGGGTAGCCCTGCGTCCCTGGCGCATTCGAGCAGCCGCCGGTCGTAGGTGACGAAGGCAGTGAGTGCCGTGCCGGACTCGTTGGTCAGCACTTGGGCGGTGGCCAGGTGGATGGCGTCGAGGCTGCGGAGCGTCGGCTCGGCGAACGCGGCTGCAGTCGCACGGATCGTGCTGTCGATCTCCAGTCGGAACAGTCGGCCGACGGCCGACGGCACTCCGATCAACGCTTGCGGAGCTGATCGGCGCAGCGCTCGGGGCACTTCCACCTCGACAAGGGCGGAGGAGACCAGCGGCACGTCACCGTGCGTGTTGAGCCAGGAGACAAGGTCGGCGCTGCATATCTCCTGCCGAACCATTTTGACGACGGCAGCTGAATCGAGATAGATCACCAGCGCTCCTCATCGCGCATCGCGGCGAGCGAGGCAGCCACGTCTATGTTCTCGTCACCGAGTTTTGGCGGAAGTGGCACCGAGCCGCCGCCGGTGGGGGCGACGGCTCGTCCTGCCGCCACCAACTTGGCCAGTACCGACCTGTCATCGCCTACCGGAACAAGTCGCGCGATCGGGTGTCCGCGATCGGTGATCTCGACGGTTTCGCCGCCACTCACCCGGGCCAACACCTGGCTCGTGTTCTGGTTCAGCTCCCGGACACCGATGCGTTCCATAAACACGAGTGTAGAACTAAATGTTCTACGGTGCTAGTTCCTGCCGCCATAAGGGCTGCCTGTTCACCCGACTGAGGTCGACGTTTCCAGGCCACGGCGACTTGCCGGCGGTCCGGTGGCTCGTGTCGGCATCATTGCGCACGCTCCGAGGCTTGGCAGCGGGGCAGATTCAAGGTCAGCGGATCGCCTGCGATCGTGATCGCGCGGTTCGCATGGTGGTACCTCCGGCCCACCTCGTTGATCTTTCGTGCGAACCAGTTGACCGGTGCGGCGTGGCGCTCTGCTTGGCTGCCCGGCGAGGGACTGCGGCTGGTCACGGACCCGCCGCCGAATGTAGTGGCGTCAAGGGAATGAGGAACCGCGCGGCGAGGTACGAGCCGCTGACGGTGGCACGCCTGGGTGCTCTGCTCGTCGGATCCGATGAGACGCGACGGTGGCGGTTGGTGGCGGAGTTCCTTGAGGAGTACCGCGGGGAACCAGTCGAGATACGCGCCGAGTTGAACGTCGCGTGAGCCTCAATGATCCACTGCTGGACCGCGCGGCGATCGAGGATGCCTTCCGCCGGCTGGGGGAACGGCTGTCGAGGCGAGGCGTGGTTGATCCGCCAACACCTTCGGGCGACGGCAAACGGCAGGACAGGGCATGATGCTCGGATGACATTGGCCGAGATCTGGCCCGTGCGCCGTATACGCGTGACGACGTCCGTGCTTGAGCTGGCTGTACCGGGTGAGGACGAGCTTGCCGAACTGGCGATCCATGCGGCAGCCGGCATCTACGATCCGCAGAACCGCTTTCTGGCGCGTACGCCCGTAGCGGGATGGGAGTCGGGACCCTCTCCCCAGGCCGAGTGGTCGTTCCTGCGGTACTACTGGGCGTCCCTGGCGGACTGGCGGCCGAGCAGGTGGAACCTGGTAATGGCTGTGAAGGTCGATGGCGCGTGCGTCGGGGTGCAGGAGATCGGCGCGCAGGACTTCGGGATCACCAAGACCGTCTCGACGGGGTCATGGATCGCGCGGCGGTTCCAGCGGCGTGGTTACGGCAAGGAGATGCGGGGCGCCATCCTGTACCTCGCGTTCGCCGGGCTGGGTGCGGATCGCGCCGAGTCCGCTGCCTGGTCCACCAACGCGCCGTCGCTGGGAGTCTCGTGGTCGCTTGGCTATCAGTCGAACGGAACCACAATCCGGACTTTCGACGGTGCCCGCCAGGAGCAGATCAACCTGGTGCTCGACCGCGAACGGTGGGAGGGCCAGCGTGACGACATCGCGATCCACGGACTCAGCGACGAGGTGCTTGAGCTGATGGACGTTAAGCGGGCCGCATCCCGGTGATGGCCGCTTTTGCCGTGACAGAGCCAGATCCGCCACTACGGCCCCTGAGCGTGAACGAGGCAGGAGTCCTTCAGGCACTCCTCCGCCACCACTTCGCAGGTGTTGAGGAGCTCCGCGTGCAAGCGCGAGACGTCCTGGCCCGCCCGGGATGCGGCTGTGGATGCGGGACCATCCACCTCTTCCCACAAGGCAAGGACCTTCCCGCCTCACCGGCACAGACTCCGGTGCGCGTACAAGGGCAGTTTCCCGACCAGGAAGGGCAGTGGTTCGGAGGCATCTTGCTCTTCCTTGCCAGCGGGCAGCTCGCGGAGCTGGAGGTCCACTCGTTCGGTGACCCGTTGCCCATGCCGAATCCCGATCAGGTGCTCTGGTTCCTGAGAACCGGCGAAAGCGCCGGTGTTCCACTGCCCAACCAGCCGGAGCGAGGGCCGGCAGGAGATCAGTGACCCGAGAGCGGCCAGCGTGGCGAGCAGGTCAAGCCAGGCCGCTGCCGACCGCACCGACCAGGCGACATGCCGTGACGGGGCATAATCCCTCGGCCACGGGTACGGGCCACGTTGCCCGGCCCGACGCGGAGATCCGCCTTACCCACCCCGTACGGTTGCTGACCATGCAGCGGTTGGCGCTCTTCGATCTCGACAACACGCTTGTGGACCGTTCGGAGGCATTCCGGCGCTGGGCTGTCGAGTTCTGCGCCGATCGCGAACTGCCGGACGACGCGTTGGCCTGGCTGATCGCTACGGATCAGGACGGGTCCGTGCCCCGTGACTGGTTCTTTGGCGAGGTGACGCAGCGTTTCGGACTGGCAGCCTCGGTGGATGAAACATGGAGGCAGTACCGACGCCGGATGCCGGAGCTGGTGAGCTGCCGCGAAGAGGTGTTGGCGTCGCTGACGCTCTTGCGCGACGAGGGCTGGACGGTGGCGATCGTGACCAACGGTCAGGCCGACAACCAGTTGGGGAAGATCAGGCGTACTGGGCTGGACCGATGCGTCGATGCCTGGGCAGTGTCCGGGGAGTTGGGCATCCGGAAGCCGGCACGGGAGATCTTCGAGGCAGCGGCCCGTGGGTGCGGCCTCGATCTGTTGGGCGGCGGCTGGGCGATCGGTGACAGCCCTGTGCTTGATGTCGAGGGTGGTCGCGGGGCAGGGCTTGCCACCCTCTGGGTCAGCCGGGGGAAGGACTGGCCGGCGGAGCTCACCCCGCCTGACCGCACCGTCACGGACGTCGTGGCCGCTGTCCAAGTACTCCGAGGCGAAGACTCCTCCGAAGGCCAGCATGGGCCATCCGTGGGCCAGTAACCGTGGCGCGCAGCGGGCACGAGCGGGCACGAGACGCACCCTAGCGAGCCGGCAGCCGCAGGCGTTTCGGGCATCACAGCCGGTTGAGCACGCTCTTCCAAACTGACGGTCCGGGCCGCTCGCCCGCAGGCCGCATCTGGTCCGCAAGAGGCCAGCGGACGGCGGGGACTGCTGTGAGATGTCGAGGCGTTTCCGCTGCTGGAAGCCCACGTGGGCAGGTCGGCGAGGCGCCCGTCTTGATCTCGTGATTCTTCGGTCGCGGGTTCGAGTCCCGCCCGCCCACCAGCCGTTCCCTGGTCAGTCGTGCTGGCGATGACCGGGGCGCACCGCATCGAGGTCCGGACCGGCGCTCTCAGTCCGCACTGAGTCCCGCAACCGCACGATCCGCCGCCCGGTCGAGGCGGTCCGCCGCCTGGTCCAGGTCGTCCTCGAACAGGTCGACGTACACCTCGCCGGCCGGGGACGTGAGAGCCGACTCGTCATTGGAGTGGTCGGCGATCTGCGCGGCCGGGGGCTCGATCAGGAACCGGGGGAGTGGCACCGACCGGCGTTGCCTGCTGCGGTCCGCGTAGCCCACGAGCAGCTAGCTTGCTGGTAGGGGGTCGAGCCGCCATCTCAGTTCTCGTGCGGCCAGGTAGACGTGGGAGTGCTGCGCCATGTCCTCAGGTGTCCGAATATCACCCGTGGGATCGAGGTCCAGGTGCAAGAGGCCAGCGTCGTCCCGCACCACCTGGGGCTGATCGAGCATCACCCAAGAAAAGGTGTTGATGTCGACAATCTTGCGGTGCACCAAGCCGCTCAGCTCGATCGTGAGCTGTACCCATCCGGGCTGAGACGCGCGCTGGACGTCAACGACCACGGAAGCGGATTGCGCGGCATCGGGTCCGTACGTCGACCTCAGCGTCAACTCCCGGATGCACCCGTCGCCGCACTCCACGACGGAGAGAAGAGCGGGCATAGTCTCTGGCGTCAACGCACGCCAACCCTGCTCCGACACGTCCGAAGCCTACCCTCGGTCGCGGGGTCACAGGCGCGGACCGAGCTGTCTGATCACACCTTGAGGACGTCGACGCCGTACAGCGCTATCGACGCGTCGCGGGAGGCGAGAGCAGACGGCGGGCGGCAATGGCTTGGGCCTGGGTCACCGGGAGTTCCCGGAAGCCCGAGGCGGACGGGCAGCGCGGTCACTGCCCAGCCGGGGCCTCTGCGCCCTCAAGCAGTCGGGCCAGGCCGGTCAGGCCGGGGCCCAGCCTCTTGATCTGGTCGTCGAAGAGCAGATGGATCGTGCCGTCGGCGTCCATGGCCAGGCTGGCATGCCCGTCGTGCTCCTCGCCGAGCGGATAGAGCTGACCGGCCGTGGATCCGGAGAGACTGTCGAACCAGCCCTTCTGGCCGAGGCACAGCAGTGGGTCGAGGCGTACGCCGATGCGGGCGTGGTCCCGACCGGGCCCGCTCACCGGCACGACCAGCCCACCGAACTCGGTCAGGAAGGCGCGGGCGGGACCGTGCATGGCAAAGCCCTCCGGGGCGAGTGTCGACTCCCACGCGCCGACGTCCACCCGGCGGTGCGCTGACCAGCCTGCCGTCCTGAGTGCCCGGGCCGCACGCTTCGGCAGTACGCGGTCGTCTTCCCGCATCGCCGCACCTCTCTCCGGTCGAACTCGTTGCGCTGCACCGTACAGCTGTTGCCCCGACGGCCCGGGTCGGCGCCGACCAGCCGCGGCCGTGCCCCCAACCGACCGGGTGGGGGCACGGCCGCGGCTGGGTTCAGCGGCGGGTCGCCAGCTGTTCGAAGGCGTGCTTCAACCCGCGCCGGAACGCCTGGGAGCCGGGCCGTTCGACGAGCCGGTGCACCAGGTACGACAGCAGCAGCACCCCGGCCAGTGACCCGGCCAGCAGCAGCCAGCCCGGGAGGTGGCCGTGGCCGAGCCGCAGCGCCAGGAACACGACGTGGAAGTGGAGCAGGTACAGCGGGTAGGTAAGCGCGCCCAGCGTGGCGGTCCCGGGCCATCGCACCTTCCGGGTCCAGCCGAGCGCAACGCCGATCAGCACGGCCAGGGACACGGCGAAGAGGACCAGGGCGACGGGCGTGCTGATCGGGTCGGTCTTGCTGTGCTCTGCCGCCGCCACCTCGATCGAGCGGGCCGACAGGATCGCGCTTACCGCGAGCATGCACCACAGCAGGGTGTTCGGACCGAACCGGTGGACCAGGTAGAGCACGATGCCGCACACGAACAGCGGCGCCCACTTCGGCTCCAGCAGCTCGATGAGCAGTCGGGTGTCGGAGGCCTGGGCGAGCAGGGCGCCCACCAGCCACAGCCCACAGAACGCCACCACCCGGCGGTAGGTGAGGCCCGCCCAGACCAGCGCGGCGAAGAGCAGGTAGAACTTCGCCTCGACCAGCAGCGTCCAGTACACGGTGTCCAGGTTCGGTACGCCGGCGAGTCCCTGCAGCATTGTCAGGTTGGTGAGCACCTGCGTGAACGAGGGACGGTTGAACCCGGGGGTCGGCGACACGGTGAGGATCGCCGCCGTGATCAGCACCGCCACCACGTAGGCGGGCAGCAGGCGGACCGCCCGGGACGTCGCGAACTGGCTGAGCCGTCGGCCCCAGGAGCTCATGCAGATGACGAACCCGGAGATCACGAAGAACGCCGGCACACCCATCCATCCGTAGCGGCTGGCCTGCGCGACGACGTGCCCGAGGTAGCTGTCGACGTTCACGCCGTAGACGAACCCGACCATCGGTACGACGTGGAATGCGACGACCGACAGGGCGGCGGCGAAGCGCAGGACGTCGAGCATGTGCAGGCGGTCGCCGTCGGGGCGGGCGGGGGGTGCGGGCAGCGCCGGTGCCGGGTCGGGGGCCGTCCGGATCCCGTTGTCGGTGATTGTCACCCACGCACCTTAACGATCTTCGCGTTAGCCCGGACCGGGCGAATGGCCCACTCTGCCGTCCCCTCGGACACCCGGTGCTCGGCCGTCGGGCGAGCGTGCGGTCGGGCTCGTCGCCGGGCAGCCGGAACACCAAGATGATCTACGCGGGGCGTCGGTCCGCACGGTAGTCGTGCGACGGCGTCGTCACGCCGGTAGCGGACACGCGGCCCTGAGTGTCACTTCGCGGGCGGGCTGAGGAAGGCGTGCGGCGCTTCGGGCTTGTCGGTGAGGCTGTACGGGGGCTCGCGCAGGCCGTCGCGCAGGCTCACCAATTCGTCGATGAGTTGCCGCATCGCGGCGGCCTCGTCGCGGTCCGCCTTGATCGGCGCGTAGCCAGGCACGATGTTCTTGTGGTTGCCGCCGGGCAGGATGACCGGGTATACGCGACTGTGGTCGAAGTAGTACCGGTGCGCACTGATCTCTCTGACCACCCAGTTATCAGCCTCTGGCTTTACCATGACATGCGGCGACACGAGCGCTACGAGTGCCCGAGACTGACGGATTGCCTCCACTATTCTGCGCGGGAACTCCTCACCGGTTCGCGGGACGTCGCGGAAGACGTGCAGTCCGGCGTCCTTCAACGCCCTCTGCCACCGATCAGCGGCCTCCGCGTCGCCCCAGTTGTACGAGATGAACGCGTCGTACTCGAAACAACTGGCGGCGGTCAGGCGAAGATCTCGGTAGAAGGCGTCGCGCTGTTGCGCGTCCAACTCCAGAAGCCCGCTCTCCCGTAGGTGGAGAACACTGACCGGCTCTTCCTCGATGTGGAATTCGCGCTTCGGCAGGACAATGGTCCCGGGTAGGTTGACCCACAGGAGCGGATAGCCCTCACTCTCCGGCAGCGACCGCCTGTCGGGATCGGCGGGGTCCGACCTTGTTGCCTCTCGCAGTTGCCCACCGACCAGCAGGTATGCGCCATGACCGGCGCTTGGATCGCCCTCCACATGTCGCCCCGGGGCGTCTTCCTCCCGGTGCGCACTCTGCACCAGGTCGTACGCGAAATGTGTTGACCGCGTCCGCTCCACCTGGATCAGGTCGCAGTGCTGCTCGATCTTCGCGCGAATCTGCTCCCAGGAGCGCCCGCCGCGAGCGGTGGGGCCGGAGCTGTCGTTGCCGCCGAGGAACCGCACTCGCGGCCCGACGTGCTCGAGGGCCCGCGCCCGCATGAACCTACGGACATTTGTCCACACGTTCACCGGTAGCCGAGATTTCAACTCCTTGATGTCGAACGTGAGCAGTGTCGTGTCGGTCAAGGCGACCAGATCGGCAGTCCTGCGCCGCGACATGGCGAACGCCAGTTCACCGACGATCTCACCTTCTTCGTGGATGAAGTCCGGTTGCGCCAGGCTCGCGGCGTTGCCCTTTCTGCCGGGCAGGTAGACCCCGACCTGACCACGCAGAATGACGAACATCGTCTCGCCGCCGTCGCCGGTCCGGCAGATGTACTCGTTGTAGCTCCGCTCAACGAGTTGACCGGCCAGGATGGCGTCGCGGAGATCCGTCTGCGTGAGGTGTTCGAAGAACGGGTTCGGCTGGCCTCGAACCTCCGCGCGGAGATAGCCCAGATGGCGGCGCTGCAGGTTCCGGATCGCCGCCTCCGCCTCCCCGTCGCTGCTGTCGATCTGCAGGATGCGCTTCGCCCAGTAGATGGTCTCCCATCCGGCCCCCGCCCGCTCCGCGGATCCCAACCGTCGGCGGTCCTCCTCGGTCGGATCATCCCAGGCAGAGCGGTCGTCGCCCACGGACATGAGTTCGAGGTGCTGTTCCTGACCACTCTTGTCGCGGAGCCTCCGCTCGCAGTCGAAAGCCACACGCAGAGGAACGTCTGCGTCCTCGATCGCCCGGCGGAACGCGCGGGATACCAACACGCCGGCAGCCGGTCCGCGGCTCAGGAGCCATCCTGCTGTGTTGATGCCCCCGCCCACCGGCTGCCGCCGGCCGTCCGCGCCGGCCAGGAACCGCACGGGGCCGGCATGCGCAGTCACCCGTAACGGGACGTTCTCGTTCGCCGACCACCTACGCAGTGCCACAACGAGATCGAGCGCGGCAGTGTGCCAGTCAGCGCCACAGAAGATGACGTGACCACCGTCCCCACCGGAGGCCCACACGGCCATGTCTTCGCCTGCGGCCTCCATCGCTGCGGCAACGATGTGGTTGACGGCGGCGATGCGGCTCTCCTGAACCTGAATGTCAACAGTCGCGGAGTGGCCGATGATGTCGCACGAGACGATCGGGACCGCGGAGTCGCCGGGTGTCGTCTGCATTGCCACGTCGCCTCCAAGGTGTCGGCAGCACGGTGAGGTACCGATCAACCTGTCCGATCGGCCGCGTGGAGTCAAACCGGTCCCGCACAGCCCGAGCGTCCTCAGGTCGAGGAGCTGGTGGTGTGGTCCTGCGGGCAGTCGAGTCGCCGTGAGGTGGTGGTCGGGGCTCCGAACAGGACGGCGGGAATGCGGCACGGGCCGTCGACCGGTGACGGCCATACTGAGGCGGCAACCTCCTGATGCCCCTCGTAGCCCAGCGGAGGAGACCCGCGGATGCGCCCGTCCATCGCCGTCGTCGGTAGCGCCAGCCCGGACCGTCAGTACACGCCGGACATGAAGGAGATCGACCTCGTACCGGACGTCTGTGCGGCGGTCGGCCGGGAGTTGGCGCGGGCCGGCTGCGACCTCATCGTGTTCTCCAGCAGTGACGACTACATCGAGAAGGACGTCGTCCGCGGTTACCTGGCCGCGGTGCAGGCCCAGGACCGCGCGTCCGTCACGGTGCGGGCGCCGTTCGACAGGGTGACACCGTTCGATGTTCCGCCGCATCTCAAGCACGTCCTGCGCGTCCTACCGGACTCGGCCGAGGAGTGGGAGGTGTCGTACTACCGCGCGGTGTTCGAGGCGGACGGCCTCATCGTGGTGGGTGGCGGGCGGGCGACCCGCATCGCCGGGATCCTGGCGGTCGCCCGGCGCATCCCCCTCATCGCGATCGCCCACTTCGGGGGTGCCGCGCTGAGCGTCTGGCAGCACCTCGACCGACACCAGAACGATGCCACCCCCGAGGCGATCAGCCGAATGGCGGCGCCCTGGGGCGACGATGCGGCCGAGCAACTCGTGGCGAGCCTGGTGGACCAGCGTTCCCGGATGCAGGAGGCCGAGCGGGCCGCGCGGCGCGACCAGTCCCGGGTCCGGCGTGGACGGACCGTGAACGGTCTGGTGGCCGCGGCGGCGATCACCGTGGCGCTGCTCACCGTCATCCTGGCCTACGGCACCGGGACGACCCTCACGGCGGTGGGATACCTGATCGGTGGATCGCTTCTCATGGCCGCCGCCGGCGCCCTCATCAACGACACGTCCGCGGAGGAGCCCAACCTGCCGTGGGCGCTGGCCCGGGGCCTGGGTGCCGGGACCCTGGCCACCATGCTGTACATGGGCTCGCAGAAACTCACCAACCCTGACCCGCTCGACGCGGAGGCGACCCGGCGTCTCGCCTGGCTGCTCATTCCGCTGGGGCTCACCGCCGGGTACACACTGGACAAGGTGTTCGCCCGGCTGCGCAACGTCGACGCGCTCGCCGAAAAGCCATTCACCCAACCGTAGGCGGGCCAAGTGCACAGCACCACCGCCCAGCCGCTGACGGGCGACGGGCACGTCGCTCGCGCCCCCTCAGCCGAGGTGGAGCAGCAGCACCTGGTCGTCGCGGAGCCCGGCGATGCTGTCGCGCAGCAGTGTCAGCCCGTCCAGACCGGCAGTGCCGCTCTCCTCGAAGTCCATCCCCATCTCCTCGAAGTGGGCCGACAACTCCTCCGCGCGGTGCCCACCAGGGTCGAGCTGAGCCAGGAACCGCCGATGGGCCGGCGTGATCAGCACGGTCAGGCCGTGCACGCTGTTGATGGCCTCCGACTCGGCGTCGAACTCCGACAGTTGCAGGTCGACGCCGCGTTCCTCCAGGTAGGTGAGGACGTAGAGCAGGCAGTACCCGGACCAGTCGTACTCCTGCCCCGCGGTAACCCCGTGCTCGGCCAGGTACGAGCGCAGCGACGATGACGACTCGGTGGCCCGGCGGGCCAGCTCGGCGACGCTCGCCCTGGGAAGCACTGTCAGTGACGCGATTGCGGACATCACACCCTCCGTCGGACGACGCTGCCGTGGCGGCAGTCGGTCGGCTCGCCGGGCAGGCTACTGGGCGGGGGTGACACCGCCCCCGACGTCGGCCCGGGGCGAGCCGCGAGCTGGTGCGGCTGTCGGCGACGTACGACAATTTCCGGACGTCGGCGCGGTCGCCCGCCCAGTCGGTCAAGCAGGACGACCCGGGGCGGCCGACCCAGATCGGGTACGCCGACCTGACCCGGTAGGGCGGCGACATGGTCCACGGCACCCGCTACGAGTTGCTCGAACACCTGGTTGAGGCGGTCGGGTCCGTCGCCGTCGCCCACCCGACGCGGGTCGCCATCGACGGGCCGCCCGCCTCCGGTAAGACCACCCTCGCCGACGAGTTGGCCGTCATCCTGCGTGCACGGGGCCGCGACGTCATCCGCGCCACGATCGACGATTTCCTCCATCCCCGGGCGCAGCGCTACCTGCGGGGCGAGTTCTCGGCCGAAGGCTGCTATTACGACACCCACGACCACGGCAGGCTGAAACAGGTTCTGCTCGACCCGCTCGGTCCGGGCGGAGACCGGCGCTTCCAACCCGCGAGCTACGACCGGGCCGCGGATGCCGCGCTGTCCGCGCCGGTCACGACTGCGCCGGCCGACGCCGTGCTGGTCTTCGACGGCGTCTTCCTCCTGCGCCCGGAACTGATCGATCGGTGGGAGCTGCGCGTCTTCGTCTCGACGGCACTGGAGAGGACAGTGGGCCGTGCCGTGGTCCGGGAGCGCCGGGTGTCAGCACCGGCGGACGTCGAACGACGCTGGCGCGAGCGTTACATCCCCGCTCAGCAGCTCTATGCCGCTACGGTCCGCCCGGCTCAACGGGCGGACGTCGTCGTGCACAACGACGAGCCCCACCTGCCGGTCTGGGAGACCGCCAGATGAGGGGATCGGCGTTCCGACTGCCGGTGGCCCCGGGCGAGCCCGACGTGATGCGGGTTCCCGGCCACGACTGACAGTGCCGCGTGGTGCCGGCATCCAGCTGTGCGGTACACCTTGTGTGCCGGGCGCATGGTTGGCTCTTGATTCCGGCTACCGACAACACGTGGGGAGCACACCGTGACCGAGCCGTACCAGCCCCAGCAGCCGCAGTCGCCCTACCAGCCGGGCGGTCCGGTGTCCCCGCCGCAGCAGTACCAGCCGCACCCGGCCGGGCCGCAGGACCCCGGGTCGGCTCAGCCCGGCCACCTGCCGGCACCGCCGGCGGGCAGCTCGACCCGCACGCCGCTCCTGCTCGCCGCCGCCGCCTTCGTGGCCCTGCTGATGTTCGCGGCCACCGGATTCACCGTGTACGAGGCGTTCATCAAGGAGGACTCCGGGGTGGCCGCGTGCAAGGCGCTGGCCGGGGGCAAAGACCCGGATGGCACAGTCAACCGCTCCGGCGACATGAAGCTGACCGAAGCCGAGTACCGGCAGACCCGGAAGTTGTTTGAGGACTCCCGGTACGAGGACATTCGCACGCACGGCACCGCGCTCATGGACATCGCCTGGCAGATCTCGCAGCTGCCCAAGGGACAGGAGTTGGGTGCGTTCGCGTTCCTCGCGTCGGCGGAGGCCGCCACCACGGGCCTCGAGTCGGCCTGCGCCGACCAGGGCGTGGACGTCAATCTGAAGAACAGGTAGCGAGGCGCACGAGCGCCCTGACCCGGTGGCTGGCTCACCCCGAGCCGCAGGCGGCGCCCGTTCCGGGGCGGTGACGCAGCGGCGGGTCGGGGCTGGCTCAGGCCGCCGCGCTCACCGCTGTCACCCGATCCGTCAGGTCGCCCCGCGCCTGGGCCGGTACGCCGATCGAGGACATCGCCTCGACGTAACGCTGGTACGCCTGGGCGGCCTCGCCGTGCCGGCCCGCCGCCGTCAGCGTCCGGATGAACTCGCCGTGCACGCCCTCGTCGTGGGGTTCCAGCTCACGTGCCCGGCCGAGGTGCCGGACGGCTTCGTCGGTGTCGCCGACGGCGTGCGCCAGCGCGGCCAGTTTGCGTACCACGCGCAGGTAGACCCGACGTGCCTCCTCACGGGTCGGTCGGGACCAGTCGTCGTACGGCTCGTCCTCCAGGAAGTCGCCCCGGTAGCGCTGTTCGGCGAGCAGGAGCGTGGCGCGTGCGCCGTCTGTCGCACCGCGCTCGGCCAGCCGCAGGCCGTGCGCCGACTCGGCGAGGAACTCCTCGACATCCAGCTGCACGTGACCGACGTCGAGCGCCAGACTGGGGTGCGCGGCGATGATGAAGTGGTCCGTCGGCGTACGGCGCTGCGGGTCGAGGACGCCGCGGAGGGTGGACAGGGCCACCGACAGTCGGTGGCTGACCCGGTCCGGGTCCTGGGCGGGCCAGAGCATCTCGCCGAGCTGTTCCCGGGGCACCGCGCGACCGCGGCGGGCGGCGAGGATGCGGAGCAGGTCCCGTGCCTTGCGTGACTGCCAGGCGGTGGCCTGCACCTGCGTGCCGTCCACGAACACCTCGAACCGTCCGAGGGTGCGTACGGTGACCTGGGCGACGCAGCGGGGGCGCTGCCGGCCGAGCGTCGGTGGCGGCACGCCGGCAGCCGTCAGCCGCTCGCCGGCCAGCCGGGCGTCGACCCGCTCCTGGGGGTCCGCCCCCGGCAGCAGGCCGAGCAGCACCGCCAGGCGGTCCGCGGCCACCACCGAGCTGATGTCGCGCAGCGTCGCGGCGGCCTCCCGCCAGGCGTGGCGGGTGTCGTCGGAGTCGACGGCGGCGGCCCCGCGAAGCTCCAACGCCTCGGCGAGCGCGGCCCGGTCCCGGTGCAGGCGGGCGGCGGTGGCCGCCAGCAGCGCCACCTCGGCGGCCCGCTGGTGGTCGCCGGTGTCCAGGGCCACCCAGCCCAACGCGAGCCGCGCGGTCGCCGAGTCCGGGCCGCGTTCCAGTTCGACGGCGCGCTGGGCCAGGGCGACCGCCGTGGTGCCGTCCTCGGCGGCCAGCACGCGGGCCAACCCGGCGAGCGCCGGCACCTGGATCTGGTGGTCGTGCACGGGTTCGCTGGCGCGCAGCGCCTCCTCGTACGCCGCGCGGGCCAGGTTGGTCCGGCCCCGCAGGGCGTGCACGTCGCCGATACCCACAAGTGGGTACGCCACCTTGCGGGACCCCATGCGTTGCAGCAGCGGCACGGCGCGTTCGTAGCACCCGGCGGCCTCGGCGAGCTGACCGAGGTGGAAACGGGCCCCGCCCTCGTTGCACAGTGCCAGCGCGAGCATCGCGGCGTGCCCGTTGGCCTGGGCCAGCTCCACCGCCGGTCGCACCTCGGCAAGCGCTTCGAGATACCGGCCCTCGCCGACCAGCGCGGAGGCGCGGTTGGCGCGGATGCGGGTCACCTGGATGGTGTCGCGCGCCGCCTCGGCGGCCCGCAGCGCCTTCTCGTGATGCTCGTCGGCGGCCGGCCGATCACCGCGCAGTTTGGCGTCCAGGGCGAGCGCGGTGTGCGCGGCGGCGAGGGCCGCGTCGCTGCCGACCGCTGCCGCTGCCGCGAGGGCCCGTTCGGCGTTGCCCCGGCACGCCTCGGTGTCCCCGATCGTCCACTGGGCCGACGCGGTCCAGGCGAGCAGCCGGGCGTTGTCGGTGGACGGGTGCGGGTCGAGCACCCCGCGGTGGAAGACCTCAAGGGCGGACTGCGGTTCGCCGCGCAGATAGTGCACCAGGCCGTACTGCCAGGCGAGCCCGGCGGTGAGGGAGCCCCGCTGCTGGTCGAGCGCGGCGTAGACGGCGACCGCGGCGTCGAAGTCGCCGCGCATCTGCAGCGCCTCCCCGTAGAGCAGCCGTAGGCGGTCGGACCGGGCGTGCTCGGGGAGGGACTGGCAGGCGTCGACGACGGCCTCGGCGCCGCCCGCGGCGAGCAGTTCCGCGCCGTGGTCGGCGAGGATCGGCGCCGTCGCGTCCGGGACACCCGATTTCTGGTACGACCGGAGGGCCGGGACGAGGTGGCCGTGCTCGGCGTACCAGGCCGCCGCCCGGGCGTGCAGGCGTCGCGTCGCCGCCGGGCCCAACGGGAATCGACGGCGGGCGACGCTGGCGACGACCGGCACCATCCGGTACGCGGACCCGCCGCCGGGCACCGGCACGAGGATGCCGCAGCGGGTCAGTTGGTCCAGCCGATGGCCCGCGTGCCGGTGACCGAGGAGACGGCTCAGCTCGGGGTGGATCGGGTCGAGGTGGGCCGCGTCCCGCAGCAGTCGGTGGACTTCGGGCGACAGTTGGGCGAACACCTCCCGGGCCAGATAGGACTCCAGTGGCGTCCCCGGGTCGTCCCAGTCCGTGCCGGTGGTGGCAGTGGCCGCGATCAGGGTGACGAGCGCCGCCCAGCCGCCGGTCTCGGCGTGCACCCGGCTGGCGAGCGCCGGGTCGGTGAGCGCGTGGTCGGCGGCGAGAACGGATGCCACCTGTTCGGGCGGGAGCCGGAGATCCGCCGGACCGTACTCGGTGAGCAGGCCCGCCTGTCGCGGCGACACTGCCGGCGGGTGGCGGGTCACCAGGACGACCCTGAGCTGCGGCGGCAGCCGTTCCACAGTGTCCAGCAGGGTCTGGAGGAGGCGGCGGGGCAGGCGCGGAACGTCGTCGAGGACGAGCCAACTCGGTTCGTCGACGCGCGGCTCGGTCGCGGCAGCGACGGCGGTGAGCCAGTCCGGCCCGGCCGTCGCCAGCGCCGCGACGTCCGGTCCGTCGTACCACCGCACCGGGCGGTCGCCCAGCCAGCCTCGTACGGCGCGCGTCTTGCCGTAGCCGGCCGCGGCGACCACGACTGTGCACCGCCGGCTCCATTCTCGGTCCGTCGTGGCGTTCATCGGATGCCTTCCGGTCGACGCTGGTCCCGGTTTCATTGGGCGCCGTGCGGGTGGCCGGGCGTACGCGAGCGTCGCCGTTACGACACCGGAACCCGGCGTATTTGACGCCACCTTGACGGCGCTCTGAACCCCGCCTCGAAGGATGTCCCGGGAAGACACGCAGAGGGCGGCCAGTCCGGGTCCGGGCCTCGCGACCGATCGATGAGGAGTGGTGATGGTGAAATTGCTGTCGGGACGGGCACTGCTTGCGGTGCTTGTCGTCCTGCCGACGCTTACCGCGGGGAATGCCGCGCCGGTGAGCGCCGCCGCTGGGTCAGGCCCGGGGGTGTACGCCGACGAGCCGGTGGACCGCGACGTCGAGCTGGCGCGGCTGGGCTACCGCAACGGGGTGCGGGTGGTGTTCTCCCGCGACGAGTTGTCCGGCGACTGGGGTCTTCGTCAGGACGGCGAGATGGGCCGCAACGCGCCCCTGGCGTACGACGACAAGCAGAGCATGTTGCAGACGTACCTGAGCATCACGCCCCGGTCCGTGCCGGTGCCGCGGGTGCTGCTGTCGGAGCCGCCGGCCGGCACGCCCACCCCGCCGGAGCTGGCCTACCGGACCATCGTGGCGTCGGTGGTCGTCGCCGACGATCTGGCCGTGCCGACGTCGAGCGCGATGTCCACCGCGGCGACGATGACCTGTTGGGACCTGTACTGGAACTCGTACAACTGGGCCGAGCTGCCCGGCTACCCGAATCCGGGCACCGTGTGGCACCCGGCGAAGACGTACTACTCGTCCGACTTCGGCGGCATGAAGATGTACTCCTACAGCTACCTCGCCAACTGCGGCGGGTACGCCCGACACCGGATCTACTACAAGTCGTTCGGCGACTACTACAAGCACCACGACTACGAGGTGGCGTACGCCCACTGGCAGGCGGTCAAGAAGGGTTCGGTGCACCGCTACCGCAAGGTGCACTACGACGGCGCGGAGGGGGACACCCGCAACGGCAAGTACACCGGCTGACACCGCCCGACCGCCGGCCGTGTCCAGTGCGCGACGAACCGATCGAGCTTGCCGAGCTGCGGATCTAGCCTGATCCGGTGATGTCGACGGCGGGCGCGGGCGTACGGGTCAGCCTGCTCGGGCCGGTGGAGGTGATCGTCGCCGGCAGCCCGCAGGCGGTGAACGGCCTGCGGCGCAGGGCGATACTCGCGACGTTGGCGCTGCACGTGGGTCGGGTGGTGAGCGTCGACCGACTCATCGACGTGGTCTGGGGGGAACACCTGCCGGCCACCTCGGCCAACACGCTGCAGCGCCACGTCTCCTACCTGCGCGGAGTGCTCGGCGAGCCTGGATCGATAGTGGCCCGCCCGCCCGGTTACCTGCTCAACACCGGGCCGGAGTCCACAGACGTCCGGGCCGCCGAGCACCTCCTCGAACTGGCCCGTCGGTCGTCGGACCGCAACGAACGGGTGCGGCACCTGACGGCCGCTGTGGCGCTCTGGCGTGGCCCGCCGCTGGCCGACGTGGCCGGCTCCGCCTGGCTCGAGGAGCAGGCCGAACATCTGGCCCGCCTCCGGTTGGAGGCCGAACGGGCACTCGCCGAGGCCCGGCTGTCCGTCGGCGAGCACGCCCGGCTCATCCCCGGGCTGGCCCGGCTCGTCCGGCAGCACCCCTTCGACGAGCACCTGCACGCGCAGCTGATGCTCGCCCTGTACCGCGACGGCCGACAGGGCGAGGCGGTCGCCACCTACCGGCGACTGCGCGACGCCCTCCGGGACAACCTCGGCATCGACCCGAGCCCGCGGCTGCGGGACCTGGAGTGCGCAATCCTGCGCCAGGACAGCGCGATCGCCGCACCCGCCCCGGCCGCGCCGGCACCGACGTCGGTGGCGGCGCAGCTGCCGCCCCCCGTACCGACGTTCATCGGGCGCGCGGCGGAGCTGGCCGCCCTCGACGCGCTCATCGACCGGGGCGGCGCCGTGGTGGTGTCCGGGACCGCTGGCGTCGGAAGACAGCGCTTGCCGTGCACTGGGCGCACCGGGCGGCCGAGCGCTTTCCCGACGGGCAGCTCTACGTCAACCTGCGCGGCTTCGACCCGGGCGCCACCCCTACCGAACCGGCGCGAGCGCTGCACGGGTTCCTGGCGGCGCTGGGCGTTCCGGCCGCACGGATGCCGAGCGATCCGGAGCTGATGGTGAGCCTGTACCGCACGACAGTGGCCGGCCGGCGGCTGCTTGTCGTGTTGGACAACGCCCGCGACGCGGAACAGGTCCGGCCACTGCTGCCCGGCTCACCGGACTGCCTCACCATCGTCACCAGCCGCGACCGGCTCACCCCGCTTGTCGTCACCGAAAGCGCCCACCCGATAGTCCTCGACCTGCTCAGCCGTGGCGAAGCCCGCGACATGCTGGTCCGCCGGCTGGGGGAGCGCCAGGTCGCCGCCGAGCCCGCCGCCGCCGACCAGATCGCCGACCGGTGCGCGCGGCTACCCATCGCGCTGGCCGTCGTCGCGGCCAGAGCCGCCACCAACCGGCACTTCTCGCTTGGTGCGATCGCCGACGAGCTCGACGACCTGGACGCCTTCCACGGGGGTGACGAGGCCACCGACGTGCGGGCGGTCTTCTCCTGGTCGTGCCGACCGCTGAGCCCGGCCGCGATCCGGCTGTTCCGGCTGCTGAGCCTGCACCCGGGCCCGGACGCCTCCGCCCCGGTGGTGGCCAGCCTGGCCGGCCGTACCCCCCAGTCGATCGGGCCGCTGCTCACCGAACTGACCCGGGCGAACCTCCTCACCGAGCACACGTACGGGCGCTACGCCTGTCACGACCTGCTGCGCGCGTACGCCACAAGCCTGGCCGACGAGGCGGAGGCACCGGCCGACCGCCGCGCCGCGGTGCTCCGGCTGCTCGACCACTGCCTGCACACCGCACACGCCGCAGACCTCGTCCTGCATCCGCACTTCAGCGAGATCAGCCTCCCGCCGGCAGCGGCCGGCGTGACACCGGAGAGTCCCCGGAGCAGGTCGGCCGCCACGGCCTGGTTCACCGCCGAACTTCCCGTCCTGCTCGCCGCCGTACCACTCGCGGCGCGGCTCGGGTTCGAGGGACACGCCTGGCGGCTCGCCTGGACCCTGGCCGGCTTCCTGCACCGGCAGGGGCACTGGCAGGACTGGCTCGGCACGCAACGCATCGCGCTCGCCGCCGCGTCCCGGATCGGGGATCAGAGCGGGCAGGGCCAGGCCCACCGCAGCCTCGGTCTCGCCTGCTCCCGGCTGCGCCGCCACGACGAGGCCGACGATCACCTGCGGCGCGCGTTCGACCTGTTCACCGAGGTCGGCGACGACGCCGCGCGGGCACACACCTGCCTCAACCTCGGTCAGCTGGCCGAGCGGCGGGGGCAGCACCACGAGGCACTGCACCATTCCCGGCGGGCGTTGACCCTGTTCCGGCGGGCCGGAAACCGGGCCGGGCAGGGCTACACCCTCAACGCTGTCGGTTGGCAGGAAGGGCTGCTCGGCAACCACCACAGTGCCCTGCGATCGTGCGGCGAGGCGCTGCGGATGTTGCAGGAGGTGGGCGACGTGCAGGGGCAGGCCGACACCTGGGACAGCCTCGGCCACGCCCATCACCAGCTCGGCGACGACCGGCGCGCGATCGCCTGCTACGAACACGCGCTCGACCTCTTCACGCAGGTGAACGACCGCTACGCCGAGGCGGGCACGTACCTCAACCTGGGTGGCAGTCACCGCGCCCTCGCCGACCTCGACGCCACCCGTGCCGCGTGGCGTCGCGCCCTGACCATCCTCGACGAGCTCGGCGATGCCGGCGCCGACTCGGTCCGCGCCGACCTCGCACAGCTCGACGAGAGTCGGCTCCCCTGACGTAGCGCGCTTTCCGCGCCGTTTCCGGGCCGCTTCAGCGCGGCCCGGCACTCTTCGGACACCAGTTTCCGGAACGAGGAACGGAGTGTTCGATGACTCGCATGGCACGCCGCCTGGCGGTGATCGGGGTGGTCGGCGCGACGGTGCTGACCATGTCCACCGCGGCCGTGGCCCAGACCGACAAGCCACCGACGAAGCGCACCGACTGCGTGGTCGAGCATGTCGACGACCGCGGCGGACCCGTCCGCACCGAGACCGAGCCCGAGGGCCGGGAGTACGGCCAGTTCCGGTGCGTCGGCGGGCAGTGGACGTACGCCTGGGAGCCCTTCGGCGCGGACGACATGATCACGGCCGACGCGATCCAGATCAACCCGGCCGGTGCCGTCTCGGTGCGGCGGTTCACCGGTCCGGCGCTCGGCAACGACCTCACGGTGGGCGAGATCGCCGGCATCGCCCGCGCCGTCAGCGGCAACCGGGAGGTGTTCGTCGACCGCGCCATCGTGGCGGTCGACGACGGCAAGCAGCGGACCCCGGAGCAGATCGAGGCGCTGCTGGCCGGCAAGGACACCACCGGCGTACGGGTGCTGGACATCATCGAGAAGCCGGACGCCGCCAGGTCGACGAAGGACGTCATCGACGAGGCCGGCGGCACCCCCGAGACAACTGTCGTCTACTTCAGCCTGTGGGGCGCGATCAAGTCGGTGTTCGCCTGGATCGTGGACACGATCGGCGAGGTCGGCGAGTGGATCGACGACCACTGCGACTGGGGGTCCCCGAACGACGTGGGTGACATCGTCACCTGCCGCTGGTAATCCGCCCGACCCCAAGCACCGAGCATTCGAGACGAGGAAGAGATGACAGCTCTGCGGGACATCACCAGGCGCGTCACGATCATCACCACGGCCCTGATCGTCGGGCTGACAGCGTCGTACGCCCCGTCGCAGGCCGCCGATGACGAGGCCCGGACGACGATCACCGATCACCCCGGTGCACCGGGGACGATGCTCCAACGGTTCGAGAGCCTGACCGGGCGGCCCGTCGGCGACCTGGACACGGTGCTGGCCGTCGACGCCGGAGGCCGCAACCTCACCGGCGACCAGCTCGCGGCGCTCGTCGCCGGTGAGCGGGTGGACGGCGTCAAGGTCGTGGGCAGGATGCCGGGCAGCCGGGACCTGCTCGGCACGACAATGGCCGACCTCGCCGACGGCGCGTACGACGGCAGGGGTGACAGCGGGACGGCGACGTCACTGATCTTTGCCTCGTCGGTGCCCGGCGGCCGGAACTGGTGCCTGACCATGTGCGTGGCCAGCGGAAAGTCGGTCTGGGAGTGCCTGCTGTCGAGTCGGGGCGGCGACCAGATCTTCACAGTCGACCTGGCCGGGGACACCACTGTGGGTGGCGCGAAGGCGGCCTTCGAGAAGGCCAACGGTGTGGCCGTCAACGGGCCGTACAGCGTGGCCACGCTGATCGGCGATGGTGAGCCCACGGCGGACGAGGTCGAGATGCTCATCGACGGCAAGGACGTCGACTCGCTGCCCCGGGTGGCGACAGTTGACGCACCGGACCCCGGGTGGGCGTTGACCGACGTCGCCGAGAAGTCCGGCGTCCCGTACGCGAAGAAGACGACGATCCACATCTTCACCTTCGGACTTCCCCTCCTCGGGAAGATCCTCGTGGTCTGCGTCTCGCACGACGGCGGGAAGACCTGGAAGTGCGGCGCCCGCAAGTGGGGCGGGTTCTAGGCGAGTCCCCGCCAGGTCGACGTGCGGGTGAGCGGTTTACCGCAGAGGTATGAATACGACTCTGCGGTACACCGCTCACCAGCGGGCCCGGCTGCCCCCGGTTACGCGAAGCGGTCGGCGATCGTCGTCAGCCTGCTGACGTACGCCGGCCAGTCGTACTCCGCGGGGAGGCCGGCGGTCTCCCGCCGCAAACCGACCGCCTCGTCGTGCTGCTCGCGCATGATGTCGGCGTGACCGGCGTGGCGGGCGAGGTCGGCGATCACGTGGATGAGGATCTGCTGCAACGTCGCGTCCTGGTGGCCCGGCTGCCACCAGGGCACCCGCCCCGCCGCGTCGAGGGGAAGCTGGTCGATCGTCTCATCGGCGAAGACCCCCACCCGGCGGTACAGGTCGATCAGCCCGTCCTTCGTCTCATCCTCGGTGGCGTACCAGTCTGCCTGCGGGTCCTCGTCGAACGCCGACAGGGGGACCAGCTCCTGCGGTGTCGGGAACTCGCGCCCGAATGCGAGCCCGAAGTAGCCAGCCTCGACATTGAGGCAGTGCTTGACGACGCCCAGCAGGTTGTTGCCGGTAGCGGTGCGGGGCAACCTGGCCTCGCGCTCGCTGAGCCCGTCGAGCTTCCAGATCAGGTTGTCGCGGGTCAGCCGGAGATGGCGGTGCAGCGCGGTCTTCGCCTTGCCCAGATCAGCCATGCGGGCCAGTATTCCTCAGCCGGCCGACGGCCACGGGGTGCCGGCCGCGCGATCGGCGCGCTCGCGGACGGCGACCCCGGCCTCACCGCTGTTGTCGCAGCGGTCGGAAGTAGTGGCGGACCGCGTAGCGGGAGACCTCCGCACCGAGTTTCGCGCCCTCGACGTCGGCGGTACGGAAGTGGACGCCACCCCAGACCCGCGCGCCGATGAGCTCGTCGAGCGCCTGCGAGAAGCTGGTGAAGTGCCGGGTCGTGCCGGAGTCGACGCTGGATCCGCTGAACGCGACGTCGTCCCGGCCGAAGATGTAGCGGTACAGCGACATCCGCGCGCCGGTGCCGCAGGCGTGGCCGGAGGGGTACTCCGGGAAGGGGGGCGTGCCGAGCAACGGCTGCCAGCCCGGGTCGGCGGCCGTCCTCGGGTTGCCGTCCGTGTCGGCGAGCTGGATCGCGGTGACCGGACGCCAGTAGCTCCAGAAGTCCTTCTGGCTGAAGCACGCCACCCCGGAGTCGGCAACGATGAGGTCGGTCATCGCGAAGAAGCGCGCGGTGTGCAGGGCGTCCAACCGGCCGGTGGTGGCGAGTTGTCGCTTGATCTCCCAGGAGACGGATCGCCGGTCGTGCCACCAGATCGCGGCCTCGGTCTGGTCCTGGGTGCGGACCGTGCTCGTCGCACCGCCGACTGCCCGCACCTCGTTGAGGTCGCGGGCGTAGGCGCTGCTGGTCAGGCGGGGCGGCTCGGGGGCGCGGAACGTCGACGCGCGGGGGAGGAGGAACGGTCGCATCCGCCCGGTCCAGGCGCCCTGCGACAGGAACAGCGGCGGTGTGGGTCGCCACTGGCCGGGCACCGTGCCGGTGCGCCACTGCTGGTCCCCGAACGCGCCGTCGTCCTGCCGCGCCGCGACCATCGCGGCCGCCGTTCGCGCCCCGACCGCCACGCCTCTCTGCTTCGACAGCCCGTCGGGAATCGTGGCGATCGCCGCGTCGTACTGTGCCCGGAGCCGCTCCCGCTGGGCGGGGAAGAGAGCGGCCAGCACGTCGTGGGCGGCGGTGGCGACGGCGGCGTCCGCCGACTCCGTCCCGCTCGACGGCGGTGCGACGAGATACGGCTGGTACGGGGTCCCGGCGATCGCGTTGAGCGCGTCGTAGACGGCTCCGCTCACCATCGCGAAGCTGCGCACCTGCTCGTTGGGTTGCTGAGCCGCGACGTCCCAGATCGCCGTCTGGGCGTTGAGGTCCCAGGTGACCACCGGGTTGACCGGGCTGCGGTCGGTGACCGCGGCCGTGGCGCCCGATGCGGGCGCGGTGAACGTGGCGGCGACAAGCGCGCCGAGCGCGATGGCCGCGGGTATGGCGCGTGACCAGATCGTCAGACGGGTGGGGGCGCGGCTCATCATGATCTCCCCGTCGGTAGGTCGGCGAGGCGTGCCGTCGACAGCACGCGGCGCGCGATCGAGAATCGATGGCTGAGCGCCAATGGTATCGGCAGGCTCCGATATAAGCGACGAGATCAGCCGGTGGACTCGGCCAACCGGAGGTCGACGAACGGGATCGTGTCACCGTCGAGCAGGTACCTGTCGATCTCGACATAACCGTGCCGTTCGGCGAACCGCAGCCCGTCCTGGTTGGTGGCCAGGACAACGGTCTCGATGACCCGGGCGCCGACCTCGTAGGCCGCGGCGAGCGCCTCGTCGTACAGTCGCCCACCGAAACCCCGACGGCGATGTTCCGGCAGCACGCGGACGATCACCGTCGCCGTCGCCTGGTCGTCCATCGGCGGCCGAACCGTCGAGCAGCCCACGAGCGTGTCGCAGTGATAGGTGACGGTCAGGCGGTTGCGGTCGGCACGGGCGCGGATCTCGCCGACCGAGAGCGGGCTGGTCGGGATGATCAGGTTGTGGACGTACTGCCAGTCGGAACAGACGCCGTCGTCGCTGTCCGGCCGCACCGACTCGAAGCGAAGATCAGGCATCCGGACAGGTTAGCCGGGCACTATGGTTCTGGCGTGCACATCCGTTTCGACATTCCCGCCGACCCCGCCTACCCGGGCCGGGTGGCCGCCGCGCTCAGCCGGGTCCGCCTGCGCAGGTACGGCTACATCGGCGCGGTGCTGGCGGCGGTGGGGGTGGTCGGTCTCGTCCTCTCGCGCGGGTCCGACCGGGCCGACCAGCTCGCGCCGCTGTGGGTGGCAGTGGTGGTGGCCGGGCTGCTGTCGATGCTGTATTCGCCGTGGGTGCGGTGGCGGGCCCGACGTCGCTCCAGCGGCTACGCGGTCGAGGGCTCCTACGACATCACCGACGACAACATCATGATGAGCAGCGGCTCGCAGACCAGCGGCATCGCCTGGGACGGGGTCGCCCAGGTCAAGGAGACCCCCGAGTTCTGGATCGTGTACGTCGGGCGGATGCCGGCGACAGTCATCCCCCGCCACCTGATGTCCGCCGAGGACGCCGAGACGCTGCGTGCCCATCTGACCAGACGCGGCCTGCTCGGGTGACTGCCGTCGAGGTCGCGGGGACACCGCGCACTGCGTAGGTTGGTGCGGTGGAGGCCCGCTTCAAGCTCCGTAAGATAGTCGCCGGACTGGCGCACCTCGCCGAGGTCGCCGCGGTCGCCGAGCCTGCCGAGCAGGATCAGGTGGTCGTCTCTCCCGGTGCGTTCGACTGGTTGCGCGAGCGGTACGGACCGCATGCCGTGGTCGACAGGACGACCAACAGTGAGTTGATCGCGGAGGCGGTGGCCGGGGCGCGCTATGCGCTCGCACACGTACCGGGTCGCGACCGCGCCATGCGCGTGACACTGACGATGATCGGCGACTCCCCGGTCGACACCGGCGACGGCGACATCAAGTTGGCCGCCGCCGAGGCGGTGGCTGCCGCGCTGGGTGGCCGCATGGAACCGGCTCCGTACCTCGGCGCCAACGGCGCTGTCTTCCCGGACTAGCCACCCGATGGCCCGCGCGGGTCAGGGGGTGAAGGCGTGGTGGTAGGCGGTGGGCGTGGTGGCGAGCGCCGCGGCCACCGCCGACCGTGTCGCGGCCACCATCGAGTACGCGCGACCGGCTCCCACCCGGCCCACGCAGCGGAGGTAGGACCCCATGAGCGACCTCGCTGGAACCCGGTTGTGCGGGGTCGGGCCCGGCGGTGGGCCGCCCAGCACCGACGTCACCGGCCGTCCGGTGAGTCACGGCGTGGCCGCGAGGCTCTCCGCGCGGGTCGCGAGGATGCGGTGGCGGCGCACCGGGTACGGGATCGGGTGGGCGATGCTCCAGGCCGCGCCCGCGCAGACGACCTCCTTGTAGCGGGCCGCCAGAGCACCCTTGAGCAGGGCGCGCTTGGCCTGGTCGTCGGCGGTCACGTACTGGATGAGGCCGTCGCGGCGACCGAGGCTGATGCACTGGTTGTAGTAGCGCAGCGGGGCCTTCGGGATCTTCGTCCGACCGGTCAACCGGATGGCGATGGCGTCGGCGGCCTGCCAGGCCATCGGAATTCCCGAGGCGCAGGACATCCGCAGCGGTTTGCCGCCCGGCCCGTCGGCGAGCGCGGCGTCGCCGACCGCGTACACGTCGGGGTGGGAGACCGACCGCATCGTGGCGTCCACGACGATCTGCCCGGTGCCCGCGACCGTCAGGGTCGTGGCGGCGGCGATGGGGTGGACGGCGAAACCGGCCGTCCAGACGGTCACCTGGGCCGGGAGCACCCGGCCGTCGCCGGTGACCACGCCGGTGGCGTCGACCCGGGCGACGTCGGTGTGCTCGTGGACGGTGATGCCGAGCCGGGCGCAGACCCCACGCAGGTGCCGCTGCGCCTGTGCGGTGAGCCAGTCGCCGAGAGCACCCCGGGTGGCCAGCGCGACGTCGAGGTCCGGCCGGGCCTCCGCGATCTCGGTGACCGCTTCGAGGCCGGTGAGGCCGCCGCCGACGACGAGTACTGTCGCGCCGGCCGGGAGCTGGGCCAGCCGGTCGCGCAACCGCAACGCCGACGGTCGGCCGGAGATGTCGTACGCGTGCTCGGCGACACCGGGCACGCCGTGGTCGGCGGCGGCGCTGCCGAGGGCGTAGACGAGGGTGTCGTAGGCGATCTCGTCGGCGTCGCGCCCGTCGGTCAGCGCGACGGTCCTGCGGTCCACGTCGACGGCGGTGACCCGGGCCTGTCGCACCCGCACGCCGCTGCCCGCGTACACCTTGCTCAGCTCGTGGTGCTTGAGGTCCTGGCCGGTGGCGAGCTGGTGCATGCGGACCCGCTCGACGAAGTCGGTGTCGGCGTTGACGACGGTGATCTCGATGTCGTCGGGGTGCAGTCGCCGGGCGAGGCGCCCGGCGGCGACCGCCCCGGCGTATCCGGCTCCGAGGACGACGATGCGGTGCTTCATGGCGGCACTCCTGTCTCGGTGGTTGTCGCTTCCTGAACCGGACGGCGACGCGATTGCTGACAGGAGGCGGCTATGACCTGGGTCACCAGACGTGCAGGAGCGGTTCTCCGTGCTCGGCGGTGGACCACTGGCGCGTGGCGCGTTCGAGCTTGTCGGGGTTGACCTGGACGCGGATGGCCGCGACACCGTCGGGTGTCACCTCCAGGCACATGACGCCGACGACCCGGTCGCCGGTCACCACCACCACCGCCGGGCCGCCGTTGACGACCTCGGCGTAGAGGGCCGGGCTGCCGCTGACCAGGTTCCGCTTGACGTCGCTGGGCCGGAACAGGCCCCGCAGGAACTTCGCCACCGCCAGCGCGCCGACGATCGGCCTGGTCCGGGCCGGGATCTTGCCGCCGCCGTCGCCGACGCTTGTCGCGTCGTCGGTCAGCAACTCCACCAGTCGCTGGACCTGGCCGCTGTTGGCGGCCGTGAGGAACTCGGCGACGATCTTCCGCGCGGCGGCGCCGTCGACCTCCGCGCGAGCCCGTTCGCCGGTGACGTGCTGCCTGGCACGCCGGTAGATCTGCTGGCAGTTCGCCTCGCTGACGCCGAGGATCTCGGCGATCTCACCGTGCGGGTAGCCGAACGCCTCGCGCAGCACATACACCGCGCGCTCGTTGGGCGACAGCCGCTCCAGCAGGGTGAGCACCGCCATGGAGACCGATTCGCGCTGCTCGACGGTGTCGACCGGGCCGAGCATCCGGTCCCCGGCGAGGACCGGTTCGGGAAGCCACGTGCCCACATAGGTCTCCCGCCGGGCCCGCGCCGAGGTGAGCTGGTTGAGGCACAGGTTGGTGAGCACCCTCGTCAGCCACGCCTCGGGCGTCTCGACGTGCTCCCGGTCGGCGGCCTGCCAGCGCAGGAACGTGTCCTGGACGGCGTCCTCGGCGTCGCTGGCCGAGCCCAGCAGCCGATAGGCGATCGCCTCCAGACGGCCCCTGGAGCGCTCGAACACCTCGACCTCGTCCGGACTGAGCATGGCTCGATAGTTAACCACGCATGAGACCCCCCGCCAGCCGAATCGGACGGTAGAGCGCGGTGGCCGCGGCCGTCAGACAGATCACGACGGCGGCGAGGAGCGGCGGACGGGCACCGAGATGGACAGCCGCGGAGCCGAGGGGGATCGCCACGACGAGAGGCCCGAACATTGCGGTGTTGGCCGTCGCGCACACTCGGCCCAGCAGCGCCGACGGCGTGTGCGTCTGCACAGCGGTCACCGCCGCGACAAGGGTCCAGGGCAGGCCGACGCCGGCCACCACCGCCCCGAGGACAGTGGCCGGCCACCACGGCAGGCAACGGGCCAGGCAGCCGAGCGCGAACAGCGCCGTGCCGGCGACACCTACCGCGACGGCGCCCCGGGCCGCGATGAGCCGGCCGACGAGCAGGCCACCGAGGATGGAACCGGCGCCCTGCGCGCTGGCAAGCACACCCAGGAACGTCGTCGGCAGCCGCAGTTCGGTGACGACGACCGCGTAGATTCCCGCCGTCGTGAATCCGGACATGGCGATGGACACCGCGGCGAGCACGACCGGCAGGCGTGTCGCTCGCTGTCCGAACAGGACCACCAGTCCGGTACGCGGGCCGCCGCCGCGTTCGGTGGGTTGGTCGGCGGGCGTCCGGTTCAGGCGGAGCACCGCGTACAGGACGGCGACCACTACCGGCATGGCCGCGCTGAGCACGGCGACCGCGGAGCCGCCCCACCACGCGTAGAGGCCGGCTCCGGCGAGGGGAGCGACGAGTTTCATGCCCTCCTGGGCGCTGGAGCGCCACCCGTTGACGTGGCCGAGTTCGCTCGGCGCGAGTGCCGACGGCAGCAGCGCCGTCTCGCCGGCGTCGATGAGCACGTAGCTGACGCCGTAGGCGCAGGAGACGGCGAAGATGAGCCAGGTCTGCCCCGGCCCCCGCACCGTGAGGAGTGTCAGCAGTGCGGCGGCCAGCATGAGGTTGACGGCGATGACAAGCGGCCGCCGGGGTGCTCGGTCGAGCAGGCCGCCCAGCCACGGGCCGGCGAGCACCGGGGCGTACACGCAGAGGCCGGCGAGAGCGGCGAGACCTGTGGAGCCGGTGAGGTCCAGGATCCAGATGCCGGCGACCAGGGACATCGCGCTGCTGCCGAACCCGGACAGCAGGGAGATCGCCACGAACAGGCTTGCGTTGCGACGCATGAGCGCTCCGAGTTGAGTCGAGGTGACTCACATCCTCAGTCTTGAGTTGAACGCTGGCAATGCTGCCGGGCTCTGTCAACGCGCCGTTGACAGAGCGGCGTCGATCATGGTTGCGGCCGTTCGCGCGGGCGCGGGCAGGCGCTCGCCCGCTTCGGCGAGATCGGCGGCGAGGTGCACTGTCAACGCGTACAGCGAGCCCGGGGCGGCATCCAGCGCGGCGTCCACAGTGCTCCGCACGAGTGCCGCACGACGAAATCGCCCGTCCCACCGCCGATCGGCGTCGACCCACCGGCCAAGGTCGGCGACCGCCGACCGCAGCGCCGCGATCTGCGGGGGCAACCGGAGGTCGAGGTGCTGCCGTCGCGACCAGCGCGCCGCCGCCAGCCGCTGTCGACGCTGCTCGGCGGCCTGCCGGCTGCCCAGGCCGAGCGCCGTCGCGATCTGCGCCCACGTCGCGCCGTCGTGACGGGCCCGGTCGATGATCTCCAGCTCCTGCTCGTCCAGCCGGGCCCGGGTGGCGCGAACCTCAGCCAGCCGATCCAGCTCCGACGTCATCCGTCAACGTTACATTGACGTGCTCTCGTCGACTGCCGTCCTGGGCGTGCGGACCATGAACACATCCACCGGATCCTCGGTGTCGAGGGTGAAACCGTGCCGCTCGTACAGTCGCCGGGCCGGGCTGCCCCGCAACACGTTCAGCCGGACCAGTGTGCCGTCACTGTCGCAGCGGTCCAGCAGCTCGCGCAGCACGGCCGTGCCGATGCCGCTGCCCTGTAGCTGCGGGACCAGGTAGAAGTGCTCCAGCCAGTGGGCGTCCTCGTCCGGACGCAGCGCCACGCAGCCGGCGAACGCGCCGTCAACCTCGACCACCCAGGTGTACGCCGCCGCGAACCCGTCCCGCAGGCGCTGCCGCACCCGCTTGTCGTCGTACCGCCCCAGCCGCTCCAGGTCGGCCCGCAGCGCCACCGCCCGCAACTCGGCCACCGCCTCGACATCCGCTACCGAGGCCGGCCGCATCGTCCAGTCCGCCATGGTCCGCAAGCTATCGCGGCCCGGCGCTCTGGTCCCGGCGCAGCCCGTCGACGAGGAGTTCGACCATGCGACGTGCGTCGTAGCGGGGCTGACAGGCGCCGATGCAGAGATTGCCGACGCCGCGCAGCAACTCGAAGGCGGTCACGTCGGAGCGGATCTCGCCCGCCGCGGCAGCGGCGTCGAGCAGTTGCGCACAGACCGGCACGAGGCGGTCCAGGAAGTAGGCGTGCAGCGTCTCGAAGGTCGCGTTGTCGGACTGTAGCGCCTCGGCGAGGCCGTGCTTCGTGACCAGGAAGTCGACGAAGAGGTTGATCCACTCAGCGAGGGCGGCGTGCGGTGTGCTGCTGGCGGCCAGCAGGGTCGGCCCGGCCTCCGCGCACGCCTCGACCTGGTGCCGGTAGACGGCCACGATGAGGTCGGCGCGGGTCGGGAAGTGGCGGTAGAACGTGCCCACACCGACGCCGGCCCGGGCGGCGATGTCGCGTACGGGCGCGTCCACGCCCGAGGTGACGAAGGCCGCGGCGGCGGCGTCCAGCAGTGTCGCCTCGTTGCGTCGAGCGTCGGCCCGCTTGCGGGGGGCCGAGCGCCCCGATCCGCTGTCGATGTCGGCCACCGCGCTGTTACCCCCATCACTTGGCAAACGGAACAGTGTTCCGTATCGTTCGTGGCGGAACGTGGTTCCGCTTACTCAGGATGTCAGAGCGGGTGGGCCAGTGCCAATCACCCTTCCGTAGAGGAGCAGTCATGCAGTACCGCACCCTGGGGCGCACCGGCGTCCAGGTCAGCACCCTCGCGCTCGGCGCGATGAACTTCGGCAAGCTGGGGCACACCACCCAGGACGAGGCGACGGCGATCGTCGACGCCGCGCTGGACGCCGGAATCAACCTGATCGACACCGCCGACATGTACAGCCAGGGCGAATCGGAGGAAATGGTCGGCAAGGCCATCGCCGGACGCCGCGACGACATCGTGCTGGCCACGAAGGCCGGCATGCCGATGGGCGACGAGCGCAATCAGCGCGGCAGCTCGCGCCGCTGGCTCGTCACCGAACTGGACAACAGCCTGCGCCGTCTCGGCGTCGACCACGTCGACCTCTACCAGATCCACAGGTGGGACCCGACCACCAGCGACGAGGAGACCCTGTCGGCGCTTACCGACCTGCAACGGGCCGGAAAGATCCGCTACTTCGGCTCCTCGACCTTCCCCGCGTACCGGCTGGTGCAGGCAGAGTGGGCCGCGCGGGAACACCACCTGGGGCGTTACGTCACCGAGCAGCCCAGCTACTCGATCCTGCAACGAGGAATCGAGGCCCACGTCCTGCCCGTGACCGAGCAGTACGGGCTCGGCGTACTCGCGTGGAGCCCGCTCGCCTCCGGCTGGTTGTCCGGCGCGGTCCGGGCCGGCCGGGAGATCACCACCAGTCGCTCGGCGCTGCTACCGGCCCGCTTCGACCTCAGCGTTCCGGCCAACCAGGCCCGGCTCGACGCCGTCGAACAACTGGCCACCGTCGCCGACCAGGCGGGGCTCACCCTGATCCAGCTCGCGCTCGGGTTCGTCACCGCCCACCCGGCGGTGACCAGCGCGATCATCGGCCCCCGCACCATGGACCACCTGCACGCTCAGCTCGCCGCCGCGGACACCGTGCTCCCCGCCGAGGTCCTCGACGCGATCGACGCGATCGTCGCACCCGGGGTCGACCTCGCCGCCCACGAGAAGTTCGACACCCCGCCCGCGCTCCTCGACCCGGCGCGGCGTCGACGCTGACGGTGGTCGACGCCCGGCCTGTCGTATCGTGCCGGAATGGCACAGCCGGTGTGGGCGAACGGTGACGCGTACGAGGCGTACGTGGGTCGGTGGAGCCGCCTGGTCGCGGCGGACTTCCTGCGCGGGTTGGCAGTGCCGCCGGGGCGGAACTGGCTCGATGTGGGCAGCGGCACCGGCGCGCTGACCTCGGCGATCCTCACCCAGACGAATGCCGCCCGGGTGACCGGCGTCGACCCGTCGGAGGGGTTCGTCGCGGTCGCGCGGACCCGGGTCACCGACCCCCGGGCGGCCTTCCAGGTCGGTGACGCCCGGGCGCTACCGCTGCCCGATCGGGTCGCGGACGTGGTGGTCAGCGGACTGACGCTCAACTTCGTGCCGGAGCCCGCTCGGGCGGTGGCGGAGTTCGCCCGGGTGGTCCGGCCGGCCGGGGTGGTGGCCGCCTACGTCTGGGACTACGCCGAGGGGATGGCGATGATGCGGCACTTCTGGGCCGCCGCCGCACAGCTCGACCCGGCGTCGATCGAGCGGGACGAGGGCAGACGCACCACGGTGGGCCAGCCCGACACGCTGCACGCGCTCTGGGAGCAGGCGGGGTTGCGGGACGTGTCGGTCCGGCCGGTCGACGTGCCGACGACCTTCGTCGACTTCGCCGACTACTGGACACCGTTCCTCGGCGGTCAGGGGTCCGCGCCGGGGTACGTCGCGACGCTTGCCGAATCCGACCGGGCCGCGTTGCGGGAGTTGCTTGCCACCCGGCTACCGGTCGAGCCGGACGGGTCGATCCGGCTCACCGCGCGGGCCTGGGCGGTACGGGGCAGCGCGCCCGAGTAGCCGTCGCACCGGGCCCCGCCCAGCCCCGCCGCCGCACCTTGTCGCAAACCGGACAAGACGGTAAAGCCCCTGGTAGAGCACCCTTGGGGCAGGTGGAGGTAGACGGGTGGCGGGCCACATCCCGATCCTCCGGCCCGGCGGGGACAACATCGTCCGCACCGGTGCCGCCCTCACCCAGCCCGACCTCGAAACCGCGACGGTCACGGCACAGCTGCCGCTCCGATCGCGCGTACGACAGGCCGAGGCTGCCACCGACACCCCTGCGGGCGCCCGCAGCGGTGCCTTCGCCCACCGGGACAAGGACGTCAGCACCGTCGGCTGTCCGGCAACGCCGTCCGCCGGCCGTGTCCGCCGTCCCCGTGCCCCGCCGGCCTTTCGCACTGTGGACCCCGCCGGGGTCCGGCGTCGCTCGACCGCGCGCCGAGCCCTGGCGACCGAGCCAGAAAGGGCCCGACATGGCCGCTCCCACCGTGACCGCAGCCTTGAACGCATCCGTCTTCACGCCGGGTGAACAGATGCTGCTGACCGTGACCTACTCGGACGCCGACACCAAACCGCTGACCGTCACCATCGTGGTCACCGACGCGCAGGGCAACAGCAGCGCGCCGGTCAAGGTCACCGCGGTCATCGACCCGCTCGTCGTGACCGTCACCGACAACTCCGGACGTACCTGGACCCGGGTTTCCGACAACGGCTCCGTGGCCGTGTATCGGTCGGTGGCGTGATGCCCCGGGTCACCGTCCAGGTCCGCGACACCGCCGGCAACACCGCGACGGCCGCCGCCGACTACAGCCTGGGCCAACCCGTGCTCGGCGGCTACTACCTCTCCGGCGGCGCCGATCCGACAGCCGACATGGCCGGCGGCAACTTCCGGTCACTCACCCAGTACCGCAGCCTCGCCGACGGCTACATCTTCCCCGGCTACAACCGGCCCTGGCTTGTCAACCTGGGCAAGGCCGGGGTGCAGATGAACATGGTGCTGGAGTTGAAGCACTACGGCGCTTCGAGCCAGGGCGCGCAGAGCTTCGCCGTGGACGGCACCAACTACACAGTGCCGGAACCGACGATGACCATCCAGCAGCGACCCGGCACGACCTGGCCGAAGGCGTACGGGTACGGCCAGGTGATCAAGGGGCACTGCGACGGGTTGCTGGCCCGCGCGCTGTCGCAGTACCGCGCGCTCGGCTTCGGGGTGAACATCCAACTCGCTTCGGAACTGGACACCGATCACGAGTTCGGCACCACCGAGGACGGCAAGGCGTACAGCTGGGCCGAGTCGGACGCGCGGGCGGTGCAGGCGATGAACTACATCCTGACGTGGTTCACGGCGCGGACGCTGCCGGCCGGCACGACCTTCTCGGTGGGGCTGGGCGGCTTCGACAGGGCCTGCTTCCAGCGCACCCACCCGGAGTCGCTGATGTCCCGCCTCGACTATCTCCAGTGGAACGCGTACGCCACAAACGCCAGCCACACCGCGCTGGCCCGGTTTCGTCGCACCAAGGACTGGGCGGTGGCGGATCTTGGCCCGGTGGCGCTGTCCCGGCCGGTGATCATCGCTGAGTGGGGGGTGCGGGTGGCCGAAATCCCGAACCAGGCCGCCTGGATCGCCACAGTGCCGGCGGCGATCGCCCAGCTCAACGCCGAGCGTGGGCCACGGATCGTGCGCACCAACTACTTCAACTCCGGCTGGGGCACCCTCACGCCGAAGGCGACCGGGTTGACAGCGCTCCGCGAGGCGTACGCCAAACGGCCGTACGTCTGACGCTGGCGGCCCGGTCGGCATACCGCCGACCGGGCCGACCGGGGAACCCTATGCTCGGATCATGGAACTGCGGATCTTCACCGAACCCCAGCAGGGCGCCAGCTACGACCAGTTGCTCGCCGTCGCCCGCTGTGCCGAGGACGCCGGCTACGGCGCGTTCTTCCGGTCCGACCACTACCTGATGATGGGTGACGTGAGCGGCGAGCCCGGCCCCACCGACGCGTGGACCACGCTCGCCGGCCTGGCCCGGGACACCAGCCGCATCCGGCTCGGCACGTTGATGACCGCTGCCACCTTCCGGCTGCCCGGCCCGCTGGCGATCACCGTGGCGCAGGTCGACCAGATGAGCGGGGGCCGGGTGGAGTTGGGCATCGGCACCGGCTGGTACGCCGAGGAGCACTCCGCGTACGGCATTCCGTTCCCGTCACTCGCCGAGCGGTTCGACCGGCTTGAGGAGCAGCTCGCGGTGATCACCGGGCTCTGGTCCACACCGCTGGGGGAGCGGTACGACCACGCCGGCCGGTACTACCCGGTACGCGACTCACCCGCTCTGCCGAAGCCCGTGCAGCAGCCGCGCCCACCGATCCTGCTCGGCGGCATGGGCCCGAAGCGCACCCCCGCGCTGGCCGCCCGCTACGCCGACGAGTTCAACCTGCCGTTCGCCTCGGTGCCGGACACGGCGGCGCAGTTCGACCGGGTCCGGGCGGCGTGCGCGCAGATCGGTAGGGATCCGGCGGAGCTGGTCTGGTCCAACGCCCTGGTGCTCTGCTGTGGGCGCGACGACGCCGAGGTGGCGCGTCGGGCCGCCGCGATCGGCCGCGACCCGGACGAGCTGCGGGCCAACGGCCTGGCCGGGACGCCCGCCGAGGTCCTGGACACCATCGGCCGGTACGCGGAGATCGGCAGCGAGCGGCTCTACCTTCAGGTGCTGGACCTCGGCGACCTGGCGCACCTCGAACTGGTCGCCGACGAGGTGATGGCGAAGCTCTGAGGCGACGCCCGTCGCCCGGTGCGGCCAGCGGTCAGCCGCGGCGATGGGCGCCCACGCCCGGCCCGGACGCGCGCGGGTCCCTGAGCACGGTGTCCAGCCGTCCGTCGCGGTCACTGTCCACGTAGGTGATGTCGGGAATCCCGTCGCCGTCGACGTCGATCTGGACGACGTCGGCGACCCCGTCGCCGTCCAGGTCGGTGACCACCTGCACCGAACCGTCCAGGTGCCGCGTCACTATCGACTGTGGCCCGGCGGCGGGCGCGCGTGGCGCCGGGCCGGGCGTCGGCACCGGCGTCGGGGCCGGCGCGGGCGCCGGGGTGGGCCGGGGACCGGGCGTGGGCGCCGGATGGCTGGTCAACCCGTCGAACGATGCGCCCGCCTGCTCGACGCCGCTGCCGGTCGGGTCCAGTTCCTCCTCGGAGGGGTACACGTCGCCCCGAGGGGCTGGATCACGGTAGCTGCTCATGGGCGTAGGGTTCCCCGGCGATGACGAGAACAACCGTGCCCGATCGACCGGTGTCCCCGGTGGGCGGTTTGGCGGAAAATGCTGGGGCCGACGCCACGGTCATGAACGGGGGTCCGCGCGTGGAACTGCGCCGGAATCGGGGGGCCCGTGCGCTCGCTCTGGTGTGCGTACTCGGCGGGGTGCTGCTGCTCGTCTATCCCAGCGACGGCGCCCTGCTCCGGACGATCATCGCGGGGGGCGCTGTGGCGCTCGGCGTCGCGGCACTGGTCAGTGCGCTGCGACCGTTCCGGTTCGGGATCGGCGCCGAGGGGCTCACCATCCGACGGCCCGGCCTGCGTCGGGACATCCGGTGGGCCGAGGTCGACGCGTTGGTCCTCGACGAGCCGCCCCGCCGCGACGGCTACCGGAGACCGCCGCGACTGCTGCTGGTGCCCGGGCCGGGGGTGCCGCTGGAGCCGGTGACCGCCCGCCACCCACTCGACGGCCGCCCCGCCATCGAGTTGCTCGTCCTCGACCAGGTCCGTGAGCAGCCCGATCAGGTGTCCGCCGCGCTCACCCGGTACGCCGGTGACCGTTTCGTCGACCTGCTGGCGTTGCGCCGCGCCGCCTTCGCCGACCCGGACCTGCCGGTGGGCCTGCGGGGCTACCAGATGGACCGGGTCGACAGGTTGATCCGACGCGGCCAGGACGCCCTGCTGTCCGGGGACGCGCCGACCCGGCAGTCGGCCCGGGGTGAGATCGAACGCACGCACGCGGCAGGTCTGCCGATCGCCCAGCGTGGTTACCACACGGTTCAGACGGATACGGTTCTGGACGCCCTCGTCGCCGCGTTGGCCGACCACGAGACCACCGATCGGGAGACCGCCACATGACCGCGCAGGGACCGCAGGCCGGGTCGACCACCGACGTTCCGCGCCGCAACTGGGCTGGCAACGTGCGGTACGCCGCGAAGGCGTTCCACCGGCCCACGTCGGTCGACGAACTGCGCCGGCTGGTCGCCGACAGCACCCGGATCCGGGCGGTGGGCAGCGGGCACTCCTTCAACCGCCTCGGCGACACCGACGGTGACCTGGTCACCCTCGCCGGGCTGCCCCCGGTGGTCGAGGTGGACCACGAGCGCAGGCAGGTCACAGTGAGCGGGGCGATGCGCTACGGCGACCTCGCCCGACATCTGCACACCCAGGGGTACGCGCTCGCCAACCTCGCCTCGCTGCCACACATCTCGGTGGCCGGCGCGGTGGCCACCGCCACCCACGGCTCCGGCCAGACCCACGGCAACCTGGCCAGCGCTGTCGCCGGCCTGGAGTTGGTCACCGCCACCGGTGACCTGCTGCGGGTCGACCGCGACACCGACAGGTTCGCCGGCATGGTGGTCGGTCTCGGCGCGCTCGGCCTGGTCACCCGGGTCACCCTCGACGTGGTGCCGGCCTTCGAGCTGCGCCAGTACGTGCACCTCGACCTCGACCGGGAGGCGTTGGACGAGGCGCTCGGCTCGGCGTACAGCGTGAGTGTCTTCACCGACTGGCGTGAGCCCCGGCTGCGTGAGGTCTGGCGCAAGCAGTTGGCCGACCAGTCGCCGCCGCCTGCCGACTGGCTCGGCACCACCGCCGCCGACAGCCCCCGGCACCCGGTGCTCGGCATGCCACCGGAGAACTGCACCCCGCAGCTCGGCGAGCCGGGTCCGTGGCACGAGCGGCTGCCGCACTTCAAGCTCGGCTTCACCCCGAGTAGCGGCGACGAGTTGCAGTCCGAGTACCACATCGCGCGGACGTCGGCGGCCGACGCGCTCGCCGCGCTGGACGACGTGGCGCACCTGATCGCACCGGTGCTGCTGGTGTGCGAGTTGCGGACCGTGGCGGCCGACGAACTGTGGCTCAGCCCGAACCACCAGCGGGACAGCTTCGTCGTGCACTTCACCTGGATCGACGACACCGCGGCCGTGCTGCCCGTGGTGGAGGCCGTGGAGGAGTGCCTGGCACCCTTCGCGCCCCGCCCGCACTGGGGCAAGGTCTTCGTCACCGACCCGGCAACGCTCGCCGCCCGCTACCCCCGCCACGCCGACTTCGCCGCCCTCCTGACCGACCTGGACCCCCCCGGCAAGTTCCGCACCAACCTCCTCAACCGCTACTTCCCCCGCTAACCCCCACCCCACCCCCACCCCACCCCCACCCCCCGGCTCCCTTCTGCGTTGATCATGAAGTTATTGCCACGACACGCCGCACCGGGTGGCAATAACTTCATGATCAACGGGGCGGGGTGGGCTCAACGGGGCGGGGTGGGGGTTTGGGTTTGGGTTTGGGTTTGGGTTTGGGTTTGGAGGGTGGCGCTCTGGACCGCTCGGCTGATGTCGGTGGGGGAGATGATGCCGGTCAGGTGGCCGGTTTCGCTGACCACCAGGGCTCGGCCGTCGGCGCACTCCGTGAGTCGGGGGAGCAGGTCGTTGAGCTGTTCGCCGGGCTGGGCCAGGACCAGTTCGTCGGCTCGGCAGGCCACCTCGGCCAGCGTGGTCGAGGCCCGCCGCTCGGGCGGTACGCCCCGCACCCGGTCGACGGTGACCAGGCCGATCGGCCGGCCGTCCTCGGTCAGCGGGAGCGCCGAATGCCGGTACGCGAACAGGTAGTTGTCGACGAAGTCCGCGACGGTCATCTCCGCCGAGGCGGTCTGCGGCTGCGGCGTCATGACGTCACCCACCCGGATCCCGCGCAGGGCGCTGCCGGTGCGGGCCTGCCGCTCCTCCATCCCGGCCGCACCGATCAGGAACCAGCCGATCAGGGCCAGCCAGAGCCCACCGAACCCGACCCCGGACAGGAACTGCCACAGCCCCAGGCCGATCAGCAGGACGCCGAGCACCCAGCCGGCCCGCGCGGCGACCACCGACGCCCGGGTCCGGTCACCGGTGGCCTTCCAGACCGCGGCGCGCAGCAACCGACCACCGTCCAGGGGTGCGGCCGGCAACACGTTGAAGATGGCAAGCAGCACGTTGATGCCGGCCAGCCAGGCCACCGCCCCGAACAGCAACCCGCCCTGCCCGGCAAGCGCCAGCAGCGCCGCGATGGCCCCGAAGAACGCCCCGAGCAGCAGGCTGACCAGCGGGCCGACGCCGGCGATCCGCAGCTCCGCGCCGGGGTCGCGCGGCTCGCCCCGCAGCTCGGCCACGCCACCGAACAGCCACAGCGTGATGCCGTCGACCGTCAGCCCGTTGCGCTTGGCCACCACCGCGTGCGACACCTCGTGGGCGAGCAGGCCCACGAAGAAGACCACCGCCGCGGCCAGCCCGGCGAGGGTGTACGCCACGGACGAGCGGTCGGGGTACGAGCGGGGGAACTGGTTGGCGGCCAACCCCCACGCGATCAACGCGAAGATGACCAGAACGCTCCAGTTGACACCGACCGGCACTCCCGCGATCCGACCAAGTCGGAAACTGGCCCTCATCCCGCCGGGATACCCCGCCAGGCCGGCGGCATGCCGAAGAATCAGGCGCACCGCGTGATCGCCCGGCGCGCTGCCCCTCGACGGTCAGCGGCGGGGGGCCTCGCTGGCGATCGTCGCCTCCCGGGGCAGGGCGGCGGCGCGCAGTGCCCAGTCCAGCGCGTAGTCGGCGATCTGCTCCCAGCCGTCCTGCCCGACGGTGAAGTGTGATCGGCCGGGGAACTCCTCGTACGCGGTGAGCGCCCGGGACTTCTGGTAGAGCCCCGCGTTGGTCCGGACGACCGACGCCGGCACCACGTGGTCCGCACCGCCGGCCATCAGCAGTAGTGGCGCCCGGTCGATGCGTCCGGTGTCGACCCGGGCCGGAGAGCGCGGGTCCACGTTGGCGAAGGCACCCTCGAAGAACACCCGGCCGGCCCCGGGGACGGCATAGCGCTGCCAGGCCCGGTCGGAGTCCGCGCGGCTCATCGTGTTGCCGAAGGTGTAGGCGAAGTCGTCAGGGGTGAACGGGACGGCCTTGCCGCGGTTGGCGGGGCTGCGCAGGATCGGGAAGCCGGAGCGCAGCTGACTCAGCGGCACCTTGAGCACCCCCTTGATCGCCGCGGGGTGCACCCCCACCACCGCCGCACCGAGACCCCGATCGGCGAGGACCTGGGCGAACAGGCCGCCGAACGAGTGCCCCATGATGATCGGGGGTCGGGGCAACGCCCGGATGATCTTGTCGTAGTGCGCGACGATCGTGGCGATGCTCTGCTCGGCGATCGGGCCGGGGTCGTCGCGCAACTGCTCCACGGACCGGTCCATCCCGGGCCAGGCGGGGGCGATGACGTGCATGCCGCGCGCGGTGTACCGCTGCGCCCACCCCTCCCAGCTGCGCGGGGTCATCCAGAGTCCGTGGATCAGCACGACCGTGTCGACCCGACCCTGCGGCGTGGCACCCATCGCGTCCTCCCAGTGTCGCGGCGTCCGGCCCGGCGGTTACCCGCTGCCGCGCCTGGAATGCCTGCACCGCCGGGTTCCCTCAGGCTGCGTGGCGCCGCGCCCAGGACCGCCCCGGAACGGCCCCTGACAAATGTCACGGTCCGAACGTGACGACCGCTCCGGGCATCGAGGTCCGCGCCGCCGGAGCATGATTGACATGACCAGTACGCATCCGGCCGTCGAGTTGAACGGCCTCACCAAGACCTTCGGCGCGGTCACCGCTGTCGACGGGCTGAGCCTGCGGGTGCAGCCCGGCGAGGTGGTGGCGTTCCTCGGCCCCAACGGGGCGGGTAAGACCACCACCATCGACATGCTGCTCGGTCTGGCCCGCCCGGATGCGGGCACCGTCCGCATCCTCGGCGGCACCCCGGACGACGCGGTGGCCCGGGGCCGGGTCGCCGCCGTGTTGCAGACCGGCGGGCTGCTCAAGGACCTCACCGTCGGTGAGACGGTCGAGCTGAGCGCGCACTTCTACCGGCACACCCGCCCGACGGGCGAGGTGCTCGAGCGGGCCGGCATCGCCGACATCGCCGGTCGGGTCGTCGGGCGCTGCTCCGGCGGCCAGCAGCAACGGCTGCGCTTCGCGCTGGCGCTGCTGCCCGACCCGGATCTGATGGTGCTCGACGAGCCGACCACCGGCATGGACGTCGAGGGTCGGCGGGACTTCTGGCAGGCCCTCCGCCGCGACGCGCGGGCCGGCCGGACCGTCATCTTCGCCACCCACTACCTGGACGAGGCCGACGCGTACGCCGACCGGATCGTGCTGGTCCGACAGGGGCGCATCGTGGCCGACGGCACCACCGCGGAGATCAAGAACCTGGCCGCCGGCCGTACGGTCCGGGCCACCCTGCCCGGCGCCGACCAGGCCGCGCTGGCCGCGCTGCCCGGCGTTGACGCCGTCGAGGTACGCGGCGACAGCGTGCTGGTGCGCACCAGCGACTCGGACGCGATCGCCCGGCACCTGCTCACCCGGACCGACGCCCGGGACGTGGAGATCACCTCCCGCAACCTCGAGGACGCCTTCCTCGCCCTGACCACCGCGCACCCCGGAGCCTGAGATGACCGCACCCACCCCCACCCCCACCCGTGCCGTCGAGCCGGACCGCCGGCTGCCCGCCCTCGGCGGTTTCGCCCCGGGCGTCCTGCGCATCGAGCTGCGTCGGGTGCTGCGCAACCGCCGTACCCTCGCCTTCACGCTGATCATGCCCGGCGTCTTCTTCCTCATCTTCGGTCTGCCGCAGGGCGGGCAGTCGCTCGACAACGGCCGCCCGGTCACGGCGTACGTCATGATCAGCCTGGCGGTGTACGCGGCCATGGTGGCGACCACGAGCGCGGGCGGCGCGGTCGCCACCGAGCGGGCCCTGGGCTGGAGCCGTCAGCTGCGGCTCACCCCGTTGCGCCCGACCGCGTACGTGGCGATGAAGCTGGTCACCGCGATGACCCTCGGCCTGCTCGCCGTCGTCGTCGAGTTCCTGGTGGGCGCCGCGGCCGGTGTGCGCATCCCGGTGTACGTGTGGCTGCTCTCCGGGCTCGCGGCCTGGGTCGGCTCGCTCGTCTTCGCCGCGTTCGGCCTGTTCATCGGCTACCTGGTGCCGGCCGAGAACGTCATGCAGTTCATCGGTCCGATCCTGGCCGTGCTTGCCATGTTCGGTGGCCTGTTCGTTCCGGTCGAGGTGCTGCCGGAGGTGCTCCAGCAGGTCGCGAAGTTCACCCCGGTGTACGGCATGGGGGTGCTGGCCCGGGCCCCACTGACCGGCGACGGGGTGAGCGTGGTGGCGGTGGTCAACCTCGTCGGCTGGGCGCTGGTCTTCGGTGTCGGTGCGGCCCGGCTGTTCCGCCGGGACACCGCGCGGGTCTGACCACCACGACGGTTAGCGTGGACCCGATGGACCTTCCGACCGGGCAGCCCCGACCGGTGAGCCGCCACTGGCGGTTCACCGGCTGGCTGCTGGCCGCCGTGTGGCTGTTCTTCCTCAACGTGCCGCTCGCCACCGCGTTGCGCCAGCCCGAGCCGTGGCGGCGGCTGCTCGGCGTGGCCGCCCTTGTCGTCTTCGGCCTCGGTTACGTGCTGCTGTTCGAGTGGGCCCGCAAGCGGCGCCAGGCACTGTTGCCGATCCCGGTGGGTCGGGCGCGGGTCGGGCTGGTGCTGCTGCTCGCGGTGGGCCTGGTCAGCATCCCCGGCACCGGTGGGGACTGGCTGGTCACCCTGGTCTACGTGGCGGCCGCCGGGGTGTTCCTGCTGCCGGCGGCGGAGGCGTTGGCCGCGGTGCTGCTCTGCGCGCTGACCCCGGTGCTGGCGTCCTGGCTGGTGCCGGGTTGGCAGGCGGAGAACGGCGTCGTCTTCGCGGTGCTGCTCGCCTCGTTCGCGATGTTCGGGGTGTCCCGGCTGGCCCAGCGCAACGGGGAGTTGCAGGCCGCCCAGCGGGAGATCGGTCGGCTCGCGGTCGCCGAGGAGCGGGCCCGCGCCGCCCGCGACCTGCACGACATCCTCGGGCACTCGTTGACGGTGGTGGCGATCAAGGCCGAGTTGGCCGGCCGGCTCATCCAGGTGGACCGCGACCGCGCCGCCGCCGAGATCGCCGAGGTGGAGGCGCTGGCCCGCGCCGCACTGGCCGACGTGCGGCAGACGGTCGGGGCGTACCGCGAGGTCACCCTCGCCGGGGAGCTGGCCGGCGCCCGCTCCGCGCTGGCCGCGGCGGGCATCGCGGCGGACCTGCCGGGCGAGGTGCCGGCGTTGCCGGACGAGTGGGACCGACTGTTCGGGTGGGCGGTACGGGAAGGGGTGACCAACGTGGTTCGGCACAGCGGGGCGCGGTCCTGCACGGTCCGGGTGCACCCGGACCGGGTCGAGGTCAGCGACGACGGTCGGGGCCTGTCCACTCCCGACGCCAGCGGGCACGGGCTGGTCGGCCTGCGTGAGCGGGCGCGGGAGTTGGACGCCGTGCTGAGCGTCGGTCGCCGACCCGACGGGAGTGGTTTCCTGCTCCGGGTGCACGCCCCGGCGGAGACCCGGTGAGTGCCTCCGGCGCGGGACCGTCCAACCCGATCCGGCTGCTGCTCGCCGACGACCAGGCACTGGTCCGCGGCGCGCTGGCCGCGCTGCTGTCGCTCGAGGACGACCTGAGCGTGGTGGCGGAGGTCGGCCGGGGCGACGAGGTGGTGCCGGCGGCCCGCGACAGCGACCCCGACGTCGCGCTGCTGGACGTGGAGATGCCCGGCCTGGACGGGATCGCCGCCACCGCCGCGTTACGGGCCGCCCTGCCGAGCTGCCGCGTGCTTGTGGTGACCACCTTCGGTCGGCCCGGCTACCTGCGTCGGGCGATGGAGGCCGGCGCGAGCGGCTTCGTCGTCAAGGACACCCCGGCCCGGCAACTCGCCGACGCGGTCCGTCGGGTGCACGCCGGCCTGCGGGTGGTCGACCCCACGCTTGCCGCCGAGACCCTGGCCGCCGGGGTGAGCCCGCTCACCGACCGGGAGACCGAGGTGCTGCGGACCGCCCGTGGCGGTGGCACTGTCGCCGATCTGGCCGGGGCGCTGCACCTGTCCGAGGGGACGGTGCGCAACCACCTCTCGGCGGCGATCGGCAAGACCGGCGCCCGCAACCGGGCCGAGGCGATCCGGGTCGCCGAGCAGAACGGCTGGCTGCTCGGCGAGTGACCCCCGCCGGTCAGGCGGTCGGGGGCGGGGTGGGCAGCTTGTCGACAACCACCACGCTGCTGCCCGGGCGGACCTCGGCGAGCAACTCCCGTTGACCGCTGCGGGTCAGCCGGATACAGCCGTTTGTGGTGTTCTCGCCCAACTCGTCGTCGTTGTGCCAGGTGTGCACCCCGATGTGCGCGCCGCGCAGCCCGGCGGGCACCGACTCGGGGTCGTCGGGCACCGACCCGAGCGCGTAGATGTCCACCCCGCCGTAGACCTCCTCGGGCGGTGGGGTGCGGCCCAGGATGAAGGTCCGCCCGAGCGGGGTGTCCTGCCCCGACTGGCCGAGGCTGACCTCCCAGGAACGCACCGCCTTGCCGGCCCGGTACCAGGTGAGCCGGTGGACCTTGCGTTCCACCACGATCTGGTCGCGCAGCGCCACGGTGTCGAACCCACCGGGAGGCAGCCAGGCGAGCCGCCGATTGGCCGACGGCAGCAGGACCGCCGTCCAGCCGGCCCGCCGGTCGGCGATCGGCATGGTCAGCTCGACGCCGTTGATCGTTGGTTCGAGGAAGGCGCGCGGACGGCCGCCGGGTGCGTCGTACGCGGTGACCCGCCTGGTCGGGTGCGCACCCTCGGTCAACGCCGTGGTGTCCATGGTGGCCGGGTCCGTGGGGAAGCCGCCGGGAGCCGGGTCGTAGTCGACCACCGGCAGCCCCGCCGGGGCGGGCGCGGCCGGCGGGATCGACTCCTCGGGGCTCTGGTCGACGCTGCTCGGCGTGGGGTCGGCCGCCGCGATCTGTTGGTCGGGGGCCGCCGTGCCAGGCGTCAGGGCCTGCCCCACCAGCAGTGCGGCCACCAGTAGGGCCGGTACGGCGACGGCGGCGACCAACCAGGGGCCACGGCGGCGGTACGGAGACTTTCGGTCAAACGGCACCAAACCACTCTAAGGTGGCGGACGCGTCGAAGCTCCCGGTTCGGTGAGACCCGCCGACCGAACGTCGCGGGCGCGGGCGACCAGGGCGCCCGATGTGGACGCAAACGCACGTCGGCGCCGTTCGGTTCGATCGCGGCCGAGAAATTTTCCGGACTGGTGATCCGCGCGCCCCGTCGGTCCGTACTGGATGGGGGAGCAGGGGTCGGCCGGTGGTACGCCGCCGCGAGACGATCGAGGAGCAGATGGCCCGGGCACAGCAGAACGAGAAGGCGGCCACCGTCCGGACCAGCGCCAGCAGTCGGGGGGTGCGCACACGGTCACGGTCGGCGGCGACCCTGCTGATCGCGTCGGTGCTCGCCGCACTGTGGGCGGCGATCATGTTGACGGGCGCCGGGCAGACGGCGTACGCGTACGGTTTCTTCTTCACCGAGTTCTTCGCCGGGGTGGTCTCGCTTGTCGCGTTGAGCCTGACCGTGATGCTCGGCCTGCTCGCCACCGACCGGCTGGTGCTGGGCATCGCGCACCGGGTGCTGGTGCAGTCGGCCCACCGGGCCACCGGTGTGCTGGGCGTGGCCGGGCTCGGTTTCCACGTCCTAACCAAGATCGCCACCGGGCGGGCCGGCGCGACAGACGCCCTGGTGCCGTTCGTCGGCGGCCGAGGGCTCTACGTCGGGCTCGGGACCGTGGCCGCCCTGCTGATGGTCAGCGTGATCTGGACCGGCATCATCCGGGCCCGCTTCGCCGGCGTCGGTCCGAAGTGGCTGTGGCGCACGCTGCACTCCACCGCGTACCTGGCCTGGCCGTTCGCCGTGTTCCACGGCCTCAACGCCGGTCGGGTCGCGGCGCCCTGGGTGATTTTCAGCTACCTCGGCTGCATCCTGCTGGTGGTGCTGGCCCTGCTGGTGCGGCTGTCGGTAAGCATCGGTCGTCGCAGCCGCGAACAGCACCAGGCGGCGGTGCGCAACGCGGTGATGGTCGGTCGGGCCGACGACGCGAAGACCGTTCGGGTGCTGTTGGGCGGGTTGGGTCGTCGCGGCAAGTCCGCCGCGGAGAAGCGTCCCGCCTGGGCGGAGACCACCACCGCCACCTGGGCCGCGCCGGCCGCGCGGCGGGACTCCGAGCGCTTCACCGTCCCGGTGGTGCCCGAGCCGGGCTCCCTCGTCGAGTCGGCCCGGCCCAGCCGCCGCCGACGTGTCGAGGAGCCCGCCGTCCGCGACACCGACCGGCCGTCGCGGAGCCGGCGGGACGAGGTGGAGCCCGCGACCCGCAGGTCCCGGCGCAGCGTCGAGGAGACCGTCACCCGCGCGCGCGACGAGGAGGAGTCGGCGCCGGTGACCCGGCGGCGCGGCTCGCGTACCCGGGACGAGGCGGTGCCGGCCGGGCGGCGACGCGTCGAGGAACCCGCCGCCGAGCGGTCCAGCCGCCGGAGCCGGGACGAGGACGAGGGCAGCCGGTACTCGGCGCCGCCACTGCCGGCGGCCGAACCGGAGGAGCCGTGGGACAGTCCGCGCCGCTGGCAGGCCGGCGAGCCGGTCTCCGCCGAGCCGATCTCCGCCGGTCCGATCTCGGCGAGCCCCATCTCGGCGACGCCGCGCAGCGGCAGCGGCCGGCACAGCGCCGACGACGACGTGCCGGAGGAGCCGGACTACTGGCGCCCGCCGGCCCGGTACGTGCCGGACGAGGTGCCGCCCGTCGACGACACCCCGACCCTTGTCGACCTGGCCTCGCGCCGCGCCAAGCGGGCCGCCGGCGAGGGCCGCTCCGCCAAACGCCGCAAGGCCAGCGCCGACGCGGTGGACGGGGCGTACTGGGCTGGGCTGCGGGGTGAGGCGAAGTGATGCGGACGGCAGTGCCACCGGTCGCCTGCGTGGGCGAGCCCCGGCTCACTGCCGGCTTCGCCGAGTACGGTCGGCTCGACCTGGCCGCGCACGAGGAGGTGCACGGCCCGATCGGCCCGATGGAACCGGCGCAACTGCTCCGGCTCGCCGAGGGCATGCAGCTCAAGGGCAAGGGCGGAGCGGGTTTCCCGTTCGCCCGCAAACTTCGCGCGGTGCTGGAGTCCTGCGAACGGCAGGACCTCGCCGCCGTCGTGGTGGTCAACGCCACCGAGGGGGAGCCGGCCAGCTGGAAGGACAAGGTGCTGCTCACCCGGGCCCCGCACCTGATCCTGGACGGCGCGGCGCTTGCCGCGTACGCGTTGGACGCCGACGAGATCGTCATCGGGGTGGCCGACGACGGGGTCGGCCGGGACTCGCTGATGGAGGCCCTCGAAGAGCGCCGGATGCCGGTGCTGACCACCATCGTCACAGTGCCGCACCGGTTCATCTCCGGCGAGGGCGGAGCACTCGTCAACGGGATCAACGGGCTGCCGCACATCCCGCCCGGCACCAAGAAGCGGTCAAGCGACTCCGGGGTCAGCGGCCTGCCCACCCTGCTGTCGAACGCCGAGACGTACGCGCAGCTCGCCATCGGCGCGCGCCTCGGCCCGTACGAGTACGCGGCCCTCGGCACCGACGACGAGCCGGGCACCGTGCTGCTCACCGTGACCGGCGCGGCGGGCCGCCCGGCAGTTGTGGAGTGCACCGCCGGCATGCCGCTGCGCGACGTCCTCGACCTGTGCGAGGTCCCGGACGTGCAGGGCATCCTGATGGGCGGCTACCACGGCAAGTGGATCACCCCGGAGGCGGCGGAGACGGCCGAGGTGTCCCGCAAGGGCCTGGCCGCCGTCGGTGGCACCCTCGGCGCGGGCATCATCATCCCGCTCGGCGTCGACACCTGCCCACTCGGTGAGGCCGCCCAGGTGGTGCGCTATCTCGCCGGGGAGTCCGCCGGCCAGTGCGGACCGTGCAAGATGGGCCTGCCGGACCTGGCCCGAGCGGTGGACCTGGCCGTGGCCGGCAGCCAACCGGCCGACGTGGTGCGGGCCGCCGCCGGTGAGGTGAAGGGTCGGGGCGCGTGCAGCCACCCGGACGGCACCGCCCGGTTCGCGCTCTCCGCGATCGAGGTCTTCGCCGACGACCTGCGGCTGCACAGCACCGGCGACGGCTGTGGGCGGCGGGTCAAGGGCACGATGGGGCTGCCGGGCGCACCCGACGCGAACCCGCAGAAGCTCACCCTGGACTGGTCGCGCTGTGACGGGCACGGCCTGTGCGCGCACGTCGTACCGGACTTCATCCGGCTGGACGCGAACGGATATCCCGCCTTCCCCGCCACCCCCGTGCCGACGTGGCTGCGGGAGGGCGCGCTGAAGGCGGTCAAGGTGTGCCCGGAGTTGGCTCTGCGCCTCGCCAAGGCCGAGTAGGGAAAGCCCCGACGCCGCAGGCACAGGAAGGTGTCCCTTCCTGACGAGAACGGAGAAGCGGATGCCCAGTGGCATGGCATGGACGGCAGCCGGGCATCTGCGCCGCGCCGCCACCGCCGGAGCGCTCGCCGTGGCGCTGCTCGGGGCTGCGGCCTGCACCGGCACCGCGCCGGGTGGGCCGGCCGTCGCCGGAGCGGCCCCGACCCCGACCGGTGGACCGACGGGCGCGGCGACGAGCGTGCCGCCCGGCACGGTGCCGGCGCAGGTCCCGGACGTCCTGCGCTTCAGCGGGACCACCCTCACCGGTACGGCGTTCGACGCGGCGCAGCTCGCCGGCAAGCCTGTGGTGCTGTGGTTCTGGGCGCCGTGGTGCGCCACCTGCGCCAGTCAGGCCTGGACGGTGGCGGAGATCGCACCCCGCTACCGGGACACCGTGCCGATCATCGGCGTCGCCGGTCTCGGTGAGCAGCGGGCCATGAAGGAGTTCGTCACCGAGTTCGACCTCGCCGGGACGCCGCAGATCGAGGACCGCAAGGGCGCGCTCTGGAAGCGGTTCAAGGTGACCGAGCAGAGCATCTTCGTGATCATCGACCGGAGCGGCGCGATAGTGCACCAGGGCTTCCTGGACGGTGAGGCGCTCACCGCCAAGGTCGCCGCACTGGCCGGGGCGTGACCGCGGCACTGCTGCTCGCGCTGACCGCCGGCATGCTCGGCGCGGTCAACCCGTGCGGCTTCGCGTTGCTGCCCGCGTACCTCTCGCTGTTGGTCGCCGGGACGTCGGACACCCGCGGCGCGGTCGGCCGTGCGCTCACCGCGGCGGCCGGGCTGACAGTGGGGTACGTGCTGGTGTTCGGCGCGTTCGGTCTGGCGCTCGCGCCGCTGGCCGGCTGGCTGCGGCCCCGGCTGCCGTGGCTGACAGTGGTGCTCGGCGTGCTGCTGGTCCTGGCCGGTTGTTGGCTGCTCGCCGGGCGGCGGCTGCCCGCCCCCGGCTGGTCGGCCCGGGCGCCCCGGCTGACCCGGTCCTGGCCGTCGATGGCGCTGTTCGGCGCGGCGTACGCGTTGGCGTCGCTCGGCTGCGCCATCGCGCCGTTCCTGGCCATCGTGGTGACCAGCCTCCAGGCCGGCTCGACCGGGCGCGGGTTGGCGCTGTTCGGCGCGTACGCGATCGGGATGGGTCTGGTGGTCGCGGTCGCCGCGCTCGGGGTGGCGCTGCTGCGCGACGGCCTGGTGGCCCGGCTGCGCGTCGCCGGCGCGCTGGTGCCCCGCCTCAGCGGCCTGGTGCTGCTGGTGACCGGTGGTTACGTCGCCTGGTACGGCCGGTACGAGCTAAGGCTGGCCGCCGGCCACCGAGACGCGTTGCGCGACCCGGTCATCCAGGCGGCGTCCCGACTACAACACACAGTGGCCAACGCGCTGGACACCGTCGGCCCAACCCTGCTCCTGGCCGCCCTAACCGCCCTCCTGCTCCTGACCGCCCTCCTCCGCAAACGCCCCCACCCCACCCACCCCACCCGCCCCGCCCCCACCCCCCGACGCCCCACCCCGTTGATCATGAAGTTATTGCTACGACACGCCGAGGCGACGGGCAATAACTTCATGATCAACCAGGCGGGCGACCCGAGGGCGGGGGGCCGGGGGGCGGGGGGCCGGGGGGGCGGGGGGGCGGGGGCGGGGGGTCAGCGGGGGGTTAGGCGGTTGGTGCCTAGGCGGTCTTGGAGGACCTCGGGGATCAGGACGCTGCCGTCGGGCTGCTGGTACTGCTCAAGGATCGCCGGGAAGAGCCGGCTGGTGGCCAGCGCCGAACCGTTGAGGGTGTGCACGAAGCGCGTCTGCTTGGCACCGGGCTCGCGGTAGCGGATGGCCGCCCGACGCGCCTGGTAGTCGCCGGCCCAGGAGACCGACGACACCTCCTTGTACTTGCCGGTGCTCGGCATCCACACCTCGATGTCGAGGGTCTTCTTCATCGACGCGCTGGCGTCACCGGCCGAGAGCAGGCTGCGCTGGTAGTGCAGGCCCAGCCCCTCGACCAGGCTCTCGGCGTGGGCGAGCATCTCGGCCAGCGCCGCGTCGGCCTGCTCCGGCAGGGTGAACTGGAAGATCTCCACCTTGTTGAACTGGTGGCCCCGCACAGTGCCGCGCTCGTCCGAATGTGAGCCGGCCGCCTCCCGGCGGTAGCACGGCGTGTACGCGAAGGCCTTCAGCGGCAGCTTCGGGGTCTCCAGGATCTCGTCCTGGTACGCGCCGAGGATCGCCGTCTCGGAGGTGGGCAGCAGGAACTGCCCACGTGGGGCGGACGCCGAATCCAGGTGGTAGACGTCGTCGTAGAACTTGGGGAACTGCCCGGCGGCGAAGCCGGCCGAGTCCAGCAGCAGGTGCGGCGGGAGCAGGAACTCGTAGCCGGCCTTGATGTGCTGGTCGACGAAGTAGTTCAGCAGCGCCCACTCCAGGCGCGCACCGATGCCCGTGTAGATCCAGAAACCGGACCCGCCGAGCTTGACGCCGCGCTCGTAGTCGACAAGGCCCAGCGCGCGGCTCAACTCCACGTGGTCGCGGACCTTCTCGATCACCGGCGGCTCACCGAAGGTCTTGACCACCCGGTTGGCTTCCTTGCCGCCGGCGACGACATCGTCGGCGGGCAGGTTGGGCAGCTCGCTCATCGCGGTGCGCAACCGCCCCTGCACCTCGTCCAGCTCGGACTCCAGCTCGGCGAGCTGCTTGCGACCGGCCTCCGGCGTGACGACCTCCGGCTCGCGGCCGGCGCGCTTCGCCTCCGCGTACGCCCGCGCCTCCGCCTTGCGGCGCTGGCGATCGGCGTCGATCTCCGTGATCAGGGCGCGGCGTTCCTGGTCGAGCCGCTGGATCTCGTCCAGTGCCCGGGTGACCTCGGCGGGATCCAGACGCTTCGCCAACGCGGTCGCCACCGCCTCGCGATCCTTCCGGATCAACTCCATGTCGAGCATGCTGCTCCGTACGCCTCCGTCCGGGGTCACTGGTGAACCACCAGATGCTACCGTCGCGGGCTTTTCCTCCCGGAACGGGGAGTGCGGACGGTCAGCTCAGAGTCGGATCGGCATCAACACCGAATAGGTGTCCACGTCGTCGGTCCGGCGTACGGCCAGCGGGGCGATCGGTCCGTCCAGCTCCAACACGAGCTGCGCCGCGCCGGCCGCGGTCAACGCGTCGAGCAGGTAGCCGCCGTCCACCCCGACCCGCAACGCGTCGGTGCTCAGGTCGGCGGCGGGGAGCAGCCGCAGCCCGCCCTGGTCGTCGACGCCGAGCACGGTGACCTCCCGGGTCGTGCCGTCGTGTTCCCGGGCGACAGTGGGTGCCGCCGGATCGGCAAGCGCCGCGCGCAACGTCGCCACGTCCACCGGGATCCGGCGCGCGGTGGGCCGCTCCCCGACGGCCTTGCGCAGCAGCCGGCGGTAGTCCGGGAAGTCGTACGGCAGCGCGCTGCCGGTCACCGTGCGACCGGCCACCAACACCCGCAGTCGCGCGCCGGTCACGCTCAACCACACCGGCCGGGCGTCGGAGGCGTCGAGTAGCGGCCGGAGCTTGTCGACGAGGGCCACCGGGACGAACACCCGGGCCGGCGGACCGTCGACGTCCGCCGTGGCGCGGGCGAGCGCGAGCCGGTACCGGTCGGTGGCGACGAGCCGCACGCCGTCCGGCTCCACGTCGAGCAGTACGCCGGAGAGCATCGGCAGCTCGGGGTCGACGCCGACGGCGAAGCGCACCGCGTCGAGCGCGGCGGCCAGGTCACCGGGGGAGAGCAGCAGCGTGGTGGTGGCCGGCTGGGCCGGGTCGACCAGGGCCCGGAGTCGGGCGGCCTCCCGGCGGGCGTCGGTGAGCCCGTCGGCCAACCGGCGCAGGTGCGCGTCGAGCAACTGGTGCACCGCCGCCGGCTCGGCGCGGACCGCGGCGGCGATCTCCGGCACCGGCATCCCGATCCGGCGCAGCCCGGCCACCAACCGGGCCGGCGTGACCTGTTCGTCGGTGTACCAGCGGTAGCCGGTCACCGGGTCGACAAGGGCCGGCTCCAGCACCCCCGCCGAGTCGTAGAAGCGCAGCGCGCTGACGGTCAGGCCGCTGGCCCGGGCCAGCTCGCCGATGCTGTGCAGGTCACTCACGCCAGGCATCCTGCCCCCTCGACCGGGTCGAGGGTCAAGCCGAGGGCTCCCGCGTCTCCTGGCTGAGCACCCGGAAGGTGAGCCCGGCCCGGATGAGCCGGTCGAGCAGCGCGTCGCCCATCGCGGCGACCGGGGTGAGCTGGCCGGCGGTCGGTGGCAGCTCGTCGAGCGCCAGGCAGAGCGCCGACTCGGCGAGCATCTTGGCCGTCTCGTCGTAACCCGGGTCGCCGCCGGCCACCTCGGTGACCACCCGCTGCCCGCCGCCGGTGCCCACGAAGCGGATCCGGAACCAGGACGCCGCCCGTTGCTCGGGGGTGGGCCCCTGCCCGGAGGCGAGCCGGCCGAGCAGCCAGCGTCGGGTGGGCGGCAGCCGCACCAGCCCGACGAGCGCACCGAGCCCGACCGCGGCGGCCAGCACGGTGGGCAGCCGCTTCACTGCGGCGAAGTGCCGGTACCGGAAGTCCGGGCCGTACTCCGGGCGGGCCGCCGCCGACCGGCGGACCACCTGCGGGTCGATGGTCGGCAGCGGGACGGTCCAGATGCCCAGCTCGGACGAGCGGGCCAGCCGGCCGGGGACCGCCCGGACCCGGCGGTCGGTGGGGCGCGGCTCGACCGCCCGGCGGTCCCGGGCGGCCCGGCTGGCCGGCCCGGTACGGGAGAACGCGGTGAGCGCCGAATGGTAGGTGCCGGCGGAGAACCGGCCACCGGCGCGGACGTAACCGTCCACTGTGATCGGCGCGTCGGCGGGCAACTGCTTGACGGTGAACCAGACGCCCAGGTCGTGCGGGACGGAGTCGAACCCGCAGGAGTGCACAAGCCGCGCGCCGGTGCGGGTCGCCTCGGCGTGGTGACGCACGTACGTCAGGTCGACGAACTCCGGCTCGCCGGTGATGTCCAGATAGTCGGTGCCGGCCGCCGCGCAGGCAGCGACGAGCGGCTCGCCGTGGTGGACGTACGGGCCGACGGTGCTCGCCACCACCCGGGCGCTGCCCGCCACCGCCCGCAGGGAGTCGGCGTCGGTGACGTCGGCGGTGAGCAGCGGCAGGTCGGCAAGTTTCGGGTCGACCCCGGCGAGCCGGTCCCGGACGGCGGCGAGGCGGTCCGGGTTGCGCCCGGCCAGCGCCCAGCGCAGCCCGACCGGCGCGTGCCGGGCCAGGTAGTCGGCGGTCAGGCCACCGGTGAACCCGGTCGCCCCGAACAACACCACGTCGTACGTTCGCTCCCCAGCCATGCCCAGAGTGTGTCATTCGGGGTCCCCGATGGCAGGTCGCCAGGAGGGCGTCAGGGCGTGAACACGGCTCGCACGCACCCGTCGGCCCGGTCCCGGAACAGCGCGTACCCCTGCGGGGCGTGCGTCAACGGCAGCCGGTGGGTGGCCAGGTGTTCGGTGCGCAGCTCACCGCGGGCCATCCGGTCCAGCAGCATCGGTACGTCCCGCAGGTCCGCCCGACCGGCCCCGCGCAGCGTCAGCCGTCGGTCGGTCACCGCGCCCAACGGGAACGCGTCGACGAATCCGTCCGACCCGCCGAGCAGCACCACCACACCGCCCTTGCGGCACGCGTGCACGGCCTCACGGCTGGCGTCCGGACGGTCGGCCGGGCCACCGAACCGCTCGGACGGCGGCGCGCCGACCGCCACCACGCAGACGTCCGGGCCCCGCCCACCGCTGCGGTCGCGCAACTCGGCCGCGACGTCGGTGCGGCGGTAGTCGAGCGGCTCCGCGCCGGCGTGCCGCTCGGCCATCCGCAACCGCTCCTCGTACCCGTCGACGACAAGCACCCGGGCGGCCCCGCGCAGCACCGCAGCCCGAGCGGTCAACTGGCCCACCGCCCCCGCACCCCAGATCGCCACCACGTCGCCGGGACCCACCGCACCCAACTCGGCGGCCAGCCACCCGGTCGGCGCCGCGTCGGCGGCGAACAACGCCCGGTCGTCGTCGACCGCGTCCGGCACCCGAAACGCGCCCACGTCGGCGTACGGCACCCGCACGTACTCGGCGTGACCGCCGGCGAACCCGCCCGCCGCCCGGGGACGGCCGAAGCAGCCGGCGTCCGAGTGTTCCCATCCGGGGTCGACGCTCGCCGGGTCGGCGCTGCCGTTGTCGCAGCAGGAGTGCAGGCCCTGGCGGCAGTACCAGCAGCCGCCGCAGGCGATGCTCGCGCCGACGACCACCCGATCGCCGTCACGGTGCCGGCGGACAGCGGGACCGACCTCGACCACCTCGCCCAGGAACTCGGCCCCGAGCACGTCGCCGGCCCGCAGCAGCGGGTTACGGCCGGCCAGCAGCGGCAGGTCCGCGCCGGAGGTGGCGCTGCGGCGGACCCGGACGATGACGTCCCGCTCGTTGCGCAGCTCCGGGTCGGGCACCTCGCGTACCGCCAGCTCGCCGGCGGCCACCCAGCACAGCGCCCTCACCTGCGGACCTCGGGGCGGTCCAGCGCGGACCGGTCGGCGCGCAGCACCTCGCCGGCCTCGGCCCGTTGCTTGATCTGGCGCAGCGCCCGGCGGACCAGCAGGCCCGGGTCGTCGCCGACCAGGTGCGCGGCCAACCCGACCGGCGGGGTGGCGCCGGCAAGCGGTCGGGCGGCCAGCTCGGTGCCCCGGTCGCCGGGCGCGGGCCGCACCCGCACCTCGACCGCCCCGTCCAGGCGGCGCAACGGCTCCGGCCACCGGCCACCGGGAAGCACCTGCTCGGGCGGTCGGTCGACGGTCACCACCTCCCACCCGGGCGGGGCGACCGGGTGGCGGTCCGCGCCACCGCGCCCGCGCCACCGGGGTACGCGCCACCGGCGCACCCCGGCCAGCGCCGCGCCGCCGAGGGCGGGTCCCGCCCGCACCAGCCGTCCCATCGCTGCCACCGGTCCCACGTCCTCCCCGTCCACGTCCCCCGATCGTCGGTCGCGGACGGGTGAAGCGTGCTCGCCCGGAAGGGGTGAACCGGCCCGCGCCGGGTAACCGCTCGCCGACCGGGGGCGGAGCGCGTGGTGGGGGTGGGGCCGGGTGCCGGAACAGCAGAGTCGCGTACGCGTCGACACGATGGTGGAGCAGCCACCGCTGCTCGCGTCCCGGCTGACCCCGGCCGTGCCACCGCAGCCGGTGCTGGCCCGGCCCCGGCTGCTGCGCCGGCTCGACGAGGGCACCGCCGGACCGGTCACCCTGGTCGCCGCCCCCGCCGGTTGGGGCAAGACCACGCTGCTCGCCACCTGGGCGCGGCTCGACAGCGCGACGCCCGACGTCGAGCCGGGCGCGGTCGTGCCCGACTCCGGCGAACTGTCCGTGTCGCAGGCGGCCATCCCGGTCCCGGCCTGGGTGTCGGTGGAGGTCGGCGACGACGCCGACCGGCTCTGGGCGTACCTCGCGGCGGCGTTGCGCACGGCGACCGGGTCGGCGGAGGCGGGCCCGGTGCCCGACCGGCCGCCCCGCCCCGACCAGTTGGAGCTGTTGGCCGCCACCCTCGCCGACGCGGACCGGCCGGTGCTGCTGATCCTGGACGACCTGCACCGGGTCACCGACCCGGCGGCGCTCAGCGGCGTGGAGTTCCTGCTGCGGCATTCCGGTCCGGGACTGCGCCTGGTGATCGGGGCGCGGGCCGGGCTGCACCTGCCCCTGCACCGGCTCCGCCTCGCCGGCGAGCTTACCGAGATCGGCCCGGACGAGCTGGCGTTCACCGGCGACGAGGTGGCCGACCTGCTCACCGCGCACGGCGCGGCCCTGCCGGCGGCCGACGTGCACCTGCTGCGCGAACGCACCGGGGGCTGGCCGGCCGCGCTGCGCATCGCCGCTTTGGCGGTACGCGGGCAGCCCGACCCGGGGCGCTGGGTGGGGCAGTTCGGGGGTGACCTGCCGGAGATCGCCGGGTACCTACGCGAGGAGGTGCTGGCGTCGCTCGACGCGGCTGAGGAGGAACTGCTGCGCCGGACCGCCGTCGTCGAGAGCGTCTGCGCCGACCTGGCCGGGGCGCTCACCGGCCGGGCCGACGCCGGGCAGGCCCTTGCCGACCTGGCCCGCACGGGTGGTCTGCTGCACCGGGAGGACACCCGACCGCCGTGGTACCGCTGCGACCCGCTGCTGGCTGACCTGCTCCGCGCCGACCTGGCCCGCCTGCCCGGCCCCGAGCTGCGCGACCTGCACGTGCGGGCGGCCGACTGGTACGCGGGCGACGGTCGGCCGGCCGACGCGCTGCGGCACGCGCTCACCGCCGGCCGGTGGGACCTGGCCGGCGACCTGTTCGTCGCGCACTGGCCGGAGCTGACCCGCTACGACAGTGACCCGGTGCACGCCCCGGCACCGCTCGCCCCGCCGGTGGAGGTGATCCGGGCCGACCCGGAGGTGGCCCTGGCCTACGCCGCCGAGCGCGCGTACGCCGGAGACCTTCCGGCCGCCACCGGTCAGCTGCGCGCCGCCGCCGGGCACGCCGCGGCCCTGCCGGTGCCTCGCCGGCAACGGTTCCTGCGGTTGGTCACCGCGCTGGAGTTGACTGTGGCCCGGCTCGCCGACGACCCGGTGGAGGTGCGGGCCGCCGCCGCCCGGATGCTGCGGACCCGCTCGCCGGGCGCCACACCGACCCGACCGCCGGACCCGGGGTCGACTGGCGGTTCCGCGCCGACGTCCGGTGCGGGTGCCGCCGACGACGCCGACCTGCGGGCGTTCACCGGCACCGCCCTGGGGCTTGTCGAGTTGGCCGCTGGCGCGTTGCCGACCGCCCGGTTCGTGCGGGCCCGGGCGGCCGCGCGGGAGGCGGGCCGGCCGCGTACCGAGCTGGTCGACGCCAGCCGCGCCGCGCTGCTGCTCGCGGTACGCGGTGAGCTGCGGGCAGCCGAGCAGGCGGCCCGGGAGGCGTTGGGCCTGCCGCCCTGTCGGGGCTGGTCCTGCCGGCTCGACTGCGCCTACGCGTACCTGGCGTTGGCGCAGGTGGCGCTGCTGCGTGACCAGCCCGACGAGGCCACCGCGAACCTCAACCTCGCCGCACCGGCACTCGGCGTCGACGGCGGCCGGGGCGACGGCTCAGCGGAAGCTGCGGGCGACGGCTGGCTTGCCGCCGCGCGCGGCGAACCGGTGGCCGCGGCGGTGGCCGCGCTGTGCCGGGCGCAGCTGCACCGCGACCGCGGCGACCCGGCGGCCGGCCAACGACTTCTCGTCCGGGCCCGGGAAGCGCTCGTCGACAAGCCGTCCGCCGCCGAGCTGACAGGTCTGCTGCGCGCCGCCGAGGCCGAACTGCGCGCCGAGCGCGGCGACCTGGACGCCGCCCGCGAGCTGCTTGCCGATCCGGCCGACGCGGACACCGACCCGGTGCTGGCGGTGGCGGCGGCGAAGGTGGCGCTGCTGGCCGGCGACGCCGCTGCCGCCGGTCGCGGGCTGCCCGGCTGGCAGGCGCCGTCTGCCACCGCCTGGCCCCTGCCGGTACGCCTGGACGCGGGCCTGCTCGACGCGGTGCTGGCCCAGCGGGCCGGGGACGGGAGGCGGGCCGGCCGGCTCCTGGAGCAGGTGCTGGATCTGGCCGGGCCGCAGGGTTGTCGGCGGGTCTTCACCCACGCCGGACCGCCGGTGCGGGACCTACTGGCCGCGCACCTGGACGCGGGCACCGCCCACTTCGCCCTGGTCAGTGACCTGGTACGCGGGGCCGGACCGAGCACCACCCGGCCGGACGTCGAGCCGAGGGGACCGCTCGACGAGCCGCTCACCGAGCGGGAGTTGACCATCCTGCGCTATCTGCAGAGCATCCTGTCCAACGTGGAGATCGCCAGCGAGCTGTCCCTGTCGGTGAACACGGTGAAGACCCACGTCCGCAACATCTACCGCAAACTCGACGCGACCCGCCGGCGCGAGGCGGTCCGGCGGGCGCGCGAGTTGCGGCTGATCTGAGCGGGTCGACGGTCAGGCGTTGCTCGCGGCGTCCACGGCGGCCAGCAGCTCGGGCAGGTCGTACCCGCCCTCGTGGCGGACGCCGTTGATGAACAGGGTGGGGGTGCCGTTCACCCCGCTGCGGATGCCGCCGACGAAGTCCCGGCGCACCCGGTCCGCGTGCGCCCGGTTCTCCACCTCGGCGTTCAACTCGTCCGGCGGCAGCCCGACCTGCTCGACGCCGAGCGAGAGGTGCACCGGGTCGAGTTGGTCCTGGTGCTCGTAGAGCCAGTCGTGCATCTCCCAGAACCGGCCGCGGACCGCTGCGGCCTCGGCCGTCTCGGCGGCGCGTTCGGCGTACGGGTGCACGTTGGCGATGGGGAAGTAGCGGTAGACCAGCCGGACGGTGTCGGCGCGCTGCCGCAGCATCTCGTGCAGGTTCGGATAGGCCGCACCGCAGAACTGGCACTGGAAGTCGCCGTACTCGACGACTGTCACCGCCGCGTCGGCCGGCCCCCGGACATGGTCCTCGGTGGTGACCGGGTCCCGGAGCCGGGCGGTCACCTGCAGTGGCGTGGTCATCCGGTCGTCACCTTCCGATCGGCGGCGAGTTGGTCGAGGGCGTCGAAGATGCCGTCGGCACCCGGGTTGACGTCGGGCGGCGAGACGTAGCTCCAGGTCACCTGCCCGGCTGGGTCGAGCACCACGAGGGCCCGGTCCGCCTCACCCTGCGAGTTGTACACGCCGTAGCGGCGGGCCACCTCGCCCTTCGGCTCGAAGTCGGCGAGCAGTGGGAACTCGATACCCCGGCTCTCCGCGAACGCCCGGTGGGACCAGATGCTGTCCACCGAGATGCCGAGCACCACCGCCCGGTACTGATCGAACACGGGTGCCGCCGACTGGTAGAGCGACATCTGGTCGCCGCACACCGGACTCCAGTCGGCCGGATAGAACGCGAGCACCACCGGTCGTCCCCGGAACTGCCCGGGCCCGGTCAGGGCCCCGTCCGGGGTGGCCGGAAGGGTGAAATCGGGCGCGGGGCGTCCCGGTTGAATCAGCCCGTTCGGATCACTCATGCCCCCAGCCTGCTCCAGGGGTGGGTGAGGTCGGCTCACCCACCCCGGGTGGTTTCGCGCTCGCTCAGCGCAGCACCGGCGCGACAGCGATGTGGTTCTGCACCTCCCGGATACCGGGGGCGGACCAGGCCACCTGCTCGACCTCGGCCCGTTCGGGCATCGAGTGGACAAGTCCGGCGAGCACCGCTGTGTCGCCGTGCACCCGGACGCTGATCCGTTCGGCCTCGGTCGCTCCGGCGCGGGCCAGGGCGTCGACGATCCGATCGGCCAGGTTCCGGCCGTCCGGTGGGGCGGCCGGCCGCACAGTGATGCCGTTACTCATCCCGCGTACGCCGGTGAGCCTTCCCACCGCCCGCTCCGCCGCCCGGCGCTGGTATTCCCACTCGACCTCGCCGTGCAGCGTCACCCAACCGGCCGAGACGGTGACCTGGAGCTTCTCGATGGGCACGAACGCGTCCCATTCCAGCGCGTGGCTGGCCGCGGCGGCCAGGTCGGGATCGGCGCGCTCGGTGCCGGCGGCCAGTCGGACGGCCAGGTCGTTGGCGACCGCCCGGACCCGGGCGACCCGGTGGGCGGCCCGTTCGGCTGCCCACTTCTTGGCGTAGCTGTCCACCCGGCCGGTGAGCGTGACGACGGCCTCGGCGACTGTCACGCCGATCTCGTGCGGCTGCACCCGCGGTTCCCAGGTCAGCTCGTCGAGTACGGCGGACTGGATGTCCTGGTCGGTGCGGTCGATCTCGGCGATCGCCATCTGGGCCTCCTCCCTGCGTGGGTGGCGGACCGGTGGCGGCTGCGGCCGGAGGTCCGCCGGGATCCGAGCCTGCCGCCGGCCCGGGTGAATCGTCCTCACCCGCGTCGGGTGAGGAGCCGCAGCTCCGGGTGCGGCGGGGCGGTCCCGAAGGAGACAATGGGAGCGCTTCCAAAGCGAGCGCTTTTCGGTTACCGTAATCGCAGTCCTCGATCGCAGGAGCCGTTGCGTCGGGTGGTGGAAGCCAGGGCAAGCTCCACCTCGTCCCCGTCGTCGTGCTCGTCCCCCGGGCCACGACGTCACCACCGGATCAGCCCCGTCCCCCGTGGCTGCATCCCGCGAGGAAACCGCAGATGCCCGACCACCTCCCGGGCATGGTCCGGTCCGTGCTGGTCACCGCCGCCGCCTCGGGGCGGGGACGCGCTTTGCCCCGGCTTCCGCCCCGGCCACGGCGGATGGCCACCCTCGCCTGCGCCGGTCGCGAGCGGGCGGCGCGGGCGACCATCACCCGAACACCGGTCCGCCGGGCTGCCTGAGGGGTCCGGCACCCGGCGGGCCGGCCCACCGCCCGGCGCCGATCAGCAGCGCCACCGGACCTCGACGCAACTCCATAATGTGATGCGGCGCAGGTCTGCGGCCCCGACCCCGCTACGGCGCGGGTCTGCGGCACGGCGACGGACCCCGCTCGACTGCTTGTGAGCGGGGCCCGCTGTGGTGGTTGTGGACGGGTCGGTCACACCGCCGGAGAGTTGGGCCGGTCCACGTCGACGAACTCCACGTCGTCGACGGCGCGGTCGTCCCGGCTGCCGGCGGCCCGCGCGGCGGAGCCGACGGCCCAGCCAACGGCGACGCCCACCAGCGCGGCGCCGATCAGCAGGGTCCAGGGCAGTGCCGGCTGCCGTCCGGCGAGCGCGTCGAAGGCCAACGAGGCGCGACGTCGCGCCTCCTCGGCGGCGGAGCCCACCAGGTCACCCGCACCGTCGGCGAGGTCGCCGCTGTTGCGACGCGCCGAGCGGGCGGTGTCGCGCACGCTGTCTCCGGCCGAGTTCACGGCGGAGAGCAGCTGCTCCCAGGCATGGTCCGCAATCCGTTCCGGCCTGCTCCGGCGGTCCAGCACGTTGGTTCCGAACATCGTGGTTACCTCCTCGGGTGCCGAAGCCGCCGGCCACTTCGGACTTCGGCGTCTGTTCAGCGCGTCACGGTTCGCCTACCCCGCCAGTGCCCCGGGCCGCCCGGGCGCAAACCCGGTCGGCTGCGGGCCGCCGCCGCAACTCAGCGCAGCACCACCACGGCGACGCCGCGGGCGAAGTCGTCGTCATCGTCGTCATCGTCGTCTCCACCGCCGAAACCGCAGGCCAGTACGAGAGCGAGCAGAACGCCGACGCCGGCCAGGCCGGCAAGTCGTTTGAGCATCGAAGATCCTCTCCGTAGCTGGGGGTGTCCCAGCCCGATGCTAGGTGGCGTCGGCAACAGGGGCGCCGGGGTCGGACGGGTGTCCGTGGCCGACACGCCGGTGGCACGGGGTGAGCCGTCGGTCGGGGGCCGGTTGTCGGGCGCGTCGGGCCCGGGCCGCTACCCTGGTCCGCGGCGTGCCGGTCGCGACCGGTTCGTCGGAGGTCGAATAACAAAAAGTCTTGAGCAATCAGTTACTCAAAAGTACGGATATGGGTGCCTTTGTGGGTGCGGATCCGTGAATTGCTCATCCCGAGGGGTGGCGACCGAGGCCGTCAGAGGAATACTCTCGGTCGCGGCCCGCGTACTGATGAGGCGCCCGGGGGACGGGCGGGTGGAGGTGCTCGCGTGAGCCTGTCGATCGTGAAGTCGGTTTTGTCCGGTGGAGTCGTGGAGATCGCCCCCCGTGGCGAGATCGACGTCGACACAGCGTACGAGGTGCGCGAGGCGATCGCGGAGGTGCTGGCCAAGGGTCGGCCGCTGCGCATCGAGCTGAACATGAGGCTGGTCACCTTCATCGACTCCGTCGGCATCAGCGCCATGGTTGCCGGCTTCCAGACGGCCGAGGTCAGCAACGTCAAGCTGGTGGTCACCGAGCCGAGCCGGTTCGTGCACCGGCAGCTCTGGGTGACCGGCCTGCTCGGCCTGTTCGGTGCCCCCGAGCCCTACTTCGCCGGCGCGGTCACCCCCGAGGTGCTGCCCGGCGCCTGAGCGCCAGCGGGCCGCCGGTCACTGCTGCTCGTCCAGCCCGGTCAGGTCGATGTCCGTCGCCTCGGTGACTGCTCGGATGGCCGTCACCGAGGCGTACCCGGCGGCCAGCAACGCCACGTCCGTGCCGGGCTGCGCCGCCTGCCCCGGCTCCTCGAGTGAGGTACGGACGAACCCGTGGCCGGATTCGGCCACCGTCATCTGCACCTGACCGAAGCTCGCCAGCGTGCCGCGTCGCACCCCGCGCAGCCGCCCGTGCGGCAGGTCCGGGGCGTTTACGTTGAGCACGCTCTCCAGCGGGCCGGAGGTCAGGCGGGGGAGCAGGTCCAGGGCGACGCGCGCCGCGGTGCTCCAGTGCCGCTCGGCGTCGCGTACCCGGGCGGCGGCGTCCACCGCGGCACCGCCGCTGGCTGCCGTCGCCTCGCCCGCGGAGAGTACGTCGAGGGACACCGCCATCGCCCGGCACCCGTTCGTGGCGGCGGTGAAGGCGGCACCCACCGTTCCGGAGTGCAACACGGCCCGCCCCGCGTTGGCACCCCGGTTGATGCCGGAGAGCACCACCGAGGGCGGTGGACCGAACGCGCCGTGCAGCGCGATCAGGGTGATGAAGCCGGGGGAGCCACCCACCCCGTACGCCGGCACGCCCGTCAGGTCCGGCAGCGGGTGGTCGTTCACGACGACCCGCCCGTCGCGCTCCACAGCGCTCATCGCGGCGCTCGTGCCGCTCGCCTCCTCCAGCGGCGCGGCGACCACCACGTCCAGGCCCCGCTGCACCGCCGCCCAGGCCAGGGCCTGAATGCCGGGCGCGGCGATCCCGTCGTCGTTGGTGATCAGCACCCGCAGCATCATCACTCCACCACCCGGTCGGCCAACTCGTCAGGGGTGGTCCGCTCCTGGGGTCGGCTGTCCGCTGGCACCAGCCGGACCCGGTCGACCAGGCCGGTGATCGAGTCCAGTCGTCCGGTGCCGAGACCGTGCCGGGTCACGTTCAGCGCCCCGGCGGCGGCGCCGGTGCGGATGGCGGTCCGGATGTCCCCGCCGCGGGCCACGACGGCGGCCACCCCGGCGGTCATCGAGTCGCCCGCGCCGCGGGGGTCGGCGGCCTCCAGGCGGGGCATCTCGACCTCGAACAGTTCCCCGTCGATGAGCGCCAGCGCTGGCTGCTCGGCCCGGCTCACCACCACCGTCTCGGCGCCGGCGGCGTGGAGTTCGTACATGGTCCGGGTCAGCTCCAGGCTGTCGTCGCTGCGGGCGCGGCCGTCGCGGATCAGCTCCTCGTGACTCACCTTGAGGAAGAACACGCCGCTCTCCAGCACCGCGCCGAGGTGATCACCGGAGAGGTCGACGACCACCCGGCCGCCGTTGGCGGCGAGGTCGGCGGCGAAGCGCCGGTACAGGTCGGCCGGGACCAGCCACGGCTCGTTCGGCCCACTGAGGACGCTCACCGCGGCCTGTAGGCCCTCGCCGAGGGCCAGGTTGTACAGCTCGTCCAACTCGTGCCGGCTCAGCGGCTGCCCGGGTACGTCGGCGATCTCCTGGCGCGAGCCGCCCCGGCGGTCGTGCACGTACCCGCCGCTGCCGGAGTCACGGACCACCACCTTGAGGTCCACTCCCTCGCTCACCAGGAGCGGCTCCAGCACCTGCCCGATCTCGCCGCCGAGGGCGGCGCAGAGCACCACGTCGACACCGAGTGACATGACCATCCGGGCCTGCCAGACGCCCTGCCCGCCGGGGTGCAGGTGCAGCTCGGGGTGGTCGTTCGGCTGGTCCACGGTGACCGTGAGCTGCGGGGTGGGCGCGAAGACCATCACGTGCCCGCTCATCCGTCGTCGCCACTCATGCTGTCGCCCTTCAGTCGGTCGGGTGAATCCTCACCAACCGACCCTAATGGGACAACTGGGGACGCGGCCTCCCATCGACAGGTGTTGGCCCGACATCGGCGGCCGTCGGGCGTTGCCAGCCAGACATCGGTACGGGACGATCGTGCGACAACGACGGTGGGAGACGTGTGCTCAGCAGCGATACCTTCGGCTACACCGTCCAGGCCCGGTGCTCGCCGGACGAGGCGGCGGCGTTGCTCAGCGACCTGACCCGACAGGGCGAGCTGCATCCGCTGATCGTGCGGGTCCGGGAACTGCCGCCCCGACCCGGTGCCCGGGCCAGCTACACGATCAACGACAGGCTGGTGGCCGGCCCGCTCCGCTTCCGGACCACGTACCACGCGGACGTGCTGATCAGCGAGGCCGACGAGATCGTCACGGTGGCCCGCCAGTGGCCCGCCACCACGGTGCGCAACCACACCCGACTGCGCGCCGAGTCGGAAGGCCTGGTCCGGATCGATGTCGAGATCACCCTGACCGCGCCGACGCCACTGTTCCGGTACGCGTTCCGCCAGGCGCGCTCCGCGCACCTCGCCCTCGCCGCCCGGCTCGGCCCGGCCCTCGACCGCGCCGGCGACCCCCCACCCTCGTCCTGACCCCACCCCGCCTCGACCAGCCCACCCCCGCCCTCGCGGCCCAGCTCATGATCGTGCTCGATCGTGGATGTAGTGGCCTGTGGGCGGGAGGATGCCACCGGATCCAGGTTCTAGCGCGGTCGTCGCAGCGCGGTCGTGGCAGCGCGGTCGTCGCAGCATGGACATCGCGGCGCGGCCGGGGCAGCGCGATCGTCGCGCCATCGGCATCGCGGCGCGGGTCAGTGCGGCGTGGTCACCGGGGTGCTCTCACGGGCGGGGCGGGCGACGGGACGTCGGCCCCAGGGCTTGTAGGTGGACAGCACCGTCGCAATGATCATCAGGCTGGTCGAGACGGCGGGGGCGATCACCAGGTCGGCGCGGTCTCGGGTGGGAAGGGCGGCGCCCACCGCACCGGCGTGCCGCAGGTTCGGCGTGAGCAGGAACAGCACCAGTCCGACCATCACGGTGGTGAGCACGAGCTTGGCCAGCACCCAGCGATAGCGCCACAGGCCCCACGGGGTGAGGAGCGCGCTGGCGACCCCGACCAGCCAGACCAGGACGCTCAGCGGCGCGAACAGCACAGTGCCGACCAGCGCCATGACCGGGTAGACCACCGCCGGGTCGGCGCCACGCTGCACGGCGATGCCGAGGGTGAGGAGCACGAGGTCGGCACCGAGCCAGCCGAGCGAGGTGACCAGATGCAGTGCGAGCAGGCCCTTGCGGGTGGTGGGTGGGATCCGAGGCATACCGCGATGCTGCCCGCCGACCCGGGCCGGGTCGTCCGACCGCCGACGTCATCCAGGGTACGCCCGGCGACGTAGCCGGCCCCGGCGACGGCATCGCCCGCCCGCAAGGGTCAACACGACATCACCGACTCCGGGGTATCCCGTTGACCGGATACCCCGGAGTCGGCGAACACGAGCGGATCACCCGCCGGACACCGGGGGTCAGTAGACCGACAGGTGTACGTGGTTGGTGTGGTCGGTGGACGGGGTGCCGCCCGCGCCGCTGTACGACTTCCACCCACTGCTGGGCAGCCAGATCTGCCGGTACCAGATCACGTACAGCACGGCGAGCTGGTCGGCGTTGCGGATGAAGTACGCGGCCAGGTTGTTGCCGTACGTCTTGTCGCCGCCGGTGGCGTTGCCGCCGAAGCCATCCTTCTGGGCCGCGAAGTCGCAGGCCCGGCCCTTGGGGTGTTCGCCGGAGCCGCTGGGGCGGTGGCAGGAGACGTACCTGGTGAAGCCGGCGGCCTTGGCCTGGTTGAGCGCGTGCAGGGTGCGCGGGGTGATGCAGCCGCTGGCGGGGGTGGGGTCGTTGACGCTGCACGATTCGGATGGCCAGGAGCCGTCGGAGTTGCGGGGTGCGGCCTTCGCGTTCGCCGTGGAGGTGCCCCGGTTGGAACCGCTGTCGGCGGTGGTCTGCGGCTTGGGGGCGTTGGCCACGGCCAGCGCCCGTTCGGCCTGGTCCTTGCGCTTGGCCATCACCGCTACCTGCTTGCGCTCTTCGACGATCTCGCCGTTCAGGGCGGCCCGGGTGCGATTGGCCTGGTCCTTGGTGGCGAGTAGATCGCGCAGCACCCGGTCCTCGTTGGCGGCCACCGCCTCCAGCGCGGCGGCCCGGTCCATGAAGCCCTCCGGGCTGTTGCTGTTGAGCAGCGCCGACACCGTGCCGAGCCGGCCGGTGCGGTACGCCACGTCGGCGATCTGGCCGACCTTGCCGTCGCGCTGGGCGAGCTCGACCTCGATGGTCTTCAGCTGGGTGGCGAGCTGCTGTTGCCGCTGCACGGAGGTGTCCAGCGCGCGTTTCGCGTCCAGGTAGCCCTTGCTGGCGGCCTCAAGTTGGGCGCGTAGCGAGGGGGTGCCGCCCTCCTCGTCGGAGTCGGGGGCGGCGGCGGCCCGCAGGCCGGTCGGGGGAGCGGCCGAGGCGGTGCCGGCCGGGAGCGCGACGCCGAGGGCGAACATCGCGACGATCAGGGCCGCCAGTCGGGCGGCGGGTGGTCGTGCTGGTGCCACTGCGCATGTCCTTCCGTCAGCCGCCGACCGGGTTAGCTGTCGGGTTCGGGACGGAAGATCCCTACCGCTGACGCGGATGCACCCCAGGAACGTGGTTCCCCGGTTCGCCCGGCTGGGCGATTAGGCGGCGACCGCCACCGGCGCCTGGAGGGCGCCGCCTGGTGGAGGCCGGGACCGAGCCTACCGGTGCCGGTGGGGCGGCTGCAGCCGTTGTGACGGACGGTGCGTGCGTCGTCACGAACGAATTGTCACCACTCGATCGAGCCGCACGCTCCGGTGGCGGCGCCGGGCTCGATCTGCAACGTCGCGTGTTCGATCCGGAAGTCGTCGTGCAGGGCGGTACGCGCCGCGGTGAGCACCGCGCCGACCTCCGCGTCGGGTGCCATGGTCAGGTGCGCGGACGCCACGTCCATGCCCGAGGTGAGCGTCCAGACGTGCAGGTCGTGCACCTCGACCACGCCGGGGACCGCGGCCAGTCGGTCATGCACGGCGGTCACCTGGAGGTGCTTCGGGGCGGCCTGGACCAGAATCCGGACGGCGGCGCGGGCCAGCCGCCAGGTGCGCGGCAGGATGAACGCGCCGATGGCGACCGCGACGAGTGGATCGGCCCACCACCAGTCGGTGCCGGCGATGAGCAGCGCCGCGCCGATCACGCCCAACGAGCCGAGCAGGTCGCCGAGCACCTCCAGGTAGGCGCCCTGGAGGTTGATGCTCTCCCGGGCGCCGGCGCGAAGCAGGGCGAAGGCGACGATGTTCGCGAGCAGGCCGAGGACGGCCACCGCGAGCATTGGTCCGGTGACGACCTCGTGCGGGTCCCCGAATCGGCGGATCGCCTCGATCAGCACGTAGACGGCGACGCCGGAGAGCAGGACGGCGTTGGCGAGCGCGGCGAGCACCTCGAGTCGGTAGAGCCCGAAGGTGCGCTGCGGGTCGCCGGTGGCCCGCCGGGTCGCGGTGATCGCGGCGAGTGCCATGCCGATGCCGAGCACGTCGGTGAACATGTGCCCGGCGTCGGAGAGCAGGGCGAGCGAGCCGGTGTGCAGGGCGGCCACCGCCTCGACCACCATCAGGGTGGCGAGCAGCCCGAACGCCGCCCAGAGTCGGCCCCTGTGCTGGTGTGCGGCATTGGCGACCGACCCATGGTGGTGGTCATGACCTGCGCCCACGAGATCCACCTTCCGCCGCCGGTCGGGGCCCGGTCAAATGTATGTTCACATCGCTATGTATGCAACTATGAGGTAGACCACCGGCCCAGCAGGCAGGTTTGCCCCGGATCAGTCGGTCGGATCGATTGTGGTGAGCCGCTGCGTGGCCCGGGAAAGCGCCACGTACAGGGTGCGTACCCCCGCGCCCGGATCGGCCCGGATCTCGCTCGGGGCGACGAGCACGACCCCGTCGTACTCCATGCCCTTGGCCTCCAGGCTGGTCACCACCTGCAGGCGCGGCGCGTCGAGCGCGTCGAGCCAACCGGCGACCTCGTCGCGGCGGGGGACCGGAGTGATCACCCCGACCGTGCCCTCCACCTCGGCCAGCAGCCCGGCGGCCGCCTTCACGACGGCGGTCTCCAACCCGGTCGCGGGCACCACCAGCTCGACCGGATCGACCCCGGTGGAGCGCACGGCGGTCGGTAGCGGCAGGTCAGGGTAGAGCCGGCGGATCTCCGCCGCCGCCACCGCGAAGATCTCCGCCGAGTTGCGGTAGTTGGTGGTGAGCGTGAAGTCGTGTCGCTTACGCCGGCCCAGGGCCTGGTCCCGAGCCCGGGTCAGCTCCTCCGGATCACCGGTCCACGCGGTCTGCGCGGGGTCACCCACCACCGTCCAGGAGGCCAGCCGGCCACGCCGCCCGACCATCCGCCACTGCATCGGTGAGACGTCCTGCGCCTCGTCCACCACCACGTGCGCGTACTCCCGGTAGTCCTCCGGGCGCTCCCGGGCCGCCGCTCGGGCCGCGCGCTGCCTGTCGCTCGCGGTGCTCAGCTCGCGTACGCCGCCAGCGAGTTGGAACGGGTCGCGGCGGGCCTTGGCCGGCTGCGCCGGCTTGCCGAGCAACGCGTCCAACTCGTCGAGCAGCGCGATGTCGGCGATGGTCAACCCGGCGGAGTCCAGACTCCGGTACGCCGCGCCGAGCAGCCGGATCTCGTCGGTGGAGAGAATCCCGGCAGCGTACCGGCGCAGCCGCTCCGGCCGGGCCAGCCAACCCAGCACGTGCCGCGGGTGCAGCCGGGGCCACCACGCCTTGAGAAACTCCCGGAACTCGGCCCGCTCGGCGATCTCCGCCTCGAAGGTCCGCTGCTCCGGCAGGCGAACGCCCACCTCGCGGGCCTGCGCCCAGAGCGCGCCGAACACGCCGTCGAAGCCGGCCCGGCGCACCTCGTTGCGGCGGGCGCCGCGGTGCAGCGCGCGGTCCCGGATCCGGTCCAGCTCGTCCCGGTTCAACCGCAGCAGCGTGCCCCGGTAGAGCAGTCGCAGCTCACCCGGGCCGCCCGGCACCGCGTCCCGGACCGCGCGTTCCAGCACCCGGCGCATCCGCAGCGAGCCCTTCACCGCTGCCACCTCGGGCGGGTCGGTACGGGTGGCGGTCATCCCCGGAAAGAGAGTGCCGAGCGAGTGCAGGGTGGCGGTGTCCTCGCCGAGCGACGGCAACACCGAGGCGATGTACTCGACGAACACCCCCGACGGGCCGACCACCAGGATCCCGCCACCGGCGTAGCGGCTGCGGTCGGAGTAGAGCAGGAACGCCGCCCGGTGCAGGGCGACGGCGGTCTTACCGGTGCCCGGACCGCCCGCGACGATCGTCACCCCGGAGCCGGGCGAACGGATCGCCTCGTCCTGCTCCCGTTGGATGGTCGCCACGATGTCCCGCATGCCCCGGCCGGTCGCCTTGGACAGGGTGGCCAGCAGCGCGCCGTCGCCGACGACTGTCATCCCCTCCGGGGCCGCGCTCGGGTCCAGCAGGTCATCCTCGATCCGGGTGACCCGCTCGGCCCGGGACTGGATCGTGCGGCGACGCACCACGTCCAGCGGCTGCGCCGGGGTGGCCTGGTAGAAGGCGGCGGCGGCGGGCGCCCGCCAGTCGACGACGAGCGTGCTGGCGTCCTCGTCGCGGATCCCGAGCCGCCCCACGTGCAGCACCTGCCGGTCGCGCAGGTCCAGCCGGCCGAAGACCAACCCCTCGTACTCGGCGTCCAGGACGTGCCGCCGTTGCGCCGCGTGGAAGACCATCGCGTCGCGCTCGACCAACGCGCCGAACGTGCCCACCCGGGCCATCCGGTAGCCGTCACGCTCGGCCCGGACCGCCGAGCGCCGCAGTTCGGCCAATCGGGCGTACACCCGGTCAAGGTGTCGTTGCTCGACGGCAATCTCCTGCTCAAGGCCGGTCTGGTCGGTCAACGCACGCTCCTTCGAAGGTCGCCGGCAGGGGGCGGGAACCGCGCAAGCCAACCGCAGAAGGGTACGGCCCCAGGCCGGGCCCGCGACGCGCGAGGTGCGCGAACGCGCTCAGACACCCGTTCCGGCGGCGGTCGTGCCGTGCCGGCGGGGCGTCGGTTCGGCGAGCACCCGGCGCAGGACGCCGGTCAGTGCCGCGGTCACCTCGTCCGGCCGCTCCATCATCAACATGTGCCCGGCGCCCGGGCAGACGGTCAGTTCGGTGGCCGGCAGGGCCGCCGCGATCGACTCGGCACACGGCGGCGGGGTCAGCCGGTCCCGGTCGCCGACCAGGGCGGCGGCCGGCAGGTGCGCCAACGCGGCGAGGGTGTCCAGTCGGTGCTGGGTGCCGATGGAGGCCCGGAACCCGCCGATCGACCGCAGCGAGGCCCGAGCCACCGCGGACGTCACCAGCCGGATGTCCGCCGGCTCGCAGCGGTCGCCGAAGAGCATCCACCGGATGCTCGGTTGCAGGGCGTTGAGCAGCGCCCGGGGCGCTCGCCACGAGCCGCAGCGGGCCAGCACTCCGGCACCTGTCGTCTCGGCCAGCCGGATCAGTCGGGCAATCCGGGGCGAGAGCCCGTAGACGGTGTGGGTGTGCCCCTCGGCGGTGGTCGACACGAAGACCAGACCGGCCGCCCGGGCGGCGAAGTGGGCGGGGTGGCGGTGGGCGTACTCCATGATCGTCATGCCGCCCATCGAGTGCCCGACCAGGACCACCGGCCCGACCGGCGCCACCGTGTCGAGCACCGCGGCCAGGTCGTCGCCGAGTTGGGCCAGGGTGGCCGTGGGCAACGCCATGCAACTGGACCGGCCGTGCCCCCGGGCGTCGTAGGTGACCACCCGCACCGACCCGCCGACCGATGCCCCGGTGAGCGCGTCGACCTGCCGGTGCCAGGCCCGCCCGTCCAACGTCCAGCCATGCAGCAGGACGGCGGTGACCTGGGCATCTGGTGGCCCGCTCGCCTCGACGTTCAGCCGTACGCCGTCGGCCAGGGCGACCTCGAACCGATCCGGCATCGCCACCTCCCCAGGGCCGCCCGGCACCACCAGCACCTCCGATACCCGGTGGTAACACCGGCTACCCACCAGGACAGCCCGCCAATCGCGCCGCGGTCAACATTCCCGACCCGACCCGTGGTGGCCGGTGGCGGGCCAAGCTGGACGGCATGGGGTCGTCGGGAGCGCCGATGGGCGACACGTCGGGGCAGCGGCGGCAGGCCGGGGGCACTCCTCGCGCCGCCCTGGCCGACCTGCTCGCCGGCAACCGGCGGTTCGTGAGCGGGCAGCCGATCCACGGGCACGACGTCACGGCCGCCGCGGCCGCCTCGGGCGACCAGCAGCCGTACGCCGTGGTGCTCGGCTGCATCGACTCGCGGGTGCCGCTGGAGGCGATCTTCGACCAGACCTTCGGCGCGATCTGCGTGATCCGTACCGGTGGGCACGTCCTCGACCGGGCGGTGCGCGGGTCGATCGAGTACGTGGTCGGCCAGCTGGGCGTACCGCTGGTGATGGTCCTCGGGCACGAGCGGTGCGGGGCCGTCGGCGCCACAGTGGACGCGGTGCGTGCCGGGGAACGGCCCGGTGGCTCACTGTCGTACCTGGTGGACGAGATCGCTCCGGCGGTGACCGGGGTGGGGATCGACGACCCGGCGGTGCTGCCGCTCGCGATCCGCCGGCACGTAAGGCGGACGGTGGGCACGCTGCGCGCGGACGACCTGCTGGCCGGGCCGGTCGCCGCCGGTCGGGTGGCAGTGGTCGGTGGGCTCTACGACCTGGCCACCGGCGAGGTCGCCCTACTCGACCCGGCCTGAGCCCGGCTCGGCCCGGCGTCCGAGGGCGTGGATCACGCGAACCACCGAGGGCGTGGACCGGCGAAACCGCCGAGGGCGGGCACAACGCGAAACCGCCCGCCGGGAACTGCCGGCGGGCGGTTGGCGATGATGCGGTGAAGCGGGGCTCAGCCCTCGAAGACGCCGGCCGCGACCAGGCGCTTCTCGGTGGCCTCCCAGCCGTCACCCGGGTGGGCGGCAGCCAGGTTGTTGATCTCGGCCCGGATCTTGGCGGCGTGGCCGGCCGCGGCCAGCACGCGGATCTCCTCGACGAAGGCGTCGGAGTCCGTGCGCAGGTGCGCGGTCTTGCCGTTGGTCAGGTTCCGCACGTAGGCGTGCTTGCCGCCGTTGAGCGGGATCAGGTACTTGAACTCGCCCAGCACGCTGAGGGCGCCACCCTGGCCAGCCTGGCCGGCCCGGACGGACGCGCGCGCGGTCTTAGAGGTGTTGCTCGCCACGGAGGTACTCCTTGCAAGACGTACGGGAGGACTGGACGTCCGGGGGCTGTGTGCGGGCCACACTGCGCTCGGCCCGCGAAGATGTAACGCGGCATAAGCCGCCGGTGGAACTGTACAGGACCACGACATCATGCTGGTCGTCGCGGTGTCCTGAGGGGTAACCGCAGCCACCCGTCCGGCTATTCCACCCGGCGTTTTTTCCGATTCCCTGGCGCACCACTGGCCACACAAGTCATCATGTGTTGCAGCAACCACCCGGGTGGACGAGGTCGTAGGGGAAGACGCACCTCGCTCTCCGGGAGGTCACCGTGCCAACGCGTGGCGTCGTATACGTCCACTCGACCCCGCTCGCCGTGTGCTCGCACGTCGAGTGGGCGATCGCGCGCGTCCTAGCCGCGCCGGTCAACCTGCAGTGGACGGCTCAGCCCGTCGACCCCGGCGCACGCCGGGCCGAGTGCGGGTGGACCGGTCGTCCGGGGACGGGCGCCGAGCTGGCTGCTGCCCTACGGCAGTGGCCCATGATCCGTTTCGAGGTCACCGAGGAGCCGAGTCCCGGTGTCGACGGCGAGCGGTTCATGTACGTGCCGGCCCGGGGGCTGTTCCGGGCCACCGTCGGCGTGGCGGGTGACATCCAGCTCGGCGAGGATCGGCTGCGCGCCCTGATGGTCGCCTCCCGGGCGCCCGAGGCGTTGGCGCACGCCCTGGACAAGGCGCTCGGCACCGCGTGGGACACCGACCTGGAGCCCTACCGGTATGCCGGCGACGGGGCCCCGGTGACCTTGCTCACCCGCGTCGGCTGACCTGGTCGCCGGTCCGCTGGCCGTACGCCGTCGGGCCGACCACGACCGGTAAGGTCAAGTTGCCCCGATAAGGGGGAAGCTGGTGGGATGGACGGCGTGTCGAATCGCCCCTGGCGCGCCACCGTCGCAGTCGCCGCCCTGACCGCCCTGCTCCTTTCCGGCTGCTCAGGTGGCCCCGAGCGCCCCGCGCCGACGACCAGTCCGGTCGGCGCGTCCGCCGCCCCGAGCGGCCCCGCCCCGACACCGGCCACCGACCCGGCTGCCCGTGCCGCGACGTTGGTCGCCACGCTGGCCGACGAAGATCTCGTTGGCCAGGTCCTGATGCCGTACGCCTACGGCGACTCGGCGACGAAGGTCTCCGCCGGCTCGGCAGCCGGTAACCAGGCCCTGGCCGGGGTCGACACCCCCGCCGACATGATCAAGAAGTACCGGCTCGGCGGTCTGATCCTGGTCGGCTTCAGCGCCGACGACCCGACCAAGGGCAACCAGGAGACCACGAACGTCGACAACCCGAAGCAGGTGCACGAGCTCACCACCGGGCTGCGTGCCGCCGCCGGTCAGCTCGCCGCCGGCCCCGCGCCACTGCTGATCGGCACCGACCAGGAGTACGGCGTCGTCACCCGGGTGACAGACGGGGTCACCGTGCTGCCCAGCGCCCTCGCGGCGGGCGCGGCCGGCGACCCGAAGCTGACCGAGGCCGCCTGGCGGGCCGCCGGCGCCGAACTGGCGGCGATGGGCATCAACGTCGACTTCGCCCCGGTGGCCGACGTGCTGGCCACCCACAGCACCGTGATCGGCTCCCGTTCCTACGGCGCCGACCCGAAGCAGGCCGCGGCGCAGGTGGGGGGCGCCGTCCGTGGCCTCCAGGCGGAGGGTGTCGCGGCCACCCTGAAGCACTTCCCCGGGCACGGCCACAGCGCCGACGACTCGCACCAGGACCTGCCGGTGCTCACCCAGTCTGCCGCGGCGTTGCAGAGCGGCGCCTGGCCGCCGTTCACCGCCGGCATCGACGCCGGGGCGATGGCGGTGATGTCCGGGCACCTGGACGCCCACGCGATCGACCCGGGGACCCCGGCGACCTTCTCCCACAAGCTGCTCACCGACGTGCTGCGCGGTCAGCTCGGTTTCCAGGGCGTGGTGATCACCGACGGGATGAACATGCCGCCAGCGAAGCGCTGGGCTCCCGGCGAGGCGGCGGTCCGGGCGCTCAACGCCGGCAACGACCTCATCCTGATGACCCCGAACGTCGGTCAGGCGTACGACGGGCTGCTCGCCGCGCTGCGCGACGGGTCGCTGCCCCGCACCCGGCTGGTCGAGGCGGTCACCCGGGTGTTGACCATGAAGTTCCGGCTCGCCCAGACCCCGGCCGCGCAGATGGCCACGCTCAACGCCCCGGCTCACCGCGCCGCGGCCGACGCGCTTGCCGCCGCCGCCGTCACAGTGCTGCGCGGCACCTGCGGTGGCCCGGTACGCGGGCCGGTCACCGTCACCGCCTCCGGCGGCCGGGACGGCACCCGGGCCGCGCTCACCGCCGCGTTGACCGCCGCCGGGGTGAAGGTAAAGGCCAGCGGGGGCACGATCGTGCACCTGGTGGGCTACGGCGACGGCGCCAAGGACCTGCGCGCCGACGCGGCGGTGACGGTCGCCATGGACACCCCGTACGTGCTGAGCGGGGCGAAGTCACCGACGCTGCTCGCCACGTACTCCTCCAGCCGGGCGTCGATGACCGCGCTGGCCGCCGTGCTGGCCGGCAAGGCCCGGCCGGGCGGCCGATCCCCGGTGGCCGTGCCCGGCCTGCCGGCCACCACCTGCGGCAGTTGACCGCTCGCTCCCGACAGGTCAGCGCTCGCCGCCTCTAAGCCCTCAGGTACGTGAGGACCGCTAGCACACGCCGGTGGCTGTCCTCGGTCTGTGGCAGCTGGAGCTTGTAGAGGATGCTGCGGATGTGCTTGGCCACGGACGCCTCGGCCAGACTCAGACCGGTCGCGATGGCAAGGTTCGACCTGCCCTCCGCGACCAGCGCGAGCACTTCGCGCTCGCGGACGGTCAACGCCTCGAGAGGGTCCCGGTGTCGGCGCAGCATCTGACGGACGACCTCGGGGTCGACGACGGTGCCGCCCTCCACCACCCGACCCAGCGCCTCGACAAAATCACCGACGTGACCGATCCGGTCCTTGAGCAGATAACCGACGTGGGTGCCCTCGCCGACGTTCAGCAGCTCCGTCGCGTACCGCGTCTCGACGTACTGGCTCAGCACCAGAATCGGCAGCCGCGGACGGGTCTGTCGCAGCTCCACCGCCGCACGCAGGCCCTCGTCGGTGAAGCCCGGGGGCATCCGGACGTCGGTGACCACCACGTCCGGATCGTGCTCGGCGACCGCCTCCCGCAGGCTGTCGCTGTCGGAGACCCCGGCGACCACCTCGTGGCCGAATCTGCCCAACAGGCCCACCAGCCCATCGCGCAGCAGGACGCTGTCCTCGGCCAGGACTACGCGGAATCGGGAAGGGTCTGACAAGGGATCTCCACAACTACTCGTGTCGGCCCGCCGGGCGGGCTGGACAGGGAAAGTCTGCCGTCCACGACGGACACCCGATCGGCCAGCCTGATCAGCCCGGTGCCGGTTCCGATGTCGGCGCCGCCGCGCCCGTCGTCGTGCACCTGGACCGTCAGGATCCCCTTCGCGTAGGCGCCGAAGATCCGTCCGCGGTCGGCGCCGGAGTGCTTGGCCATGTTGGCGAGGGCCTCGGAGACGACGAAGTAGGCGGCCGACTCGACAGGCCGGGGGAAGCGTTGCGTGACGCCGAAGTCGACGTCGACGCGAATCGCGGACCGGGTCGCCAGGTCGGTGACTGCCGCCTCCAGCCCGAAGTCGGTGAGCAGCGGCGGATAGACGCCACGAATCAGCTCACGCAGCTCGATCAGCGCCCGGCCCGCCTCGTCCTGCGCGCGGGAGAGCTGGTCGGCCAGCGGGCCGGGCGGGACGTCCAGGCGCGCGACGCCCAGCATCATGGTGAGGGCCACCAGCCGTTGCTGCGCGCCGTCGTGCAGGTCGCGCTCGATGCGGCTGCGCTCGGCCTCGAAGGCGTCGGTGAGGCGGACCCGCGAGCGGGTCAGCTCGACGACCTGCCGGTCGAGCCAGCCGGCGGCCGGAGCGAGGATGGCCCGGGCCAGCTCGGCGCGGAGCCCGGCGAGCATGCCCAGCCCGTAGGCACACACGGCCAGCGCCGCGACGCCCGCCAGACAACTGGCCCAGGCGCCCGGCCAGGAGGTCACCGCGTACGCCTTGAGGACGTTGACCTGATCCTCGTCGCCGATCGTGGCGAACAGCACCGGGGTGGCGAGCAGCGCCAGTGGCACGGTGACCCCGAGGACGAACGCGAGCAGATCGAGCGGCCAGAGCACCAGGGCGCACAGAGACACGTAGCCGAACTCCCGCCAGGTGCCCGGCTCGGTGTAGCGGGTCCGCAGCCAGGATCTGAGGCCGGGACGTGGCGGAACCCGATGACCGTGCGGCACCGGCTGCCCGTCGACCAGCCTCAGGAGACGGCGTTCGAGCCCGGCGGCCGGCAGGCCGATCAGCGGCAGGGCGGCCAGCAGCGGAATCCCTATCACCACTACGGTAAGCAGCCCGCCGACCGCGATCACGAGCAGCGCGGCCACCAGTACCAGCAGGCCCAGCACCCCGGTGCCGAGCAGGTAGGCGGCCGACCGCACGGGCCACCAGGACCATACGAAGCCGAGCCGGGCAAGGGCTTGCCAGACATTGCGGGGTCGCACCGGACCACCGTAGAGGACAACCGGTGCGGGAAGCCCGGGGCCCGTGGCAGCCGGTCAGCGGTGACCCGCCCGGTTGAAGGCCGCGAAGGTATCCCTAGCACTACCGGAAAGACACCATCTCGCGGGGATGTGGCCGGCCCTGCCCTCCGACAGGCTGCACATATGACCCGGGACGCCATTCGCCTGCGCCGTGTCGTCCGGACCTTCGGTTCCGGCGACCCGGCGATCACCGCGCTGCACGACCTCTCGTTGTCCTTCGCGGAAGGCACCTTCACCGCCGTCATGGGACCATCCGGATCCGGCAAGTCGACGCTGCTGCAGTGCGCCGCTGGCCTCGACCGGCCCACGTCCGGCTCGGTGCTGCTCGGCGACACCGACCTGACCACGCTCAACGAGCACAAGCTGACGCTGCTGCGGCGCGAGCGGATCGGCTTCGTCTTCCAGTCCTTCAATCTGCTGCCCACCCTGACCGCCGAGCAGAACGTGGCGTTGCCGCTGCGGCTAGCTGGGCGCCGGCAGTCCCGCGGCGAGGTCCGCGACGTGCTGGCGCGGGTCGGGCTGAGCGGCCGGGCCGGGCACCGCCCGAGCGAGCTGTCCGGCGGCCAGCAGCAGCGGGTCGCTATCGCCCGCGCCCTGATCACCCGCCCCGACGTGTTGTTCGGCGACGAGCCGACCGGCGCGCTCGACTCGTCGACCAGCCGGGAGGTGCTGCGGATGCTGCGCGGAATGGTCGACGACGAGCGGCAGACCATCGTGATGGTCACCCACGACCCAGTCGCCGCCGCCTACGCGGACCGGGTCGTGTTCCTGGCCGACGGCCGGCTCAACGGCGCCCTGGACGCGCCGTCGGCCGAGGCGGTCGCGAACCGGATGACCCAGATGGAGCAGACCGCATGCTGATCGTGACGCTCAGCAGCCTGCGGGCCCGCTGGGTGAGCCTGGTCGGCACGTTCGTCGCGCTGGGCCTTGGTGTCGCGCTTATCGCCACGATGGGGCTCGGGCTGGCGTCTACCCTGGCGGCTCCACAGCAGCACCCCGAGCGGCTCGCCGGCGCGGTGGTCGTGGTCCGCGGTGCCGACGAGCTGCGGGTGCCGTCCCGGATCGGTGTCCGGGTCCAGCCGCTCACGCAGCCGCAGGCGGTTCCGGAGGCCCTCGCCAAGAACCTGGCGAACCTCGGGACGGTTGTCGCGGACCGGTCGTTCCCGGTCCGGGTCGACGGCAAGGACGCCGAGCTGGTCGGGCATCCGTGGCCCGTCGCCGGTTTCGGCGGCAACCGGATCGTCGCCGGCCACGAGCCGCGCACGGCCACGGAGATCGCGATGGTGGCGGATCCGGCCCTGGTCGGCCGTCAGATCGAGGTCCGTACACCGACTGGGCGGGCGGTCTTCACCCTGGCCGCGGCGCTGGCACCGGTCTCGTACGAGAAAGCGGTCTTCTTCAGTGAAAATGCCGCGGCGGAGATATCACCGCGGATCGACAACCTCGTCGTGCATGCTCCGGCGGAGGCCGTTCAGGCCGCGGTCGCCGGCACACCCGGAATCCAGGTGCTCACCGGCGACGACCGGCGACGCGCGGACCCCGACCCGGATCGCGACCGGGAGGCGCTGATCGCGATGAACGCCCTGCTCGGCACGGCCGGCGGGGTGACCACCTTCGTGTCAGTGTTCGTGGTCGCCTCCACGTTCGCGTACGCGGTCGCCCAGCGTCGCCGCGAGATCGGCCTGATGCGCACCGCCGGCGCCACCCCACGCCAGGTCCGGCGGACGATGCTCGCCGAGGCGGGGGCGGTCGGCGTGGTGGCGTCGGCAGCCGGCTGCGCGCTGGGCTCCCACGGGGCGCCGTGGCTCGGAGAGATCCTGGTCGACGAACGGCTGGCGCCGAGCTGGTTCACCATCGGCGACTACCAGTGGCCCTACCACGTGGCGTTCTGGACCGGTCTGATCGTGGCGCTGGCCGGGGTCGCCGTCTCGACGGTCCGGGCCGGCCGGATCCGCCCGACCGAGGCACTGCGGGAGGCGTCGGTCGACACCCGGGCGATGACCCTGGGTCGCTGGATCTTCGGTGCCGGGCTGCTCGCCACCGGGCTGGGCATGCTCTGCTGGCGGCTGCTCAGCGACCCCGGCGACGCGTTGCACCGCAAGACGTACACCACCCAGCCGATGCTGCTGATCACCGCGATCGCGCTGCTGGCGCCGATCCTGGTGGGGCCGCTGACCCGGCTGATCGCCTGGCTACCGGCTCAGCTGTCGGGCGCGACCGGCATGCTGATGCGTGAGAACGCAAGCGCCGGGGTGCGGCGCACGGCCGCTGTCGCCGCGCCGGTGCTGGTCACCGTCGCGCTGGCCGGCTCCCTGCTGGGCGCTACCGCGACGATCAACGCGGCGAAGGCGGCCGAGATCCGTACACAGATCGCCGCCGACCTGATCGTCGACGGCACCAGTTTGGACGAGTCTGCCGTGGCCGCCGTCCGGAGGGTTCCCGGCGCGAAGGTGATGACCAGCGCCTCCAGCGCGTTATACACGCTGGAGGAGGGCGTCGCGCTGATCCGCTCGGATGCCCAGGCGGTCGACCCGGAGACGCTGGCCGCGGTGCGCCACCTGCCGGTCCGGGCCGGCCGGATCAGTGACCTCGACGACCAGAGCATTGTCGTCAACGAGGAGTGGGCCGTGCACACCGTTGGCCGGCAGGTCACGGTCTGGCTCGGCGACGGGACCGAGCGCTCGCTGCGCGTCGTGGCGGTCCTGGCTACCGGCACCGGGAGCAACGGCGTCTACGTGACCGGGCACAACGCGGGCGGCGCGGTGGTGGACCACATCGAGTTGTCGTGGCGGCCGGGCACGGACGTCTCCGCCGGCGAGGCCGCCGTCCGCTCCGCGCTGCGCTCCTCCGGCGCCCAGGTGCAGACCCGCGCCGAGTGGCTCACCGAGCAGCTGCCTGCCAGCGGCCGACAGACCACTGTGGGCTATCTGGTCGTGCTCGGCATCGCGTTGACCTACACCGGAATCGCGGTGGCCAATACGATGGTGATGGCCACCTCGGACCGGGTGCGGGACCTGGCCGTGCTCCGGCTCGCCGGGGCCACGAAGCGGCAGGTGCTGCTGTTGGTGATGGCCGAGTCCCTGACCATGGTGGCGGTCGGCGCGGTCTTGGGCGTGCTGGCGACGCTGGTGAACCTGCTCGGGATCTGGGGTGCGCTGGGGGCACTCTCGGTCTGGACGGCGATCGTCGTCCCCTGGCAGATCCTCGGCCTGACCCTGGTGGCCTGCGCGGTCGTCGCGCTCCTGGCCACGCTGGCGCCGACGATCGGCGCGATGCGCACTCGACCCGTGGAGCTGGCCGGCACCAAGGAATGACGGGCCCGCGAACGCTCCGGACGAGCCGTTCACGAGCTCGTTCGTGCGGGCTCGTAGTTCCCACCAAGCGGCGGTGCCTAATCCAGGACCTCGGCGGTCAGCCGACGGGCCAGCACCCCCAGCGGATGGCCCGCGCGAAGCAGTACTGCCGAGCCGGTGCCGGGCGGGAAACCCGTCGCGTCGTCGGCCGTGGCACTGGCAGCATGTCGGTCATGGGTCAGGCACAGGGCTTCAGGTACGACCACCGTGCGGACGGCTTGGTGGTGATCACGCACCACGGGCGGGTGGCGGGCACCCTGCGCGGCGCCCGCGCGGCGCAGTTCCTCGCCGAGGTCGACGACGACCCGCAGTTGGTGATGGCCCGCTGGACGGGCAACTACCGCCACGGCAACGAACGCACAGCGAAGCGGCATCCCCGCAACCGGACGTGAACGACGCGAAGGCCCCTGCTCGTCGCCGCGCGACGAGCAGGGGCCTTGCCTGCTGCGGGGTCCTGCGGGTTTCTCAGGGCCGGGCGAAGACCAGCGCCACGTTGTGACCGCCGAAGCCGAACGCGTTGTTCAACGCGGCGGGGATCTCCATGTGGCGTGCCTTGTGCGCCGCGACATCGAGCGTGAGACCGGGCTCCGGGTCGTCGAGGTTGATCGTCGGAGGCACCACACTGTCGCGGATGGCCAGGATGGTGGCGATCGACTCCAGCGCGCCGGCCGCACCGAGCAGGTGACCGGTCATCGACTTCGTAGCGGTCAACACCGGGTGGTCGCCGAGCGCCTTGTGCAGCCCGCCGATCTCCAGCATGTCACCGATCGGCGTCGAGGTGGCGTGCGCGTTGACGTGCACGATGTCCCGCTTGGCCACGTCCGCGTCCGCTATCGCCTTGGCGATGGCCCGGATGGCACCCTCGCCCTCGGCGTGCGGCTGCACGATGTCGTACGCGTCGGACGTGATGCCGGCCCCGGCGAGGCGCGCGTAGACCCGGGCGCCCCGGGCCGCGGCGTGTTCGGCCCGCTCCAGCACCACGATGCCGGCACCCTCACCGAGGACGAAGCCGTCGCGGCCGGTGTCCCACGGGCGGGAGGCGTGCTCCGGGTCGTCGTTGCGGGTGGACATCGCCCGCATCGAGCTGAAGCCGGCGATCGGCAGCGGGTGGATGACCGCCTCGGTGCCACCGGCCACCACCACGTCGGCCCGGCCGGAGCGGATGATGTCCAGACCGAGAGCGATCGCCTCGGCACCGGTGGCGCAGGCGCTGGCCATCGAGTGCACCCCGGCCTTGGCCCCCAACTCCAACCCGACCCAGGCGGCCGGACCGTTGGGCATCAGCATCGGGATGGTGTGCGGGGACACCCGCCGCGGCCCGGACGCTTCGAGGATGTCGTCCTGCGCGAGCAGGGTGGTGGCACCGCCGATGCCGGAGCCGACGCTGACGGCCAGCCGCTCCCCGTCGAGGTCGGACCCGGCCAGGCCGGCGTCCGCCCAGGCCTGCTGGGCCGCGATGATCGCGATCGCCTCGGAGCGGTCCAGTCGGCGCAGGCGGACCCGGTCCAGCACCTCGGACGGTTCCACGGCCAACTGGGCGGCGATCCGGACCGGCAGTTGCGCGGCCCACTCCTGGGTGAGGGCACTCACCCCGGAGCGGCCGGCGAGCATGGCGTCCCAGGTCGACGCGACGTCCCCGCCGAGCGGGGTCGTCGCGCCGAGCCCGGTGACGACGACGTCAGGACGACTCATGATCAGGACTGCGCCGCGATGTAGCTGACGGCGTCACCGACGGTCTTGAGGTTCTGCACCTCGTTGTCCGGGATCTTGACGCCGAACTTCTCCTCGGCGGCCACCACGACCTCCACCATGGAGAGCGAGTCGACGTCGAGGTCGTCGGTGAAGGACTTCCCCTCGGCCACGTCGTCCGGGTTCACTCCGGCAACCTCTTCGAGGATCTCGGCGAGGCCGGTGGTGATCTCGTCACGGGTCATTGCGGTTGGTTCCTTTCATCGGGGTTGTCCGACGGACGGCGTCGCCGACCGCCACTCCTCGACGCGTACGCGCCGAAGGGGGTCTTCAGGGGCAGCGGACGACCTGACCGGCGTAGGTCAGGCCACCGCCGAAGCCGAACAGCAGCACCGGTGCGCCCGAGGGCACCTCCCGACGCTCGACAAGCTTGGACAGGGCCAGCGGCACGCTCGCGGCGGAGGTGTTGCCGGACTCGACGATGTCCTTCGCGATGATCGCATTGGGGATGTTGAGCCGCTTGGCGATGCCGTCGATGATCCGGGCGTTTGCCTGGTGCGGCACGAACGCGGCCAGCTCCGACGGGTCGACCCCGGCCCGCTCGCAGGCCTGTAGGGCCAGCGGGGCCAGCTCGGTGGTGGCCCAGCGGAACACCGCCTGCCCCTCCTGCTGGACGTACGGGCGCCAACCCTCGATGCGCACCGCGTCGCTCTTCTCCGGCACCGAACCCCAGACCACCGGGCCGATCCCGGCCGGCTCGTCGTCGGCGGTGGCGGTGACCACCGCCGCACCGGCGCCGTCGGCGAAGATGATGCAGGTGGACCGGTCGGTCCAGTCGGTGAAGTCGGACAGCTTCTCCGCGCCGATGACTATCGCGTTGCGCGACGCGCCGGCCCGGATGGCGTGGTCGACGGTGCCCAGCGCGTACGCGAAGCCCGAGCAGGCGGTGTTCACGTCGTACGCGCCCGGGGCGGTGATGCCCAGCTTGGCGGCGACCCGGCAGGCCACGTTGGGGCTGCGGTCGATCGACGTGCAGGTGGCGACCACGACCAGGTCGATGTCGGCGGCGGTCAGGCCCGAGTTGGCAAGCGCCTTGCCGGCGGCGGCAGCGGCCATGTCGGCCACCGTCTCGGTGTCGGCGATCCGCCGGCTGACGATGCCGACGCGGTCGCGGATCCACTCGTCGTTGGTGTCGACGAGCTGGGCGATGTCGTCGTTTGTCACCACCCGCGAGGGCTGGTAGTGCCCCATCGAGACGATGCGACTGCCAGTCATGAGCGACCTCCGATGCGGGCGATCAGGTCCCGTGCGGCCGGCAGGTCGTCCGGGGTGTTCAGGGTGACGATCTCCGGGGCGCCATCGCCCTTGAGCTCCCGCTTGACCAGCCCGGCGAGAGTGCCGGCGGGCGGCAACTCGATCACACCGGTGACCCCGAGGTCGGCCATCGTACGCATGCACAGATCCCAGCGCACCGGCGCGGTCACCTGGCGGACCAGGCGTTGCACCAGCTCCTGGCCGTTGTCGACAGCGGTGCCGTCGAGGTTCGAGAGCAGGATCCGGGCCGGGTCGGCGGGGGTGATCCCGGCGGCGACCTCGGCGAGCGCGGTCGCCGCCGGGGCCATGTACGGGGTGTGGAACGCGCCGGCCACCTTGAGCCGGATGATCCGGGTCCGGGCGGGCGGCTCGGCGACGAGCTTGTCGAGCCCGGCCAGCGCGCCGGCGGCGACGGTCTGCCCGGCGCCGTTGCGGTTGGCCGGATACAGCCCGTGCGCCTCGATGGCGCTGAGCACCTCGTCCGGGTCACCACCAAGCGTCGCGGCCATCCCGGTCGGCTCCAGCGCGCACGCGGCGGCCATCTCCCGTCCGCGTACGCCGGCGAGGGTGATCGCTGCTTCGGGGGTCAGCACACCGGCGACGACCGCGGCACCCAACTCGCCGACGCTGTGCCCGGCGGTGAGCCCGACGCCGTCAAGTGGCAGGTGCTCGGCCGCGAGCATCGCCGCGGCGACGAGCAGCGGCTGGGTGCGGGCGGTGTCCACGATTTCGTCCGCGTCGGCGGTGGTGCCCAGGTGCACCAGGTCGACCCCGGCCAACGCCGACCACTCGCGCAGCCGCGCCTCGGTGCCGGTCAGGTCGAGCCAGGGGGTCAGGAAGCCGGGTTTCTGAGAACCCTGGCCGGGACTAAGTACGGCGAGCACGCCTATGACTCTCCCGGATTCGCCTCGGTAACGCTGTGCCGCCTCCGACCAAACCGCACTAGAACCTTTGGAGGTTTCTTACAAAAATCGGCGAGGATCATCCTCGTTATGCGCGATTTTCCGGCTGCCTGGGGTGATTGTCTGGGTCGGCACGGCCGAGGCGAGCGGGACGACCGGATCCAACCGACCCACTGTCAGCGCCACCTGGAGCGCGAACGCGTCCCGGGGAGACAGCGGCGAGAAGCCGGTCACCTCGGCGATCCGGCGCAACCGGTAACGCACCGTGTTCGGGTGCACGAACAGCGCCCGCGCGGCGCTCTCCAGCGTGCCGCCGGCGGCGAGGAACGCGTCAAGGGTCGCCAGCAGTTCGCCACCGGCGCGCACAAGCGTCGCGTACACGTCGTGCCGCAACCGCCGGCGGGCCTCCGCGTCGCCCGCCAGGGCCCGCTCGGGCAACAGGTCGGCGGCCGGCACCGGGCGGGGGGCACCGGGCCAGGCCGGCGCCGCCCGGAAACCGGACAGCGCGGCCCGCGCCGACTCGGTCGCCTCGTCCAGGCTCGGTACGGCCGGACCCACCACCACCGGTCCGTCGCCGAACGCGCTGAGCAGCTTGGCGGTGGCGGTGAGCGGGTCCGCCGCACCGCCCAACACGATCACCAGGCGGTCGCCGTGCACCCCGCCGATCACCTCCACACCGATCCGGCGGGCCTGCCGGTAGACCACGTGCAGCACCGCGGAGACCTCACCGCCCGGCGATCGACCCACCGCCACCGCCACCGGCGGCGCGTCCGCCCAGCCGAGCGCGGCGGCCCGGCTGGCCAGCACATCGGGTGAGTCCCCGCGCAGCAGCGCGTCGACAAGCAGGGCCTGCAACCGGGCGTCCCACGCGCCGCGTGACTCGGCTGCTCGCGCGTACACCCGGGCGGCGGCGAACGCGATCTCCCGGGAGAAGCGCAGCACCGCTTCGCGCAGTTGCTGCTCCTCACCCTCGGCGGCCAGGTGCGACACCTGCTCCTCGACCACGTCGATGGTCACCTTGATCAACGCCACGGTCTGCTGGAGGGTGATCGACCGGGCCAGCGCCTGCGGGGCGGCGGCGAAGACCTCGTCCGAGACCTCCTGGGTGCTGTCCGCCGTGCCGCCGCCGTCCTGCAACCACTGCACCAGCGACCGGGCGCCCGCCTGGGCCACCAGCATCACCCAGGAGCGCTGGTCGGCCGGCAGCGCCCGGAACCACGGCAGCGTCTCGTCCATCCGGGCCACGCTGGAGGTGGCCAACGCCCCCGCCGAACGCTCGATCCGGCGCAGCGTGGCCGCCAGCTCTCCACCCCCCGGCGTACTCACCGCCCTAGCCTGACACGTCGTGAGCAGGCCAACCACGCCGGCACCGGTCGGCGGGCCGTCGGCAGCACCGTTGCCGGGCATCAGCTGGTCGGTGAGTCCCTCGACCTCCGGCCCGCCCGCCAGCTGCTGGCGAACCCGGTGGCCTGCGGCCCGTGCGGCACCGACACGCGCCGAAGGGGACTACGCGGCACCCGGTCCGCCAGCGCCATAATGATGATCATGATTGATCGGGAGAACCTGGCCGAGCTGGCTCGCGAGATCGACAACACCTGCCGCCTGACCGGCACGTTCGTGCTCCGGTCCGGGCGGACCGCCGACGAGTACTTCGACAAGTACCGCTTCGAGGCCGACCCACGTCTCCTTGACCGGGTGGCCGCCCACCTCGTGCCCCTGGTCCCCACCGGCACCGAGGTGCTGGCCGGGTTGGAGTTGGGCGGCATCCCGGTGGTGACCGCGCTCGGCCGGCACACCGGGTTGCCCTGCGCCTTCGTCCGCAAGAGCGCGAAGGCGTACGGGACGGCCCGGCTGGCCGAGGGGGCGGACCTGGCCGGGCGGCAGGTGCTGGTGGTCGAGGACATCGTCACCTCCGGCGGGCAGGTGGTCATCTCAACCGGCCACCTCCGCGAACTGGGTGCCCGGGTGGAGCACGCCCTCTGCGTCATCGACCGCGCCGAGGGTGGAGCCGAGGCGCTGGCCGGTCACGGCGTGGCGCTGCGGGCGCTGCTGCGCCGAGCGGATCTGGAGGCGCACCGCGCGTGCTGAGCGCCGCCCCGATCGGGCTGCGGCCCGCGCGTGCTGAGCGCCGCCGGCCGGGCTGCGGCCCGCGCGTGAACGGCACGGGAAGAGGCGGTGAACTGCGCGACCTGGTTCCGCGCCCACCGTCGTCTTCGTGAGCTGGCCCGTGCCGACCGCAGGTACGCGGCGCGCGGCCCGTCGGGCCCGGCCAGTACGGTGACAGGGGCACGTCGGGGGAGCACCCGGGTGAGGCGAGCGTGAGGAGACCGGGAATGGCGCACGGGGAGGCCGAGCACGGCTGCGCCCAGGGCGAGCCCTGCCGGCCGGGGCACCACGACCCGCAGGTGGCTGGCAAGCACCGTCGGCCGACCGCCGGCGCGCCGTCGCACCCGGTGGAGCCGCGGCCCGACGACGAGATCACGCTCCCGCGCCAACGCGGCGCGGAGGGCTCCGCCCGGACCGAGCCCGACGCAGACGTTCCCGCTGGTTGCCTGAGCGAACTTGACGGCTGGGCCGGGGCCCATCGGCACGGCCCGGTCCGGCCGCGCCCACGGGCCGCCCGCCGGGAGCGCCCACCACGCCGCTGGTGCTGAGCCGGCGACCTCGGCGCCAGCGGCCGGGAGTTAACGGGTACGACGCGCCAGCGGCCGGGAGTTAACGGGTACGACGCGCCAGCGGCCGGGAGTCAGCGGGTACGACGGCGGATCAGCAGGGCGATCCCGGCGAGGCCGATCGTGATCGTCAGCATCACTCCGACGTTGAGCAGCAGCAGGCGCTGCAGGTCGCCGAGCGCGTCGTCGAGGTCCTTCGCCGGGTCGAGCGTGTCCTCCGGGAGCACCCGTTCGCCGCCGCCCGCGCCGCCACTGACCGTGTCGAACTGCCGCTCCAGCGGCACACCGGCGGTGCGCAGGGTCTCGGACATGCTGAGCCGGCCCAGGAACCAGCCAGCACTGATCTTGCGGGCGTCCGGCTGCTTCGCCGGCCGGTAGACCCGCGGGCCGCCGACCGCCTTGGGATAGAGGTCGTACGTCTGCTGCGGCGTCTCACCGGCGAACACCACGACCGTGTACTTCGGACCGAGGTCGGCCGGCTTCGGCCCGGTCGGCATGCCGGTGCGCCCGAGGAAGTTGACCTGGTCGATGACCGCGCCCACATGGGCTGGTTGCGTGTCCACCCGCAGTCGCAACGGCGCGTCGAGCCCTTCGCCGGTGATGTCCACCCCGGCTGGTGCCGGCTTCGGCGCCGCCAGGGCCGGGCCGGCGGTGCCGAGCGACAGCAGCGCTGCCGCCAGCGAGCCCGCCACCACGGTGGCCAACCACCTCATGTGTCGGACCATCCCGCCTCCTCGCCCCGTTCGATGGATGGCTTCGGTGTGACGCCTGGAGCGGTCTGCCGATGCGACGCCGACCGGAGGGTCGGTCCTACACCTACAGACTCCGCAAAACGTCGATGAGTTGCAGCCTTTGGAACAGTAATTGGAACTATCTGCGATCTCTGCTCGACTAATGAGGAGCTGTTTGATCAGCGGGCGGATCGTACCCTTACGGAGGGGTTCATGGGGGGCAGGGTTACACGTACGGTGCGGGTTGTGCCAGGGGTGCTCGGCGTGGCGTTCGGTGTGTCGTTTCTGCTACCTGCCGCTCCGGCTGCCGCGCACAACTCGCTGACCGGCAGCGATCCGCGCGACGGCGCCCGGGTGGCGACGGCCCCTGCCCGCATCGAGCTGCGGTTCCTCGCCAAGCCCGCACCGACTACGACGAAGATCACAATAACCGGACCGGACAATGTGGTCGCCGGCGGCCCGCCCGTCTTCGCCGGCAGCCGCGTCCGGGTGCCGTTCACACCGGCCGCCGCGGGGCTCTACATCGTCGGGTATCAACTCGCGTCAGGCGACGGTCACCCGGTGAAGGGCGAGGTGCGGTTCACCCTCACGTCAGGGACCACCGCCAGCCCGTCGGTGCTGCCGTCGACCGGCAGTGCCGCCGTGACGCCGGAAGCCGCGGCCGCCTCGCCGTCGGCCGGGCCGGCCTCGACCACACCGAGCGTCACCCCGACGGCGGTCGTACCGCTGGCACAGGAGCGGCGCTGGTGGCCCGGGGCGCTCGGCGCGCTGTTGCTGCCAGCCGCCCTCGCCGCCGCCCTACTGCTCCGCCACCGCCGCAAAACCCCCTAACCCCGCCACGTACCGCAGTCGATCATGGAGTTGTGGTGCTGGACAAAGCCCCCCGAAAGGGGTCTATCCAGGCACCACAACTCCATGATCGACAGGGCTGGGGCGTCAGACCAGGCGGAGTCGGGCTGCGCGGATTCGGGTCAGGGTGCGCTCGCGGCCGAGCACCTCAAGGGACTCGAACAGCGGCAGGCCCACGGTGCGGCCGGTGACCGCGACCCGGACCGGTGCCTGCGTCTTGCCGAGCTTCAGGCCACGCTCGGCACCGACGGCCTCCAGCGTCGACTTCAGCGACTCGGCGTCCCAGGACTCCAGCGCCTCGAACGCCGCGACGGCGGCGTCCAGCAGGTCCGCCGAGCCGTCCTTCATCGTCTTGGCCCAGGCCGCCTCGTCGATAAGCGGCGAGGCGAGGAACAGGAAGTCGACGTTCGGCACGATCTCGCTGAGCAGCGCGAGCCGGGTCTGGGCCAGCGGAGCCACCGCGGCGAACGCGTCGGCGTCGAACTCCGCCGGCTGCCAGGGCGGCGGCGCGATGGTCCCGGTGCCGGTCAGCCACGGCTGGCAGGCGTCGATGAAGTCGGGCACGGACAGCGCGCGAATGTACTCGCCGTTGAACGCGCGCAGCTTCTTCTCGTCGAAGAACGCGGGGGAGGGGTTGACCTCCTCCAGCCGGAACTCGTCCTCGATGACCGACCAGGGCACGATCTCCCGGTCGCCGGAGGGCGCCCACCCGAGCAGCATCAGATAGTTGCGCATCGCACCGGCGAGGTAGCCCTCCTCGCGGTACGCCTCCAGGGCGACCTTGTCCCGGCGCTTGGAGAGCTTCTGCCGCTTCTCGTTGACCACCACCGGCACGTGCGCCCAGATCGGCGGCTTGACCCCGAGGGCGTCCCAGAGCAACTGCTGCTTGGGGGTGTTGGGCAGGTGCTCCTCGGCCCGGATCACGTGGGTGATCCCCATGGTCATGTCGTCGACGACGTTGGCCAGCAGGAAGACCGGCGAGCCGTCGCCCCGGGCGATGACGAAGTCCTCGATGAGCTTGTTGTCGAAGGTGGGCTCACCACGGATCAGGTCGACCACCACCGTCGCGCCCTCGTCGGGCGTCCGGAAGCGCAGTGCGTGCCCCGGACCCGGGCCGAGGCCACGGTCGCGGTGGTAGCCGTCGTAGCCCTGGTACTGCGAGCCGGTGCGGGCCTGCACGTCCTCGCGGGTGCAGTCGCAGTAGTAGGCGCGCCCTGACTCGTAGAGCCGGGTGGCGGCGGCCCGGTGCTCGCCGGCGTTCTCGGACTGGAAGTACGGGCCCTCGTAGCTGCCCCGGGAGATGCCGATCCAGTCGAGTGCGGAGAGGATGCCCTCGGTCCACTCGGGCTTGTTGCGCGCCGCGTCGGTGTCCTCGACCCGCAGCACGAACACCCCGCCCTGCTGCTTGGCGAAGATCCAGTTCTGCAGTGCCGAGCGGGCACCACCGACATGGAACATACCGGTCGGGGAGGGGGCGAAGCGCACACGTACCGTCACGTCCCCCAGCCTACGGCGACCCTCCACCGCTTTTCGCCACGCCCCCTCACTCACGGCACCGAGCGGATCTTGACGACCAGTGCGCTGCCGAGCAGGGTCACAGCGGCGGTGACGGCGTAGAGCGTGGGATAGCCGCCCAGGTACACCACCAGCGGGGCGGACAGCGCCGGGCCGAGGACCTGCGGCGCCGAGTTGGCGATGTTGATGACGCCGAGGTCCTTGGCCCGGTCGGTGGCCCGGGGCAGCACCTGGGTGATCAACGCGGCGTCCACCGAGAGGTACACGCCGTAGCCGGCGCCGAGCAGCAGCGCGGCGACGATCGCCATCGGCCAGACCGGCGCGACGGCGAGCAGCAGCGCCGCCACCGCCATGATCAGCCCGGACACGATGACGTAGATCTTGCGCCGGCCGGAGCGGTCGGACAGCCGACCGGCGACCACAGCGGTCAGCATCATGCCGAGCGTGTAGAGCAGGATCAGCACCAGCAACGAGCCCTCGGGGTCGGGGTGGCGCACCCCGTCGGTGAGGAAGTACAGCAGGTAGAGGGTGCCCAGGGCGTTGCCGAGCTGGACCAGGAACCGGGTGATCCAGGCCCAGGCGAAATCCGGGTGCCGACGCGGGCTGACCCACATCGAGGCCAACAGCGCCCGCGTAGGCAGCGCGGGTCGATGCGTACGCGGCAGCGGCTCGTCGGGAGTGAACAGCGCGAACGGCAGCGACAGCAGCAGGATGGCGACCGCGATGGCCAGATAGCCGGCGGCGTTGCCGGTGACCACTGCGGTGACCAGCACCGCGCCGAGCACCAGCCCGAGCGCCTGCGGGATGCCCACCCAACCCGAGACGCCGCCTCGCTGCGTCACCGGCACCCGGTCCGGGACGGCCGCGCTGAGGCTGGCCAGCATCGCGTTGAAGCAGACCTGCGCGGCCACCCAGCCGAGCGCGACCCCGAGGATGGTCCGCTGCTGGGCCAGCAGCACCAGGGCCGCCGCGCCGAGCAGCGCCCCGCCCACTGTCCAGACGTGCCGACGGCCGAACTCGCGCCCGGCGATCCGCAGGCAGGTGCGGTCGGAGAGCGCGCCGGCCAGGGGGTTGGCGAGCACCGCGGCCAGCGCTCCGAGGCCGGTGACCACGGCCAGCATGTTCTCCTTGTCGCCGGGTGCGATCTGCTCGATCTGCTGCGGCAGCAGCACCTGGATGGGCGTGAAGAACGCCATCCAGACGCCGAGGTTCGCCGCGAAGATCAACCCGATCCAGCCGCGCCGCACCGGCACTGTCGGCTCGGCGAGCGCCGCCGGCAGCGCAGCCGGCGGCGGGTCGAGGGTGGTCACCGCGCCGACCCGGCCCGGGAGGCCGCGATCACGTCCCGCAACCAGGTGTACGACGACTTCGGCGTACGCGTCTGGGTGGCGTAGTCGACGTGCACCAGCCCGAAGCGCTTGGTGAAACCCTCGGCCCACTCCCAGTTGTCGAGCAACGACCAGATGAAGTACCCGCGTACGTCCACCCCGTCGTCGATGGCCGCCCGGACTGCCCGCAGGTGCCCGTCGAGGTACGCGATCCGCTCCGGATCCGCCACCTGCCCGCCGGCGTCCGGCGCGTCGTCGTACGCGCAGCCGCTCTCGGTGATCTCGATGGGCGGCAGGGCGTCGCCGTAGGTGTCCCGTAGCCAGCTGAGCAGCTCGTGCAGCCCGTCGGGGGCCACCGGCCAGTCGAAGGCGGTCCGCGCATAGCCGTCGAGCGGCACCAGGTCGAACGGCAGGGGCGAGCCCTCCTCGGCGGCCCGTACCCCTGTGGGGTTGTAGTAGTTGATCCCGAGCACGTCGATCGGCGCGGCGATGGTGTCGAGGTCGCCGGGGCGGACCACGCCCGGGTCGAGACCGGGCAGCTCCGGGTAGCCGCGGCCGAGCAGCGGGTCGGTGAAGAGCCGGTTGTGCAGGGCCTCGTACGCCGCCCCGGCGGCCCGGTCGGCATCGCGGTCACCGAGCACCCGCACCGGGGAGTAGTTGTTGGCGATCGCCACCGGGCTGCTGGTGCGGGCGCGCAGCGCGGCGACCGCGAGCCCGTGCCCGAGCAGTTGGTGGTGGGCGGCCGGAAAGGCGTCGAAGAGCAGCGTCCGGCCGGGGGCGTGCTCGCCCGTGCCGTACCCCATGCTCATGTGGACGAACGGCTCGTTCAGGGTGATCCAGAGCCGGACCCGGTCGCCGAGCCGGGCGGCGGTCAGGTCGGCGTACTCGGCGAACCGGGCGGCGGTGTCGCGGTGCAGCCAGCCGCCGGCGTCTTCGAGGGGTTGCGGCAGGTCCCAGTGGTAGAGGGTGGCCACCGGGTCGACACCGGCGGCCAGCAACTCGTCCACCAGCCGGTCGTAGAAGTCCAGGCCGGCCGGGTTGGCCGGGCCGGTGCCGGTGGGGCGCACCCGGGGCCAGGCGATGGAGAACCGGTACGCGTCGACGCCGAGGCCGGCCAGCAGCGCCACGTCCTCGCCGTGCCGGTGGTAGTGGTCGCAGGCCAGCGCACCGGTGCTGCCGTCGCTGATCCGTCCCGGCGAGTGCGCGAACGTGTCCCAGATGGACGGCCCACGCCCGTCGGCGTCGGTGCCGCCCTCGATCTGGTGGGCCGATGTGGAGACGCCCCAGCGGAAGCCGGTGGGGAACTGGGGCACCGGTGCGGTCGACATGCGCCCTCCCGATCAACGTGAAACGTGTTCGGGACTTTAGAACGCTCTCGATGAATGCGCCATAGGCCAGCCCGGCGCAATCCGCAATGGTTGATCGGCGTGTCTTTTTCCGAACCCGTCCCGGTACGTCCGATTTAACGCATAGAGTGCCGATATCGTGGGATGTCCTCACCGGAGGAAAGACGGAAATGATCCTCGTGGAACGCAGTGCGCACGTGGCGGCGCCAATTGAAGTGGTCTGGGATGTCGTACAGCGGGCCGAGCAGTTGCCGGCCTGGCTGGCCGGGGTCCGCGCGGCCGAAGTGCTCTCGGGAGAGGGCTTCGGGCGGCGACAACTGGTCCAGGCTGGGCGCGGCTCGGCGCATGAGGCCGAGGTGATCGCCTACCAGGAGCCGACGCTTATCGGCTGGCGGGAACGGGCCAAGGGTGCCGGTGCTCGTGCGGAGGCGCGCACCGAGATCTACGTCCAGCTCACCACCGACGAGGAGGAGGGCGGGACGATAGTTCGCCTCATCGTGGTCCGTTGGCCGGCCGGCCCGGTCAAGGCGGCCCTGCTGCGCCTCGGACTGCGGCGGGTCGGCGCCGACCTGGAGGACTCGCTGGCCCGGCTCACCGACCTGGCCGCCGTCGGCTGACGAGCGCCCATCCTCCCGGCGTCACCCGCGACGGCGGTGGCCCGGCGTCCCCACCAGGAACGTCGGCCCACCGCCGCCCCGTGCCCGCCCCTGGACCGCGTCGATCATGGAGTTGTGGTGCCCGGAACGGGGTGACTTAACCGCTACGTCCCCCACCACAACTCCATGATCGACGCGGTGGGGGTGGGGTGGGGACGGGGACGGGATGGGGGACGGGAAGGGCCCGGCGCCAACGCGCCGGGCCCTTCCTCAGGTTGTGCGGGTTTAGCTGTCGCCGCCGGTCTCGCCGACCGGGGCGGCGTTGACGTCGTCGATCGCGTACTTCTTGGCGGCCTCCGCCGGCACGCTGGCTGGTACCGCACCGCTGCGGGCGAGCTGCCGCAGCGTGGCCACCACGATCGACTCCGCGTCGACGTGGAAGTGCCGGCGCAGCGCGTGGCGGGTGTCCGACATGCCGAACCCGTCGGTGCCGAGCGACGTGTAGTCACCGGGCACCCAGCGGGCGATCAGGTCCGGTACCGCACGCATGAAGTCGCTGACCGCGACCTTCGGGCCGTCCGCGTCGGCCAGCTTCTGCGCGATGTACGGAACCTTCGCCTCGGCGCCCGGGTTGAGGAGGTTGTACTCCTCGGTCTCCACCGCGTCGCGGCGCAGCTCGGTCCAGGAGGTCACCGACCAGACGTTGGCGCCGACCCCCCAGTCCTGGGCGAGCAGCTGCTGCGCCTTGAGGGCCCACTGCATGCCGGTGCCCGAGGCCAGCAGGTTGGCCTTCGGGCCGTCGACCTGCGGGGCCGGCGAGTAGCGGTAGATGCCCTTGAGTAGGCCTTCCACGTCCACGTCGGCCGGCTCGGCCGGCTGCAGCGTCGGCTCGTTGTAGACCGTCAGGTAGTAGAAGACGTTCTCCTGCGCGTCCCCGTACATCCGGTGCAGGCCGCTTTCCAGGATGTGCGCGATCTCGTACGCGAACGCCGGGTCGTACGCCACCACTGCCGGGTTGGTGGCCGCGATCAGCAGCGAGTGCCCGTCCTCGTGCTGGAGGCCCTCACCGTTGAGCGTGGTCCGACCGGCGGTGGCGCCGAGCAGGAAGCCCCGGGCCATCTGGTCGGCCGCGGCCCAGAGCCCGTCGGCGGTCCGCTGGAACCCGAACATCGAGTAGAAGATGTACATCGGGATCATCGGCTCGTCGTGCGTGGCGTACGCCGAACCCGCGGCGGTGAACGAGGCGACCGAGCCGGCCTCGTTGATCCCCTCGTGCAGGATCTGCCCGGTGGTCGACTCCTTGTACGACAGGAACAGCTCGCGGTCGACCGAGGTGTAGCGCTGGCCGTGCGGCGAGTAGATCTTCGCGGTCGGGAAGATCGAGTCGAGGCCGAAGGTGCGGGCCTCGTCCGGGATGATCGGCACCCACCGCTTGCCGAACTCCTTGTCCTTCATCACGTCCTTGAGCAGGCGGACGAAGGCCTGTGTGGTGGCCACCTTCTGCTTGCCCGAGCCGCGCTTGATGTCGGCGAACCGCTCCGGGCCCGGGATGGCCAGCCGCTTGGTGCTGGTCCGCCGGGACGGCAGGTAGCCGCCGAGCTGCTCGCGCCGCTCCTTCAGGTACTGAATCTCGTCGGACTTCTCACCCGGGTTGTAGTACGGAGGCAGGTAGGGGTTGTCCTCCAGCGCCTTGTCCGGGATGTCCAGGTAGAGGCGGTCGCGGAAGGTCTTCAGATCCTCAAGCGTCAGCTTCTTCATCTGGTGGGTCGCGTTGCGGCCCTCGAAGTGCGAGCCGAGCGTCCATCCCTTGATCGTCTTCGCCAGGATGACGGTGGGCTGACCGGTGTGCTCGGTGGCCGCCTTGTAGGCCGCGTAGAGCTTGCGGTAGTCGTGCCCACCCCGCTTGAGGTTCCAGATCTCGTCGTCGCTCAGCGGGTCGACCATCTTGCGGGTCCGCGCGTCGCGGCCGAAGAAGTGCTCCCGCACGTACGCGCCGGACTCGGCCTTGTAGGTCTGGTAGTCACCGTCGGTGGTGGTGTTCATGAGGTTGACCAGCGCGCCGTCGGTGTCCGCGGCGAGCAGCGGGTCCCACTCGCGGCCCCAGACCACCTTGATGACGTTCCAGCCGGCACCCCGGAAGAACGCCTCCAACTCCTGCATGACCTTGCCGTTGCCCCGGACCGGGCCGTCCAGCCGCTGGAGGTTGCAGTTGATCACGAAGGTGAGGTTGTCCAACTCCTCGCGAGCGGCCACGCCGATCGCACCAAGCGTCTCCGGCTCGTCCATCTCGCCGTCGCCGAGGAACGCCCACACGTGCTGCTGCGAGGTGTCCTTGATGCCGCGGTGCTGCAGGTACCTGTTGAACCGGGCCTGGTAGATCGCGTTCAGACCGCCGAGACCCATCGAGACGGTGGGGAACTCCCAGAAGTCCGGCATCAGCCGCGGGTGCGGATACGACGGCAGCCCGCCGCCCGGGTGCGACAACTCCTGGCGGAACCCGTCGAGCTGGTGCTCGCTGAGCCGCCCCTCCAGGAACGCCCGCGCGTACATGCCGGGGGAGGCGTGGCCCTGGTAGAAGATCTGGTCGCCGCCGCCGGGGTGGTTCTTGCCCCGGAAGAAGTGGTTGAAGCCCACCTCGTAGAGCGACGCCGAACTGGCGAAGGTCGAGATGTGTCCGCCGACGCCGATCTCCGGGCGCTGGGCCCGGTGCACCAGCATGGCGGCGTTCCACCGGACGTACGCCCGGATCCGCCGCTCGACGTGCTCGTCACCCGGGAACCACGGTTCGCGTTCCGACGGGATGGTGTTGATGTAGTCGGTGGTGGTCAGGGGCGGTACCCCGACCTGGCGCTCACGGGCCCGCTCCAGCAGGCGCAGCATGACGTAGCGGGCGCGTTTGGCGCCGCGTTCGTCGATGACACCGTCAAGCGACTCGACCCATTCGCTTGTTTCTTCAGGGTCGATGTCCGGAAGCTGGCTCGGTAGGCCGTCGCTGATCACCGGGCGCTTGCGTTCCGTAGCCACAGGCGTTCCCTCGGTTGTGTGTGGGATAGGTCTCTAGCGCCATCCTGCCCCCTGGTGGCACCCCTCGTCACGTCTAGGTGCCCCGGACGCGATGCTGAACACAGGTACTCGCCGGTAACTTAGCGCTACCGAACGCTTCGGGCCTTGTTCGAGCCTCCTACCGTGACGGCATGAACGGGCGACGAGTGGTTGTCGGCGGTGCGCTCCTGGCGGTCGGGATGCTCGCGGCGATCCCCGGAACCTGGGTACTGCTGTCGGGTGATCCCGCCGTACTCCCGGTGGTGATCTTCGGCTTGACCGCCGTGGCGTTCGGCGCGGTCCAGGCACGCGGCGGCCTGCGGGCTCCGGCCGCCGGGCGGGCCGGGCCGCTACCCGGTCAACGCCGCAGGCACGCCGGCACCTACAGTCCGCCGACCTACTACGGCACGGACACGGGCGGGTACTTGTCGGACGGTGGCTCGTCCGACGGCGGCGGTTGGTCCGGCGGTGGCGGGGACTCGGGTGGCGGTGGTTGGTCCGGCGGTGGCGGCGACTCCGGTGGCGGTGGCGGCGGCTCCTGACCCGCAGCTGCGGCAGAATGCGACGTATGCGCAGCGACGTGATCACTGTCCAGACCGGGTCCCGCCCGACCGTGCGGGACATCACCGCAGAGGCCCAGCAGTTCGTCTCCAGCGAGGGCGACGGCCTGCTGCACGTCTTCGTGCCGCACGCCACCGCCGGACTGGCGATCATCGAAACCGGGTCAGGCTCCGACGACGATCTGATCGGCGCGCTTAACGACCTGCTGCCCACTACTGATCGCTGGCGACACCGGCACGGCTCGCCCGGCCACGGCCGCGACCACGTGCTGCCGGCGTTCGTCCCCCCATACGCCACACTGCCGGTGCTCGGCGGACGGCTGGCGCTCGGCACCTGGCAGTCCATCTGCCTTGTCGACACCAATGGCGACAACCCCACCCGCCAGGTCCGCTTCTCGTTCCTCCCCGGCTGAGCGCGCCTCGCGCCACGATCGTGCTCGATCCTGGTTGTGGTGGTATCGGGCGTACCGGAGGCCACAACAACCAGGATGTTGCGGCGCGCGAGTCTCGCCCGCCCTTGATTCCTGCCTCGGCCCTGGATTCAGCCTTCGCCGAGCATCCGGCGCAGCTCGCCGGGCGGGTGGTCCAGGTGGGCGCGCAGCGTCCGGGTCAGGTGCGCCTGGTCGGCGAAGCCCAACTCGGTGGCCAACGCGGCCAGACTCGGTGCCCCCTCGGCCAGTCGGTCCAGTGCCCGGCCCACCCGCAGTCGGTTGCGGTAGCGGGTCAGCGGAACCCCGACCAACGCCTGGAACGACCGGCTCAGCCGGTACGGGGACACGCCGATCGAGCGCGCCAGAGGCACCAGTCCGTCGGTGTGCGGCCCACCGTCGTGCAGCGCCGAGCGGGCTGCCTCCACCACCGGCCGGTCCCGCTGGGGTGCGTCCGCGGCCGGGCCGGTCGCCGCGCCCACCAGGCGGACCAGCCGCTCGGCAGCGGCGAACCCCGCGTCACCGCGCCGCGCTGCCTTCACCAACAGCCGATGGGCCAGGTCGATCCGGGCGTCCAGGTGCACCACCGCCGGTGCCGACCGGCCGGTGAGCAACTCCCGCCACAGCCGGCTTGAGACGTGCACCGAGGTGCATTCGTCGCCGCCGGACGGGTGGGCGAACTGCTCCTCCTCGCCCGGCGCCGTCACATAGCCCATCGTCGGGTCGACGTACTCCTCGCCGCCGCGACCGCGTCGGCGGAAGCCGCCGCGTCGGGCCAGCACGATGCCGTACGCGGTGGCCGGCTCGGGACGCGACCAGCCGGTGTGGTCGTCGCGGCAGCGCACCGCGTGAACCGCGAAGTCCGGTTCGCGCACGAGGGTGCGGCTGGCGAGCATGCCAGCCAGGGTAGGCGCGCACCCCGACCGGCCGCCGCCCTCCAACCGCCGCGTGTCGTCGCGTCACACGGGTCGCGCCGCACGGGTCGCGCCGCACGGGTCGCGTCGCACGGGTCGCGCCGCACGGGTCGCGCCGCACGGGGCGCGCGCTCCAAGATCGCGCGCTGCGCGGGCGTGCGCCGCAAGGATCGTCAAGACGGGTGGCCCCGGCGGCGGCAGGGTGGCCGGCATGACGACCACTACCGGGCCGAGTCGCCGCGCGCCGCTCCTCGTGCTGCTCACCGGGCAGGCGATGGCCTCCATGGACACCTCGATCGCGGCGGTCGCCGCTCCTACGATCAGGGCCGACCTGTCCGGCCCGCCCGCGCTTACCCAACTGGTGCTGGCCGGCTACACGTTGGCCTTCGCCGTGCTGGTGGTCACGGGTGCGCGGCTCGGTGCCCGGCACGGGCCGGCACGGGTCTTCCTGCTCGGCCTGACCGGGTTCACAGTCGCCTCGCTGGCCTGCGGTCTGGCTTTCGGTCCGGTGACGCTGATCGTCGCCCGGGTCGTGCAGGGCGCCACCGCCGCGCTGATGGTGCCGCAGGTCCTCGCACTGATCCAGGCCACGTACACGGGCGCGGCCCGGGGGAGGGCGCTCGGGGCGTACTCGATGATTCTGGCGCTCGGAGTCGCGGCCGGGCAGGTTGCCGGCGGGCTCCTGGTCACGCTGGACGCCGGTGGCCTCGCCTGGCGGACCGCCTTCCTGGTCAACGTGCCGGTCGGCGCGGTGCTGCTGGTGGTCGGCCGGCGGGTGCTGGCCGCCGTGGCGACGCCGCCGGTCCGGCCCGCCGCGCTCGACCTGCCGGGGGTGCTGCTGTTGGCCGCCGCCATGCTCACCCTTGTCGCGCCCGCGGTGCTCGCTCGGGATCTCGGCTGGCCCGGTTGGACGGTGCCGGCCGGAGTGGGTGTGGGCGCGGTCGGGTTCGGTCTCTTCCTGCGCCACGAGACCCGGCTGACCCGGCGTGGCGGCGCGTCACTCCTGGACGTCGCGGTGCTGGCGCGGGCCGGCGTCCCGGCCGGTCTGCTCGCCGGATGTCTGGTGATGGGCTGCTACGCCGGCTTCCTGTTCACCCTCACCCTGCGGTTGCAGGACGGGCTCGGCTTCTCCGCGCTCGCGGCCGGCCTGGCCTTCCTCCCGTACGCCGGAGGGTTCGCGCTCTGCGGGCTGGCGGTGCCCCTGCTGCCTGGGTGGCTGCGCGGCGCGCTTCCGCTGCTCGGCCCGCCGGTGCTGGCCGCCGTGGTGGTGGCGGTCGCCGTGCTCACCCGCCAGGGCTGGCCGTGGCTGCCGGGCAGCCTGCTGCTGGTGGTGGGTGGCGCCGCGCACGCCAGCGGGTTCAGCCCGCTGATCGACAGGCTCGCGGCGGCGTTGCCTGCCAGCGCCGCCACGGCGTTCTCCGCGATGATCTCCACTGGCACCCTGCTCGCCGCGGTGCTCGGGGTGGCCGCGATCGGCGGCGTCGAACTGGCCCTGCCGGGCACCCCGGCCGCTGCCTTGTTGACAAGCGGCCTGCTGGTGGCCGCCCTCGTCGCGGCCGGCCGGTGCGCCCACGTGCTACGCCCCGCTGGCGTGCCGCCTGCCGGCGCGCCGACCGCCGATTCGCCGTCCCCTGGGCCCGCCCCGGTCGATCGCGGCGCGAAGGGCGTCGCCCCTGGGGTGGCGTGCGGGAGGCTGATCGCTGACCGGCGCCGTGCGTACGATGTGGCGGTGACGCAGGAGGTGCGTTCGGCAGCAGGTGCAGCTGTGGACCGGGCTTGCCTCGCCGACGATGTGGTGCGCCGGATGGCGCAGGTCACCACCGCGCTGCGACACCGGCAGGGTGCCGCGTTCGCCGAGTTGGGGCTCACCCCCGCCGCGGCTCGGGCGTTGCACGAGCTGGACCCGGACCGCCCACTGCCGGCCCGCGATCTCGCCGAGCGGTTGGGCTGCGACCGGTCGAACGTGACGATGCTCGTGGACAAGCTGGAGCAGGCCGGGCTGGTCCAGCGGCACACCGGCCCGACGGACCGTCGGCAGAAGACGTTGGTGGTGACCCGGGAAGGTCGCGGCGTACGGGACCGGGTGACCGAGGTGATGTCCGACTCCCGACTGCTGTCCGGGCTGACCGACGGGGAGCTGAGCACCCTTCGTGACCTGGTGCGGAAGCTGCCCGGCGGGGACTGTCCGGAGCCCTTCGGGCCGGAATGAGGCGATCCGCGCCGACCGTGTCCCACTGGGCGACCAGGGCTCTCGTCGGTAATGCTGTCCCTCGTGACAACCCCGCAAGATCTCGACGACCGGTTCCGGGAGACGCTGGCGGCGCTGCCCGCCGTGGCGCGGAGGCGTGACCCCGCCGACCCGGTCAGCGACGATGCCCCGCTGACCGGCGCGCAGGTGCTCGACCTGTTCGACGCGCAGGTGACCAGTCGGCAGCTCGACCTGGCCGGCCGTTGGCTGCGCAGCTTCGGGGAGGGCTTCTACACGATCGGTTCGGCCGGTCACGAGGGCAACGCCGCGGTCGCCGCCGCGCTGCGCCCCACCGATCCGGCGCTGCTGCACTACCGATCCGGGGCCTTCTACTGCGTCCGGGCCGCACAGGCCGTCGCCGGCCCGGCATCGACCGCCGACCCGGAGTCGCCCAAGTCCGTGCCGCAGGGGTCCGTGCCGCCCGGTTCCGTGTCGCCCGACCCCGCCCAGCCGACCGAGCGGTCGACCGACCCTGAGCGGCTGGATGACCCTGAGCGATCGACCGACCCGGAGCCGACCGACCTTCAGCCCACCGGGGCCGAGCCGCCCATCGGCGGGTTTGCGCCGTACGCGGACGCGGCCCGGGACGTGCTGCGCGGAATGGTCGCCTCCAGCCAGGAACCGATCGCCGGCGGCCGGCACAAGGTGTTCGGCCGGGCCGATCTGGCCATCGTGCCGACCACCTCCACCATCGCCTCGCATCTGCCCCGCGCCGTCGGGATGGGACTGGCCGTGGAGCGGCTACGCCGGCTGGACAGCGCCGGGCGGCGTACCGGGGCCGGGGCGCGGGTCGGCAGTGGGTCGGCGGCCCCGTGGCCACCGGACGCGATAGTGGTGTGTTCGTTCGGCGACGCCTCGGTCAACCATGCCAGCGCCACCGCCGCGTTCAACACCGCCGGCTGGTACGACCACGCCGGGCTGCGCATCCCGGTGCTCTTCGTCTGCGAGGACAACGGGCTGGGCATCAGTGTCCGCTCACCCGAGGGCTGGGTCGAGGCGACCCTGCGGGCCAGGCCGGGCATCCGCTACTTCAGCGCGGACGGGGCCGACCCGGTGCGGACGTACGAGGTGGCGGCGGAGGCTGCCGCCTGGGTGCGCCGCAACCGGCGGCCGGCAGTGCTGCACCTGCGCACGGTACGGCTGATGGGACACGCCGGGGCGGACGCGGAGTCGGCGTACCGTGCCCCGGCCGAGCTGACCGAGGACCTGGAGCGGGACCCGGTGGTCGCCACCGCGCGGCTGCTCGTCGACGCCGGGGTGGCCACCGGCGAGGAGCTGCTGGCCCGCTACGACGAGACCGGTTGGCAGGTACGCCGGTTGGCCGAGGAGGTGCTGGGCGAGCCGAAACTGGCCTCCGCGGCCGACGTGGTGTCGGCGCTGGCACCCCGCCGTCCGGTGCGCGTGGCGCGGGCGGTGGCCGACGCCGCGGCGCAGGCCAGCGGGCCGGGTGCCGGTGCACGGGCGGAGGCGTTCGGGGGCAAGCCGCCGGAGCTGGCCGGACCGATGACCCTGGCGCAGAGCATCAACGCGGCGCTCGCCGACGGGATGCTCGACCACCCGCAGATGGCGGTCTTCGGCGAGGACGTGGCCGCCAAGGGCGGTGTGTACGGGGTGACGAAGGGCCTTCGTGACCGGTTCGGGGCGGCCCGGGTGTTCGACACGTTGCTCGACGAGACGTCGGTTCTGGGGTTGGGGCTGGGCGCGGGCCTGGCCGGGATGCTGCCGGTGCCGGAGATCCAGTATCTGGCGTACCTGCACAACGCGGAGGACCAGCTGCGCGGCGAGGCGGCCACCATGCAGTTCTTCTCGCGGGGGGCGTTCCGAAACCCGATGGTGGTCCGGGTGGCCGGGCTGGCGTACCAGGAGGGGTTCGGCGGCCACTTCCACAACGACAACTCGGTGGCCGTACTCCGGGATGTGCCCGGTCTGGTTGTCGCGGTGCCGGCGCGGCCGGACGACGCGGCGCCCATGCTGCGGACCTGCCTGGCCAGCGCGGCAGTGGACGGCAGCGTCTGCGTGTTCGTGGAGCCGATCGCGCTCTACCATACCCGCGATCTGTACGCCGACGGTGACGGAGAGTGGATGGCCGGCTACCCCGAGCCGGGGGCGTGGGTCGCCGGGCACGTGCCGATCGGCCGGGCCCGGGTCTACCGGGTCGGCTCGGCCGACGACCTGACCATCATCACCTTCGGTAACGGGGTGCGGATGTCGCTGCGGGCCGCGGCGGCCCTCGCCGAGGAGGGGGTGGGCACCCGGGTGGTGGACCTGCGCTGGCTGGCGCCGCTGCCGGTGGCCGACATCATCCGGGAGTCCTCGGCGACCGGCCGGGTGCTGGTGGTGGACGAGACGCGCCGCTCCGGCGGGGTGGGGGAGGGAGTCATCGCCGCCCTGGTCGACGCCGGATATGTCGGTGCCGCGCGGCGCGTGGCGGCAGTTGACTCGTTTGTACCATTAGGTCCGGCAGCACGTCAGGTTCTGGTCTCCGCGGAAGCCATTACCGACGGTGCCCGTACGCTGCTGGCACGGTAAATTCCGTTCCACCCGGTGCGCCACTTGCGCGCGGACGCACAACTGTGTGGACTTTGCCTGACGGCGTCGCACCGACGCCGCGAGCAGGGACGAGATGAGGAGGCACGCGACAGTGAGCGCGACCGCTGGTCAGGCCGCCGACGGGGTACGCAGCCTGGCGGACCGGTTCGGGATCGAACCGGGGATGGTCGTCATGGAGATGGGGTACGACGACGACGTCGACCAGGATCTCCGGGACGCCCTGACCGACCGCTGTGGAGATCTGGTCGACGAGGACACCGACGAGGTGGTCGACGCGGTGCTGGTCTGGTACCGCGACGGCGACGGTGACCTCTTCGAACTTCTCGTCGACGCCCTCGGCCCGCTGGCCGACAACGGGGTCGTGTGGCTACTCACCCCCAAGGCGGGGCGGGACGGGCACGTTGAGCCGAGCGAGGTCGCGGAGTCAGCGCCCACCGCCGGTCTTCAGCAGACCTCGACAGTCAACGCCGGCCGGGACTGGAGCGGGGCACGGCTGGTGCTGCGCCGAGGGGCCAAGGCCAAGAAGTAGCCCGCGCCGCTTCGCCGGCCCGGCGGCCCGCACCGTCGGGTGGCAGGCTGGTGCCGTTTCCCGACTCGACCCCCAGGAGAGTACGCATGCCCATCGAGGTTGGTGCCGAGGCGCCGGACTTTGTGCTGAAGGACCAGAACAACCAGGAGGTCCGACTCTCGGACTTCCGGGGCAGGCGCACGGTCCTGCTGGTCTTCTACCCGCTCGCCTTCACCGGCACCTGCCAGGGTGAGCTGTGTGAGGTACGGGACAACCTCGACGCGTACGTGAACGACGACGTGCAGGTGTTGACGGCGAGCGTCGACTCGGTCTACAGCCACAAGATCTGGGCCGACCGGGAGGGTTACCAGTTCCCGATGCTTGCCGACTTCTGGCCGCACGGCGGCGTCGCGCAGGCGTACGGGGTCTTCAACGACACTTCCGGCGTCGCCAACCGGGGCACCTTCGTCATCGACAAGGCCGGCATCATCCGCTTCGCCGAGATGAACGGCCCGGGCGAGGCCCGCGACCAGCAGGCCTGGCGCAAGGCCATCGCCGAAGCGGCCGGCTGACCGGAGTACGCCGTGCGCCGGGGCCGGCGGCGAACAAGGTAAGCTTGCCAGCCACCGGCCCGCCGCAGGGCGATCCGGGCGCGTAGCTCAGTGGGAGAGCACTCGCCTTACAAGCGAGGGGTCGCAGGTTCGAAACCTGCCGCGCCCACCTTCAACTGTGGTGCCCTCCTGGGGCACACCTCATGGTCGGGTGCTCGGTACCCGTGCCGGCGGGTTCAGGACTGGGTGCGGGTCCACTGCTGGTTGGTGCCGCTTCCGCAGGTGTACTGGGTGATGTCGGTGCCGTCTGCGGTGCCGCCGCTCACCACGTCCAGGCACTTGCCGCTGTGCCGGGCGCGCAGCTGGTAGTAGTTGCCGGTGGCGACCCACTGCCACTGCTGGTTGGTGCCCCCGCCGCAGCTGTACTGGATGACGTTGGCGTTGTTGGCGGTCGAGGCGTCGGCGACGTCGAGGCATTTGCCGCTGTTCTGGTTGACGATCCGGAAGTAGCCGCTGCCGGCGTCGCGGAACTCCCACTTCTGGTTCGCGCCGCCGTTCCAGGACCATTGCTTGACTTCGGCGTTGTCGGTGACGGCCCTGTCCAGCACGTCCACCACCTTGCCGCTGTTGCGGTTGGTGATGCGGTAGTAGGCCGGCGCCTGCCCGGTGACGGTGCCTGCGGCGGCGTCGATGGTGATGGTGGGATACCAGGTCAGGCTCATGGTCGTGGCGGAGGGGAAGTCGATGGGCAACCACACGTACTGGGAGTCGTTTACCGGCCCGCCCCAGGCGCCGGCCCAGCGGTCGCCGAGGTAGAGGTAGCTCGTCGTCGACGTGCCCTGGATGGGGAGCACGAAGGCCGACTGGGAGCGGAAGGTGGTCGAGTCGCCGACGTTTGTCATGCCGGTCCACGGACCGGAGATGCTGGACGCCGTGGCGTACCTGGCCTGGTTCGGGCTCCAACCGGTAAGGCCCGAGGTGAGCAGGAAGTAGGTGCTACCGCGCTTGAACAGGGCCGGTGCCTCACGGTTGCCGTCGTTCCAGAAGTTGCCGACAAGCGTGGCCACGGTGAGGTAGTCGGCGGTGAGGCGGTAGATGAGCAGGTCGCGGTTCTCGTCGCCGGCGGAGATCATGTAGGCCGTACCGCCGTCGTTGTAGAGCGTGATGTCCCGCGACATGTTTCCCAGCGGCCGGAAGCTGCCGTGGTAGGTGTAGCTGCCGTCCACGGTGGCCGAGGAGGCGACGGCGGCCCTGGCCTCGCCGTAGTCGCTGCCGTTCTCCTTGTGCATCCACATCACGTACCGGTTGGTGCTGGCGTTGTAGACGACCTTCGGCCGCTCGATGTTTGCCGACTGCAGTTCCGCCGCCGACGACTGGGTCAGCACGTTGTTGCGGAACTCCCAGTCGCGCAGGTTGGTGGAGCGGTAGACGGAGACGGCCCGGAAGGTGTTGTTGGCGTTCCGGTTCTCACCGAACCAGTAGTAGTAGTCGCCGACCTTGAGCACCCCACCGCCGTGCGCGTGCAGCAGGTTGCCGGTGGTGTCGGTGAACTGCGTGCCGTTGGGGATCGTGACCGGTGCGGCCTGGGCCGGGGCGGCGGCCATGGTGGTGACCGCCACGATCGCCGTTCCGACCAGGGTGAGCGCTGCCACCAGGGATGGAAGCCATCTGTTGCGTCTCACTACGTTCGTCCTTCCGTGGGCGGGCGGCGACGGCCGCCGGCATCGGAGCGACACCCTCGGACTCCGGTGCGATCCTCCGAATCAATTCGTTCATCAATGTACATCTATCGTTATCGTCAACGACCTGGTCCGCCGGGCTGGTGCCGTTGAGGGTTCGCGGACGAGGTTCTGTGCGGCAGTGGTGCAGGATGCAGCGGTGACGTCGATCTACCGGACTCCCGAGGGCAGAGACACCATCGGCCGGTGGTGTGCGCAGCAGTTCGACGCGTGGGCGATCCCGCACGAGCGACGCGTCATCCGGGCCCACGGCCACGACACGCACCTCCTCACCGCCGGCGCGGGCCCGGTGACGGTCGTCCTTGTCGCCGGTGACCGCTTCAGCCCGGCGGCCTACCTGCCGCTGCTCACCGCCCTGGCGCGGCAGTACCGGGTGGCCGCCGCCGACATCCCGGGCCAGCCGGGGCTGAGTTCCGACGCGGCGGACGTCGCCGGTGGCGGGCTCACCTGGTACGGCGCATGGCTGAACGCCGTCGTCGAGGAAGCCACCACCGGTCCGGTCGTGTTGTTCGGGCACTCGTTCGGTGGCGCGGTGACGCTCGCCGCCGAGCACCCCCGGGTCAGCGGGACTGTCGCGGTGGCACCCGGAGGACTGTGCCGGCTCACTGTCACCCCTCGTGTCCTGCTGGCGTTCCTGGGTTGGCTGGTACGGCCACGGGCCGCGTCGAGCCTCCGGTTGCTGCGGCTCCTGTCCGCACCCGGCCGCACGCCCCGCGCCGAGTTGGTGGAGTGGATGACGCTCGTCGCCCGACACACCCGCCCGGTGAGTGCCGACGATCTCGTGCCGGCGGCGACTCGCACGGTGCCGGTCGTGATCGCGAGCGGACAGCACGACGTGTTCCTACCCCCGGACCGATTGCGGTCGGCGGCCGAGCAGCGACTTCAGCTCGACGTCGACATCATCCCCGCCGCCGGTCACCTGGTCACCGACGAGCACCCCGACACGCTCGCCGCCCTGGTGGGCCGGTTTGTCGACTGATCTGGCACCCTCTCGTAGTCGACCCGGTGCCGCCATGGCTGGGGAACAGCGGCATCGCGTACCCAATCGACGGGCTCCCGTTCGTCGGCGCGGAGCAGGCGCATGGCCGTCGGGTCCGCGAAGCGACCGGGAGCGATCAGGCCGTCCGCCGCCGCGCGGCCCTGGCAGACGAGCACCGCCGTACGGCTCGCGGCTCGCGTCTTCGGCATCGCTCGCGCTCCTGTCCGTGTCCCGGCATCGGCTCTGCGTGCCGACCGTACCGCCGCGCGGAGCCGGTGGGCCGCGATCATCACTTGACCGCGCCGGATAGCCTTCGCGGCTATGGGCGCGATCAAGCCGTGGCATCTCGCGATTCTCAGTCTCTGTTGTCTGCTTCCCTTCGCGGCGGCCGTCGCCGGTGGAGTCTGGGCCGTACGCCGAAGTCGCAGTCGACGCTGAGTCGCGGCGGCGGTGGATCCCGGCCGCGGCACCGCCCCGGGCGGCGACTTCTCCCGCCTCAGCGACTGCCCGGGCGACACGTCGAGGGTGTCCCGAGCACCCACCTGGCCGCGCTACTCAGGTCCCGGGGCGACGAGCGCGAAGTGTCGCGAGAACTCGACAGCTTCGTCCAGGTGGAGGGTGGCAACCGGCGACTCGGCAAGCGGTGGGGTGTCCGGGCGGACTGCGAAACGGGTCCGTACCAGCGTGTCATCCGGACCCTCCTCGTCGATGGCCACCAGCTCGGGAGGCGTGCCCGGACGACCGGTGCCCGACGCGGTCCAGCGGTATCGCAACTCCAACTCGCCGTCCTCGACGCACGTCCAGGTCAGTTGGCTTATCGATGCGCCACCGGCGGCATTGGCCCACGCGCTCCAGCCGGTGCCGTCAGTCCGGAGACACACCCAGCTGGATTCCATCGCTCCGTAGTCGTAGGGGCCGCTGTCCCACAGCCCGACGAGGCGACCGTCCCGCATCAGAGGCTGCCCAGGTTGAGCCGTAGGGCGTGCATGGCCACCTCCTCGAACGAGGTGTCGAACAGCTCGACGCTCACGTCGTCGGCGAGGACCTCGACGAGGTCTTCGTGGCAGACCACGAGGAAGTGGCGTAGCTGCCCCCAGCGCGAGGAGGTCTGGTCCGGGAACCGCACCCGGTTCTGCGCCGCCAACCGGCCGGGCCACGGCGACCCCTGCACCTCGTAGCACCCGTACTCCCAGTCGGGGTGGTAGAGCGGGTGACCGGGCAGTGCCTCGTCATTCGGATAGCCGAAGAGCGCCTGCGCGTAACCGGCGAAGGTTGCCATCGCCACGCGGTGCGGTTGCTCGGTGGCGAAGACGAGCCGGCAGCTCCGCTCGTCTGTCAGCAGCAGCTCGGCCGACCCGGAGGGCGACGGGATCACGCCCAGATCCAGCCGGACCACGTGTGGCGTCACCTGCCGATGGTAGCCCTCGTCATCGTCGTCGTTCACTGTGGAACCTGCGGTTCAGCTTTCCGGGCGCAGCGCCCGGAGCAGGACGGTGCGTAGCGCGTCGGCGGCTTCGCCCGGCGGCATCCGGCCGGCGTCCACCTCCTCGCCGGCGGCGTGCCCAATCTTGATGGTGACCGCGGCGAGCCATTCGGCCGGCAGTTCGTTGTCGAACTCGCCGCTGGCCTGACCACGCCGGATCACTCGGCTGATCCGGTCGGCGATCGGCGCGTGGCGATCCTGGTCGGCCTGCGGGCTCACCGGGACCGACGCGATCTGCTGGACGAGGGCCGGGTGGCGTCCCGCGATCCCGCTGCCGGCCCGCAGGACGCGGATCAGCGCCTCCGCTGCCGGTCCGCTGTCCGGCTCGGCGGCGTCCATGGCGGCGACTGCCTCGTCGGTGATCCGATCGACGACTGCCGCCAGCAGGTGTTCGCGCGACGGGAAGTGGGCGTAGACGGTCTGCCGGGTCACCCCGGCGGCACTGGCGATGGCGTCGAGGCTGGCGTCCGGCTGTGCGTCGAGCAGACGCAGTGCCGCGTCGACGATCGCGCTGTTGTTGCGGCGGGCGTCGGCACGGCGGTGGTGGCGGTCCGCAGAACCACTCATCTTTTACACCTTGCCAAGGTTTCTCGGATGTCGATATATTACAGACCGTAAAGTTTTGTTCGGAGATCACGGGCTGGCGGTGGGTAGTATGCGCGCTCTCGATGGCACCGATCCCAGGCAGTTCATCGCCGACTTCTTCACCTCCTTCATGGCCGACCTGGTCCGCGGCGACGAAGACACGGCGCTTGTCGTCGACAGGTACCACACGCCGGACATCGTGCAGATCGCCGATGGCAGCCGGATGGATCGCGCCAAGCTCATCGCGCACGCCCGGCCGGCGCAGAAACACCAACCCGACGCCAGGTGGGAGGTGCACGAGGCGCTTGCCGACGGCGACCGGATCGCCGCCCGCTACACCCTGCACTTCCAGAACCGGAAGCGGGAGGGCAGCGTGGAGGTGCACTTCTTCGGGGAGTTCGCCGACGACGGGCGGATGCGGCGGGCGCACCTGCTCACCCGGACCCTTCCCGTCCGGCCCACCTCGGCACCACCACCGCCGGAAGCGCCCGCCGACGGCCAGGTCCCGGCATGACCGTCGGCGTCTACCGCGTGGCGGGCATGGCGTGCGGCCACTGTGAACGCTTCGTCACCGAGCAGATCGAACGAATCCCCGGCGTCACAGGCGTAGCCGTCGATGTCGAACTCGACACCGTCACGGTGACGAGCGACCGACCTCTCGACGTCGGCGAGGTGCGCGCCGCCGTCGAGGAAGCCGGCTACGAACTTCCCTGACGCGGCCCGAAAACGGCCACCTGGTCCGGCTCCGGTCGGCCCACTAACCTCGACCACCATGACCAACTCCGACGAGCACGGTCACCCCGAACCGCCGATCGCGGGCGACGAGACCGCCACCCTGTTGGGCTCCCTGGACCGCCAGCGCGCCACCCTGGCCTGGAAGACCGGCGGGCTCGACGCCGCCGGTCTGCGGGCCACGCTCGGCCCGTCGTCGATCACCCTGGGCGGGCTGCTCAAGCACCTGGCCCTCGTCGAGGACCTCTACTTCTCGCTCAAGCTGGCCGGGCGCTCACCCGGACCACCGTGGGAGACGGTCGACTGGGACGCCAACCCGGGCTGGGAGTGGCGCACGGCCGCCGAGGACACCCCCGAGCAGCTCTACACGCTGTGGCGGGAGGCTGTGGCCCGCTCCCGGGCCACCGTCACCGAACTGCTCGCCGACGGCGGCCCGGAGCAGTTGGCCCGGGGCGGGTGGCCCGACGGTCGGGTGCCCAGCCTGCGCCGGGTCCTTGTCGACCTCATCGAGGAGTACGCGCGACACGTCGGGCACGCCGACCTGATCCGGGAGTCGGTGGACGGGCTCACCGGCGAGGACCCGCCCCGCTGACGGTTCACGCCCGCTCGGCGGGACATGATTCAGGGGCGGCACCGCCGGCGGCTGCGGCGGCGCCGCCCGGGTTCGTCAGGTGGTGAAGCCACCGTCCACATTGATGAGCGCGCCGGTCACGTAGCCGGCCTCGGGGCTGGCCAGGTGCGCGACGGTGGCGGCGATGTCGGCGGGACGCGCGTAGCGGCCGACGGCGGTGAATCCGCTGATGGCTGCCGCGTCCGGTCCGTCCGCCGGGTTGGCGTCGGTGTCCGTCGGCCCGGGGTTGACCAGGTTCACGGTGATGTCCCGTGGACCCAGCTCGCGGGCCAGGCCCCGGGTCAGCCCGACCAGAGCGGTCTTGCTCATCGAGTAGAGCGTCAGCCCGGGAAAGACGGTCCGTTCACTGACGATGCTGCCGATGCTGATGATCCGTCCACCTTCGCTCAGGTGCCGCAGCGCCGCCTGCACGGCGACGTACGGTGCCCGGATGTTCACCGCGATCGTCTGCTCCACCTCTGCCGTGCCGAGTTCGCCCACGGCACCGACCAGGAAGACCGCCGCGTTGTTCACCAGGATGTCCAGCCCACCCAGTTCGGCGGCCACCCGGTCCACCGCCCCCCGTACGGCACTCGGGTCGGCGCCGTCGGCCCGGAGAGCCAGCGCCCGCCGGCCCAGCGCCTCGATCTGCCGCACCACTGTCGCGGCGCGCTCCGCGTCCTGCCGGTAGGTAAGCGCCACGTCGGCCCCGTCCTGGGCCAGGCGGAGGGCGATGCCGGCCCCGATGCCGCGGGAGCCACCGGTCACCAGGGCGACCTTGTCCTTCAGTGTTCTCATGTAAACGATCATGTAGCCGCGCCGACCTCGCCGTCTGGCGGCGATCGGACCCCTCGTTCCCACTCCCAGGTCCGATACCCGCGCGCCCGCCGACCCGCGCTGACTGGCGAACCGGATGGCGTACCCGGGTGGGATCTGCTGAACTCGGCGACGACGAAGGGAGGCTCGGTGGCTGAGCTGACGCTGACGCCGACGACGGAGCAGGAGCTGACCCGCCTGCTGGGGCCGCTGCAGCAGGGGTACGCCGAGGACCTGGCGGCCCACCGGGGGATGACCCCGGACGCGGCCCTCGAACGGGCGGTCACCCAGATCCGGGAGTTGCTGCCGGCCGGCGCGGCCACCGACGGGGTCGTGCTGCGGGCGGCCCGGGTCGGCGAGACCGAGGTCGGCTGGATCTGGGTGACACTGCCGACGCCGGCCGCGCCGAACCAGGCGTGGATCCACAACATCGAGGTGCACGAGGAGCATCGGGGACGCGGGTACGCACGGCGGATGATTCAGCTCATCGAGGTCGAACTCGCCCACCTCGGCGTGCCCGAGCTGGGTCTGAACGTCTTCGGTACGAACACCGTGGCGATCGGCCTCTACCGCAGTCTGGGCTTCGAGGTCACCGCGCAGCAGATGGCGAAGCGCATCGACCCGACGGGCTGAGCCGGGACGGTCCCCCCGGCAGGACTGTTCACCTCCCCAGCGGGAAACCGGCGCGGACCGCACCTGGGGAGGAGCGACGGATGACGCACGGTGCCGGACTGACCATCGGTGTGCTCGGCTCGTACGGTGGGCGAAACCTCGGCGACGAGGCCATCCTCACCGGCCTGCTCACCGATCTGCGGACGCAGGAGCCGAACGCCCGGATCATCGTCTTCTCCCGTAACCCGGAGCACACCCGGGCCGCGCACCCGGACGTCGAGGCGGTGCCCTGGGAGGGCGTCAGCCGTACCGACTCGGCCCTGGTCCTGGCCCAGCTCGACCTGCTCATCCTCGGCGGCGGCGGGATCCTCTACGACCGGGAGGCCCGCCGTTACCTGCGGGTGGTCCGGGTCGCCCAGGAGCGCGGCCTGCCCCTGATCACGTACGCGGTGGGGGTCGGGCCGCTCAGCGACGCGGTGGACACCGGCATGGTCCGGGAGACGCTGGCCAGCGCCACCCAGGTGACGGTCCGGGACCAGGAGTCCCGGATGGTGCTCGAGGAGGCCGGCCTGCTCAACCCGATCACGGTCACCGCCGACCCGGCGTTCCTGTTGCAGCCGGAGGACTTCCCGGCCCACCTGCTGGCCGAGGAGGGTGTGCCGGTCGGTAAGCGGTTGGTCGGGATCAGTGTGCGGGAGCCGGGGCGGGCCGCCGAACGGCTCGACGTGGACGGCTACCACCGGCTGCTGGCCCAGATCGGCGACTTCCTTGTCCACCGGATCGACGCGTACGTGCTGTTCGTGCCGATGGAACGCGACGACATCCGGCACGCCCACGGGGTGCTCTCGCACATGGTGGCCGCCGATCACGGCCGGATCCTGCACGGCACGTACTCGCCGCAGCAGGTGCTCGGGCTGATGCGCCACTTCGACCTGGCCGTCGGCATGCGCCTGCACTTCCTGATCTTCGCGGCGATGGTCGGCACACCGTTCCTGCCCCTGCCGTACGCCGGCAAGGTCTTCGACCTGGCCCAGCGACTCGGCGTGCCGGCACTACGCGGCGTGGAGCGGGAGGTCGAGGGGCCGCTGCTGGCCGAGGTCGACCGGCTCTGGGACGAGCGGGAGCAACGCGCGGAGGCCACCGCCCGGCGGGTGGCGGAGGTGTGCGAGCAGGCGCGGGGCACCTCGGAAGTCACCCGCGGTGTGCTGGAGGGCCTACGCAGCCAGGCGCTCACCCGGGTCTGAGTGGACGCTCACACCGCGGGGCCGGTCCACCGGTACCGCCACTCGCTGGCTTCCTCGTGAGCGCTCTCCAACTCGTAGATCTGTGCCTCCGCCAACCCACCCGGGCCGAGGTGGTGGTGGGTGAGCGGCGGACGGCCGTTGCTGTCCAGTTCGACGGTGATGGTCTGCCCGTCCGCCGTGCCGCCGACGAGCAGGATCCGTACGGATGAAGCCATGCGCCCATCCTGCCCGTCGGGCCGCCCGCTCGCAGCGGATAGCGGGGCAGCGGGCGACCCGACCCGTGGCTAGGGTCGGCGGATGGAGCAGACGATCGATCCGACGCTCGGTCCGGTGCTCGCCCGCACCGGTGACGAGCGCGCAGTGCTTGACGCGTTTCTCGACTTCCACCGCAGTGTGCTGCTGCGCAAGCTGCGCGGCCTCTCCGACGCCGACGCCGGCCGGCGGCTGGTGCCCTCGGCGACCACGCTCGCCGGGCTGGTCAAGCACCTGACCCTGGTCGAGCGGAACTGGTTCCCGACTCTGCTGGCCCCTGAGCCGGGCGACGTCTACCTCACTTCGGAGGAGGACGCGCTGGCGAGCTTCACGCTCGGCGACCAGGACACCGTCGCCGGGCTCGTCGAGGCGTACGAGGGGGCCTGCGCCCGGTCCCGGGCGGTCGCCGCGAGCTTCGACCTCGACCATGTGGTGCCGCACCCGCAGCTCGGCGAGGTGTCGGTGCGCTGGATCCTGGTGCACATGATCGAGGAGACGGCCCGACACGCGGGTCACGCCGACATCCTGCGCGAGCTGACCGACGGCGAGGCCGGGGCGCTCTGACCCGTCGCGGCCACCCCAGTCGGCCGCGATGCAACGATCCGCTTGATCAATTGATGAAAAGCAGGCCCCAGAGCCCGTCCAGACCTACTTTTCAGCAAATGATCACCGCAGGGCCAACCACGACACGTGGTGGCCCTGGTGGGCGTGGGTCGTTACCCGCCAGGGCCGCCTATCCTGGGCGCGGGCGGCGACGAGGGGGAGCAGGTGTTTGTCATCCACGGGCTGTGGCTGCCCGGCGACGGCTCGACCGGCGGGCTCGCCGTCTGGGCCGAGGACAGCGCCGCGCCGCCCCCGCCGACTCGCCCCGGCCGGCCGCCCCGGGTGCGCCCGCATCCCTTCGCGGCCGGGCACGCCGACCTGGCCGCCGTCCTCGCTGACGCCGCCGAACCCGCCCGCCCGGACACCGTGCTGCTCACCCTGCCCACCCGGGCGGGCGCACCGACCGACTCACCCGAGCTGATCCGGACCGCCGTCGCGCCCCCGGTCCGCGGCCGGCTCACCCTGGCCGGTTGGCGGGTGCCCGTGCTGGTGTACGCCCCGGACGACGCCCTCCTGCTGCTGCGCCACCTGGAAGAACTGCCGGCCCTGGCCGGGGCGACCCTGCGTCACCTCGCCGGGTTGGCTGACTTCGCCGCCGACCTGGTGACCCGTGGCCGCGTGCTGCCCGGTGTCCGCACGACAGTGGGTTCCCAACTGCCCGGCGCTGCCGCCCCGGTGCCGGCGGGCGCTGCTGCCCCGGTGCCGGCGTGGGCGGTCTGGCGACCGCTGCTGACCGGTACCGACGCCGGTTGGGCGCGGTCGCTCGCGCTGGCCCTGCCACCGGCCGCCCGAGCCGCAGTCGTGCAGCCCACGCCGACCACCGCCCCAGCGGCCACCGCGTCAGCGACGGCGGTGCCGGCAGCCGCCGCGTCACCGGCTGTCGCCCCGGCGGCCAGCACCTCGGTGACGGCCACCGGGCCGGACGGGGTCGAGCTGACGGCTGCCGCGCTTGTCACGGAGGCGCTCGACGCGCTCACCGACGCCGCCGCACGGGCTGCTCTGGCGACCACCACGCTGGCTCGGGGGCTGCGCCCAGGTGGTCCGGCGCCGGCCTGGTTGGCCGCGCTCGCCGGCCCTCGACGCGACTTCACCATCGAACCGGCCGCCCTGGCCACTCTCCAGGCCGAGCTGGACGTCTGGCAGCGCGACGCCGCCGGTGGCCCGGTGCGGGCCAGCTTCCGGCTCGTGGAACCGGCTCCCGACGAGGTCACCGAACCCATCCTGGCCACCCGCCCGGTACCGGGCGACGGCGTGCCAACGGCGGCGGGAGCGGGCAGCATGCCGGTGGCGGGGCCCGGGTCGGGCAGCATGCCGGCGGCAGCAGCAGTAGCGGGGCCGACGTCGGGGTCGGGGTCGGACAGCGGGCCGGTGGTGGCGGGGAGCCCTCCGGTGCCGGTCGAGTCGGTCGGTGCCGGGCGTTGGCGGCTGGAGTTCGGATTGCAGGCGGCCGACGAACCCGGCCTGCACGTCGACGCCGGGCAGATCTGGCGGGCGCCGCAGACGCTCGGCGGCCTGGCCGGCCGGACGACAAGCCCGCAGGAGACGCTGCTCGCCGAGCTGGGCCGGGCCAGCCGGCTCTGGCCGGACCTGGACGCCGCGCTGCGTACCGCCGCTCCGGAGGCGATGGAACTCGACGTTGAGGGGGCGCACCGGTTCCTCAGCGAGGGCGCCCCGGTGCTGCACGCCGCTGGTTTCGGGGTGCTGTTGCCGTCGTGGTGGCAGCGCCCGTCGGCGCGGCTCGGCGCCCGGCTCCGGGCCCGCAGCCGCACCGCGCCAGGCACTGTGGGTGGTACCGATGCCGGTGTCGGCCTGGATGCCCTTGTCGACTACCGCTGGGAGATCGCCCTCGGTGACCAGCCGCTCTCCGCCGAGGAGTTGGCGGCGCTGGCCGAGCTGAAGACCCCGCTGGTGCGGCTGCGCGGCAGGTGGGTCGAGCTGGACCCGGGGCGGCTCGCGGCCGGTCTGCGGCTGCTCCGCTCGGCCGGCGAGCTGACCGTCGCCGATCTGCTCCGTCTCGGGTTGGCCGACGGCGACGCCACCGGTGCGCTGCCGGTGCTGGAGGTGAGCGCCGACGGGGCGCTCGGTGACCTGCTCGCCGGTGCGGTGGAGCGCCGACTCACCCCACTGGACCCGCCGCCGAGCTTCCAGGGCACGCTGCGGCCGTACCAGCAGCGCGGACTGGCCTGGCTGGCGTTCCTGCGCTCGCTCGGCCTGGGTGGCGTGCTCGCCGACGACATGGGGCTGGGCAAGACCGTGCAGCTGCTCGCACTGCTCGCCGGGGATCCGCCGGAGGCCGGGCCGACCCTCCTGGTCTGCCCGATGTCGCTTGTCGGCAACTGGCAGCGGGAGGCGGCCCGCTTCACGCCGACGTTGCGGGTGCACGTACACCATGGGGCGGAGCGGGCGCGGGGGGCGGAGTTCACAGCGGCCGCGCACGGCGCGGACCTGGTCCTGACCACCTACTCGGTGGCGGCCCGCGACGCCGTCGACCTGGCCAGCATCGACTGGCACCGGGTGGTGGTGGACGAGGCGCAGGCGATCAAGAACGCGTCGACCCGGCAGGCCGAGGCGGTCCGCGCGCTGCCCGCGCGGCAGCGGGTGGCGGTGACCGGTACGCCTGTGGAGAACCGGCTCGCCGACCTGTGGTCGATCATGCAGTTCGCCAACCCGGGGCTGCTCGGCCCGGCGGCGACGTTCCGCAAGCGGTTCGCCGAGCCGATCGAGCGCAACGGCGACGCCGAGGCCGCCGAACGGCTGCGCCGGATCACCGGCCCGTTCGTGTTGCGCCGGCTCAAGACCGACTCGTCGATCATCTCGGACCTGCCGGAGAAGCTGGAGATGGAGGTGCTCTGCAACCTCACCGCCGAGCAGGCCGCCCTCTACCGGGTGGTGGTCGACGACATGCTGGCCCGGATCGAGTCCAGCGACGGCATCGAGCGACGCGGGCTGGTGCTTGCCACCATGACCCGGCTCAAGCAGGTCTGCAACCACCCGGCCCAACTGCTGCGCGACGGCTCGCCGCTGGAGGGCCGCTCCGGCAAGCTGGCCCGGCTCACCGAGATCATGGAGGAGGTGCTGGCGGCGGGGGAGCGGGCACTGCTGTTCACCCAGTACGCCGAGTTCGGCGCGATGCTGCGCGGTCACCTGTCGGCGCGGTTCGGCCGGGAGGTGCTGTTCCTGCACGGCGGCCTCGGCAAGGCCGAACGGGACGCCCTGGTGCAGCGCTTCCAGTCGGCCGACGGTCCGTCGCTGTTCGTCCTGTCCCTCAAGGCCGGTGGCACCGGGCTCACCCTGACCGCCGCGAACCACGTGGTGCACGTGGACCGGTGGTGGAACCCGGCGGTGGAGGACCAGGCCACCGACCGGGCGTTCCGGATCGGGCAGCGCCGCCGGGTGCAGGTGCGCAAGTTCGTCTGCGCCGGCACTGTGGAGGAGAAGGTGGCCGCGATGATCGCCGACAAGCGCAGTCTGGCCGAGCGGGTGGTCGGCACCGGCGAGCAGTGGATCACCGAGCTGTCCACCGGCCAGTTGCGTGACCTGTTCGCCCTGGAAGCCGGAGCGGTGGTGGAGTAGTGCGCGAGCCAACCAGCGGACCCCGCAGCGTGCCGTCCCGTGCCGGCGTGAGCACCGACCGGTTCGCCGACTACGGGCGCCCCCGCCGCGTCGACGGGGGTCTGCGGGCGCGCAGCGCCCGGGGCGCGATCGGCACGTCCTGGTGGTCGCGGCGTTTCCTGGAGGTGCTGGAGTCGTTCGCGCTCGGCACCCGGCTGACCCGGGGCCGGTCGTACGCGCGAGCCGGTCAGGTGCGCACGCTCGACATCGCGCCCGGACGGGTGAGCGCCGTGGTGCAGGGCTCCCGACCGCAGCCGTACCAGGTGTCCATCGCGTTGAAGCCGTTTCCGGCCGCGCTCTGGTCCCGGATCGAGGCGGAGTTGGCCGGCCAGGCGTTCTTCAGCGCCCGGCTGCTCGCTGGGGACCTCCCCGACGAGTTGGAGGAGCTGTTCGTCTCCGCCGGTGCGCCGCTCTTCCCGGCCAGCGTCGACGAGTTGACCCAGCGCTGCAACTGCCCCGACTTCGCGGTGCCGTGCAAACACCTCGCGGCGACGTTCTACCTACTCGCCGAGGCGTTCGACGCGGACCCGTTCGAGCTGCTGCACTGGCGCGGCCGATCCCGTGCGGAGTTGCTCGACGAGTTGCGGGCCCGGCGGGCCGAGGCCACCGGAGCCGCCCCCGCACCGGAGCCGCCGGGTCCACCGTCCGAACCGGACGGTCGAGAGTCGGCAGTGGCCGTTCCGGCACCCGTCGGCGCGGCCCGCGCGCTGGCCGGACTGCCGGCAACCACGCTTGCCGAGTCGGCGGACCGGTTCTGGACGCCGCCGGTGCCGCTGCCCGATCGGCCACCCCGATTGGCAACCGGCCCGGACCTCCTGCTGCGCCAGCTCGGAGCACCGGCGCCGGCCATCGGCGGGCCAGGACTGCTCGAACGGTTGCGCCGCGCGTACCGGGCGTTCGGCCCGGCCGAGCGGTGAGCCGTCACGTCCACCGGCGGCGGAACCGCCACATGATGGCGGCGTTGGCCACCAGCACCACCGCGCAGATCGCGCCGGTCAACCGGCCGGCGAACACGGCTACCGCCGGCAGCGACGCCCACAGCACGATGGTCAACAACATCAGATAGCGGCCCCTGCGGGCCCGGGCCCGGTGGTCCAACCGGGCGAAGAAGGCCGGGTCACTCTCCCGGAGCTGACGGGTGATCTGGTCGAACCTGCGCTGATCCTCTTTGCTGAGCATGGCGCTGCCTTCCCCTCACGCGTCCAGCGGTTCGGCGGCATACCCGCTGCTGCGGCGGCTCACGCTCACCCGCTGCTCCTACTTTTCCGCCACGCGAGTTCACCTCATGTCCGGCTTACCCGAACCTTAAGTTTGCCTGTGGTGGTGAACAGCGTGGAACGTGTCGCGTATGGCTCTGCGGTCGGGTCTGTGCCCAGCTGCCGCGCGTACGCCCTGCTGGGAAGGTCCGCGCCCGGCCACCGCCCGTCGCCCGCTCGCGATGCGGCACTGAGCGCTGTCTTAAGTGCCCTCGCGAGGGCGTTCAGCCCACCTTGAAGGCACCTGAGCGCTTGGTTACCTTGCCGTAGCAACCCCCTCAGGCAACAGTCGCCGCACCTGTCGCACCTGCCCGGTCGCAGCTTTCGGCGCTCATCAGAAATCGGGATTGGTACATGGCCGACCAGAATGTGCCACCACGTCGACCGCGGGACGACCGCGGTTGGGACGGACGCCAGCACCACAGCGCGGACGGCTACGGCGACCCCAGCACGTCCGCGCCCTACGGGTACGACTCGCCCCACCCCTACCAGGGCGGCTACCCCGCGCAGGCCGACCCGCGCGAGCAGTACGGCGACGGTTACGCCCACGCCGGACAGCCGGCCCCCGGCCCGCGCGGGCCGCAGTGGGTCGGCCCGGAGGGCCTCGGCCGGCCGGCGCCGGCGCGACCGGCGGGTGTTGGACTGCCCGCTCTGGACGATGACGATGACTCCGATCGCAAGGTCGGCCGGCGCAAGGCGATCGTCGCCCTCGGCGGCACCGCCGCCGTCGTCGCCGGTGGTGCCGCGCTCGCCATGACCCCGCAGTTCCGGGGCCTCTTCGGCGACGAGGCCGCGGCGGCTGGCGACGCGACCGGCAGCACGGTGACCGACGGCACCGCGGCGCGGCCCAGCGGCCAGCAGCCCAGCACGGTGCGTACGTACACCGAGCAGAACGAGAGCTACATGGGCTCCCGGGCCGGTGAGGCGCTGAAGAAGAACGCGCCCACCACCGGGCGGACCCTGTCCGGTCCGGCCGCCGCCGCCGCGGCGACCAAGGTGACGGTCAAGACGGTGCTGGCCAAGGACCCGATCCTGCACCTGGCCCGCCGCGCCACCTTCGGGCCGACGCCCGCGGTGATCGCCGACATCAAGAGCCAGGGCATCGACGGCTGGATCCGCGCCCAGTTGGAGCCGGACAAGATCGAGCCGAGCAAGGCCGAGCTGAAGCTCTCCGAGCTGCCCACCCTGAAGCTCACCCCGCAGCAGTTGCGCGCCCAGCGCGACCAGCTCAACGAGCAGGGCGCCCAGCCGGAGCGGGAGATGGTGGACGCCACCCTCGCCCGGCAGATCTGGTCCAAGCGCCAACTGTTCGAGGTGATGGTCGACTTCTGGAACGACTTTCTGCACGTCGCCGCCGACTTCGACGGCGGTGAGCCCTACCGCAACTCGTTCGACCAGGAGGTCGTGCGCCAGCACGCGTTGGGCAGCTACCCGGAGATGCTTGTCGCCGCGAACAAGCACCCCGCGCTGCTGATCTACCTGAACCAGAAGGACTCCCGCAAGGACGCGATCAACGAGAACCTCGCCCGGGAGAACCTCGAGCTCTACTCGGTGGGCGTCGACGGTGGTTACGGGGAGCAGGACGTCCGGCAGGCGGCGATGCTCCAGACCGGCCGCGGCATCGACCGGGACGGCAAGTACGTCTTCAAGCCGGAGCAGCACTACGTCGGCAAGGTGAAGATTCTCGGCTTCACCCACGCCAACGACTCCGCGGACCCGAAGAAGGCCGATGCGGCGATCGACGCGTACATCGCCTACATCGCGCTGCACCCGTCGACGGCGAAGTACGTGGCGCAGAGCCTGGCGACCCGGTTCGTCTCGGACACCCCGCCGAAGTCCCTTGTGGACCGGCTGGCCAAGACGTACACCACGAACAACGGTCTGATCAAGCCGGTGCTGATGGCGCTCTTCTCCGCCTCGGAGTTCTGGGCCGGCGTGGGCCAGAAGGTGCGCCGGCCGATGGAGTACCTGGTCGCCACGTACCGCACCCTGGGTGTCTCTCCGGAGGCGTCGCCGAAGCACAACAACGGTGACAGCAAGCGCACCCCGTACGCCCGGGGCCTGCGGCAGATCCACGACAAGCTGCGCGAGCTGGGCCACTACCCGATGGGGCAGCCCACCCCGGACGGCTACCCGGACGTGTACGTCGCCTGGACGTCGGCCGGCACCATGGTCAACGGCTGGAACGAGGCCGGCGAGATCATCGCCGGTTTCCGCACCACCTTCACGTACACGGCGCCGGAGAAGCTGATCGCCGCTCCGCCGGCCACCGCCGGGGCGTACGTGGACGCACTCTCCCAGCGGCTGGTGGGTCAGAAGCTCAGCACGCGGGAGAAGAACCTGATCCTCGGTGTGGCCGGTGTGCCGGCGACTGCCAAGGTCGACGCCACATTCAACGGGGCCATCACCGCCGTCGCGCGGGCGATCCTCGCTTCCCCCCAGCACCACCTCAGGTGAGGCACCCGATGGAGAAGACTGTGTACAACTCTTTCCCCCTGCACCCCGAATGCCCCGACGTGCGACGGCTGGCCGACAACCCGGCCGAGGCGTTGCTGCGCGCGGAGGCGGACATCGTCGCCGCCGAGAGCGCCGCCGAGCGGGACCGCTACCGCACGCTGGAGAACCTGGAGGAGGCCCAGCAGGACGGTCGCGGCGTCACCCGGCGGACCTTCGTCGCCGGTGCCGCGGCCACCGCCACCGCCCTGGCCACCGCCCAGTTCGTCACCACGTCGGCGTCGTTCGCGGCGACCCCGACCGGCACCCTGATCCACGTGTTCCTCTACGGGGGCCTGGACGGGCTGAGCCTCGTCGCGCCGGACAACGACCCCGTGCTCGCCAAGGACCGTCCCGACCTGCTGCTCGGCAACGACTCGCTGGCCCTGGACCGGGGCTTCAAGCTGACGAGCGCGTTCAAGCCGTTGGAGAAGTGGCTCACGGCCGGTCAGTTGGGCTTCGTACCGGGCACCTCGGACCCGCGGCTGTCGCGCAGCCACTTCCAGGCCGCGGACGCCTGCAACCTGGGCGGCCTGCCGAACGAGACCGGCGGCCGGGGCTGGCTCGACGGTCTGGTCGACCACCTGGGCAAGGGCACCGCGTTCCGCAGCGTCGGCATCGGCAGCACGTTGCCCCGCTCGCTGGTGGGCACCAACGGCGCGCTGTCGCTGAACAACGTCGGGTCGCTGCGGCTCAACGGCGACCAGCGGTTCCGGGCGGCCACCGAGGCTGCCATCAAGGGGCTCTTCACCGGGATCAACCACCCGGTGGAGGAGGCAGTGCAGGAGGGCATGGGTGCGCTGGCCACCGCCCAGCAGTTGGCCGCCAAGCCGTACCAGCCCGCCGAGGGCGTCACGTACGAGGGCGTCGGCAACTCGTTCAAGCAACTCGCCCAGCTGATCAAGGGCGGCGCGAACGTCCGGGTCGCCACTGTCGGGATGGGCGGCTACGACACCCACGAGAACCAGGGCACCGCTGCGGGCGGCCAACTGCACCGCCGGTTGAACGAGCTGGCCAAGGCGATGGCTGCCTTCTTCACCGACCTCGGCCCGCAGGCCGCCGACGTGACGATCATGGTGTCCAGCGAGTTCGGTCGCCGGATCCGCTCCAACACCGGTGGCACCGACCACGGGCACGGCGGGGTGGTCACGATCCTCTCCGGCAAGAAGCTCGCCGGTTCGTTGCTCGGCAACTGGAACGGTCTGGACAAGCCGGACTCCGGTGACGTGCCGGAGTACAACAACATGTTCAACGTGTACGGCGCGGTGGCCCAGGGCCGGTTCGGGCTCACCAACGCGGAGGTCGAGAAGGTCTTCCCCCGCCAGAAGTACGCCCCGATGAAGCTGTACGCGTGACGTACCCGCACACTCACGCCGCCGGCCGTCGTACCGGGACCTCGTCCCGGCACGACGGCCGGTCGGCGCTACCCGTACCCCCGCAGGTCCCGGACCGGCGCGGACCCGGCGGCCGACGGCTGCTGGGCCTGCTGCTGCTCGTCGGCCTGCTCGCCAGCGTGCTGCCGTGGTGGCTGGGCACCCCCGCCGGTTCGCTGCGCAGCACCGCGGCCACCGTCACCGCGGCGGGCCGGATCACCGGTCTGATCGCCGGTTACCTGCTGCTTGTGCAGGTGCTGATGATGAGCCGGCTGCCGGTGTTGGAACGGTGGATCGGCGGCGAGCAGATGGCCCGCTGGCACCGTGACGTCGGCGCGACGCTGCTTGTCGCCGTGCTGGCGCACCTGTCGCTGATCCTGGTCGGCTACGCGGACCTGCGCAACCAGTCGATCCTCGCCGAGGTCGGCACGCTGCTCGGCGACTACGAGGACATGCTCTCGGCGTTCGTCGCCACCGGCCTCATGATGCTTGTCGGGTTCAGCAGTGTCCGGGCGATCCGGCGCGCGTTGCCCTACGAGCTGTGGCACCTGCTGCACCGGTCCAGCTACCTGATCCTGCTGCTCGGCTTCGGCCACCAGTTCACCCACGGCGCACAGTTGTACAAGCCCGGTCCGGTGCGTACCGGCTGGATCGCGCTCTACCTGCTGGTGGTCGCCGCCCTGCTCTGGGGTCGGGTGCTCGCGCCGCTGGCGTTCAACCTGCGGTACAAGCTGCGGGTCGCCGACGTGGTCGCCGAAAGCCCCGACACCATCTCCATCTACCTCACCGGCGAGCGGCTCGGCCGGCTGACGATGCTCGGCGGCCAGTACTTCCGGTGGCGCTTCCTCACCCGGGGCTGCTGGTGGCAGTCGCACCCGTTCTCCGTCTCCGCCGCCGCGAACGGCCGCTGGTTGCGACTCACCGTCAAGGTCGTCGGCACGCACACCGCGGACCTGCGCGAGGTGGCCCCGGGCACCCGGGTCTGGGCGCAGGGCCCGTCGGGCACCTTCACCGCCGCGCACCGGGTCCGCGAGCGGGCCCTGCTGATCGCCGGCGGCAGCGGCATCACGCCGATCCGGGCGATGCTCGAGGAGCTGCCGCCGGGCGCGGCCCTGATCTACCGGGCCCGCACCCCCGCCGACGTGCTGCTCAGCCGGGAGTTGGACTGGCTGGCGCAGGAGCGCGAAACATCGGTCTGGTACGTCATCGGCTCCCGCGACGACCCCGGCCCCCGCCAACTGATGAGCCCCGACGGGTTGCGGCAACTGGTGCCCGACGTGGCCCGGCGCGACGTCTACCTGTGCGGGCCACCCGGCCTGGTGGAACAGTCGGTGCGCGCGCTGCGCCGCGCCGGCGTGCCCCGACGGCAGATCCACCTGGCCACGTTCGAGTTGTAGGAAGGCATCCCATGCGTCGCGCGTTGCTCGCGATCACCGGCTTGGCGGCCAGCACCACCGCGCTCGTGGTGTTCAAGGGCTCGCCGGGCGCCACCCAGGTCGCCCAGAACCTGCCCACCGCCCAGCCGGTGAATCCCACCCCGCAGGACGTCGACCCGGGCACCGGCCCGACCGCCGACCCGGTGGCCGGGGCACCGACGCCGTCGGTGGCGCCCAGCGCGCCGGCGTCGGCCAAACCGAGCAAGAGCACCGCCCGGCCGCCCGGCAGCCCCCGCGCCACCACGAAGGCGCCGACCGCGCCGCGGACCACCACCAAGGCACCGCAGTCGACCACCCGGCGGGTCACCGGGCCGGGTGTGGACAACGAGTACGGGTTCGTGCAGGTGCAGATCGTGGTATCCGGCAACCGGATCGTCGATGCCGTCTCGCTGTCACTGCCCAGCGGCGGTGAGTCCGACATCCACAGCGACGACGTCAGCAGCAGGTACGACGGTACCGGCGGCGAGGTGGTGCAGAAGCAGAGCGCCAACGTCAACACCGTCTCCGGCGCCACCGAGACCAGCAACTCCTACAAGCAGTCGTTGCGGGGCGCGATCGAGCAGGCCTTCTGACATGCCGGCTGCGACGATCCGACCGGGGCTCTGCCGGGTCGAGCAGATAATGGGTACGGCGATCACAGTGGACCTGGCCGACGACCTGCCGCCGGCGACGCTGCGCGAGTTGGCCGACGAGGTCTTCGCCTGGATGCGTGAGGTGGACGCCCGGTTCAGCACGTACCGGCCGGACAGCGAGGTGTCCCGCTTCGACCGGGGCGAGGTGCTGCTGTCCGAGGCGTCGGCGCCGCTGCGGTTCGTGTTGGAGGCCTGCGCCGACCTGTGGGGTGCCACTGACGGGTTCTTCGACGCGTACGCCACCGGGCGGCTCGACCCGTCCGGCTTCGTCAAGGGCTGGGCCGCTCAGGTCGCCTCGGATCGCCTGCTCGCCGCCGGTGCCGCGAACCACTGCGTGAACGCCGGCGGCGACGTGCGGGTACGCGGCTGCGCCCCGACCGGGGCACCGTGGCTCGTCGGCATCCGGCACCCCTGGGACGCCATGGCGACCTGCCTGGTGCTCACCGGCACCGACCTCGCGGTGGCCACGTCCGGTGTCTACGAACGGGGCCGGCACGTGCTGGACCCGCGTCGGGGCGCCCCGGCCAGCGGGCTGCGCTCGGTGACGGTGGTGGGCCCGGATCTCGGTGTGGCCGACGCGTACGCCACCGCCGCCCTCGCCATGGGGGCCGCCGGTCTCGGCTGGCTTAACGGCCTCGACGGCCACACCCACGCGGTGGTGACCGACGACGGCCGCCAGTACCACTCCACCGGCCTCCCGGTCACCGACTAGCGGATCGGGCGATGGGTGCCGGCTGGGCGGGAGCCGGTCGGGCGTGGGCGGCCGGGGCGCGAGCCGGCCGGCCTGGTGCCGGCCCACCGGTGGCGTGGGTGGCTGCGTCGGGGCGGTTCGGTGCCGCCGGGATGAGGCGCCCTGCCGTTCGTGGACATCGTTCCCCCGTTCGTGGCGCGCGTCGGCGCCGTCTCCCTGTCAACGAGGACCGGCGCCCTGGCGACGCTGTCGGGCACCGGATCGAATCGTCGGCCGGGTCGGTCTCACATGCCCCTGCGGGGCAGTGGCAGGTGACCGGGGAGCAGGTCCACGGTGAGGGTCACCCCGGCGGCCCGCAGCGCTCCGATCACCGTGTTCTGCACGAGGTACGAATCGGGCAGTTGCCAGCGGGCCTGCTCGGGGGCGACCGCCCAGCGGACCGTGCCCTCCGGCAGCCGGGTGGGCGGTGCCGGGACCCACGAGCCCGGCCCGTGCCGGACCACGTGGAAGCAGTGCTCCAACTCGGGCCGGAGCGGGTCGCCGGGGCGGACCAGGAACATCCACCGCCCGGTGGGGGTGACCAGCACCGGCCCGCGTACGCCGGTGCCGGCCGGGTGGATCTGCACCGCGTCGAGCACGTGCCGGCCCAGGTGGGCGGGCACTTCCAGCACGTCGAAGGCCCGGCCGGTGGGCAGCAGCACCCCGTGCGGGCGGTTCCGCCACCAGGTGGCCACCCGGGCCGGGTCGGCGCTGGCGGCCAACTCCCAGTTTTCCAGGGCGGGGTGGCAGCCGACTGTGGGACAGCCGGCCCGCCCGCAGACGAAGCGACTGCGGGCCAGACAGGCCCCCGGGGTGACCTCCCACCCGTGTGCGGCGTACCGCATGGCGACCCGGCGCAGCCGGACTCGTTCCAGCGGCGACAGTTCGGCCACGCGCGGTCCGACGTTCCCCCACATGTGTGCCATCTCCCCTCGTCGGGCCCGGCGATCGCCAGGTCGCATGTCGAGCACCGTCACTGCCGTAACCCACGATCGTTGAGGTTGACGAACGGCTCGTGCAACTTGCACGAAAAGTACGAGTACTGGCTGTACGGCTGACGTACATCGTGTGCGACCAGCGAAAACCTGAAAGTGAACGACAGTCGCGCCGCACCCGCGGACATCGCCCCGGCTCGATCGGTCGGCGGCGGCAGGGGAGGATGGGCAGATGGACGAGCTACCCATAGGACGGCGAGTGGCTTACTGGCGGGGGCGCCGCAAGATGTCGCAGCAGGTCTTCGCCGACCGGCTGGGTAAGTCCAAGAGTTGGGTGGACAAGGTCGAACGCGGCGTCCGCCGGTTGGACAAGTTCTCAGTGCTCTACGAGATCGCCGACATCCTCCAGGTCGACGTGCAACTCCTGCTGGGCAAGGATCCGGAGCGGCGCACCGACGCGCTCAACTGCATCGACCAGATCGAGGTGCAGGAGATCCGGGCGGCGCTGGAACGCTACGACTCGATGAGCGCATACTTCGACGCGGTGCCGTGTCCGCCGCCGCTCGAGGACCTGCGCAAGGCCGTCAACCACGCCTGGCTCACCTACCAGTACGGGCGCTACGGCATGCTCACCCGGGCGTTGCCCAAGCTGCTGCGCGACGCGCAGGCCGCCGACGCCGCCTACGGCGGTGACCGGGCGCCCGAGGCGGCCCACCTGCTCGGGCAGGTCTACCAGATCGCCTCTTCGGTGCTGCGCAAGCTCGGCGAGTGCGAGCTCGCCTGGTTGGCCGCCGACAGGTCGATGGCGGTGGCCCAGCGGGCCGACGACCCGCTGCTGGCCGGCATCGCCACCACCCGGGTCTGCAACGCGCTCGTCGCGATGGGCCGGGCCCGCCCCGCGCTGGAGTTGAACGTCCAGATCGCCAACCGGCTGGCCCCGGGCGGGAGCAACGAGGTCACCCCGGCCCGGCTCTCCGTGTACGGGATGCTGCTGCTCCAGGGCGCGATGGCCGCGTCGCGCATCGGTGACACGGCAAGCGTCGACGACCTGATCAACTGCGCGCAGGAGGCCGCCACGCTGCTCGGCGGCGACCACAACCACTACTGGACGTCGTTCGGCCCGACAAATGTCGAGCTGCACCGGGCTGCCGCCGCGGTGGAGCTGGGTGACGGGGGCCGGGCCGTTGAGGTGCACCAGCTGCGCATCGCGGAGCCCGCCTTCAACGCCCTGCTGCCCGAACGTCGCGCCCATCACCTGCTCGACATCGCCCGCGGCTACGCCCAACTGGGCGACGTGGCGAACGCCGGCGAGATGCTGCTGCTCGGTGACCGACTCGCGCCGTCGGAGATCCGCTGCCGGCCGATCGCCCACGAGGTGATGTCGGACATCCTTCGTCGCACACGTGGTGCGCCGCCTTCTCCGGTAGCGGAGTTGGCTGAGCACATGGGAGTAGGGGTATGAGCGCGGAGCCGGTTTGATGGCCGGCTCGCCACAGCACAGCGCGCACCACCGCGTGCTCTACGTCATCGCCTGCGGTTCACCGCTGGCCCGGCACGTCGGCCGGCTGGTCGACAGTGCCCAGCAGGATGGTTGGGACGTCTGCGTGGTCACCACGCCGGACGGGGCGAAGTTCGTCGACCAGGCCGCGCTGGCCCGACAGACCGGCCACCCGGTGCGGACGCACTACAAGAATCCCGGTGACCCGGACGTGTTGCCACCCGCCAACGCCATGATCGTCTGCCCGGCCACCGTCAACACTGTGAACAAGTGGGCGGCCGGGATCACCGACACCCTGGCGCTCGGGCTGCTCGTCGAGGCGCAGGGCAAGGGCATCCCCATCGTCGCGGTGCCCTACACGAACGCCGCGATGGCCGCCCACCCCGCGTTCCGTGCCGGGGTGGCCCGGCTGGCCGAGTGGGGCGTCACAGTGCTCTTCGGTGACCACGTGATCGCCCTGCATCCGCCCGGCACGGGCGAGCAGCACCTGCACGCCTTCCCGTGGACGATGCCGCTCACCGCGCTGCACACCGTCTCCGCGAGCGCTGCCTAGCGCGCACCCGCCCGGTGCGGCCGGGCCGGGTGTCACCGCTGGACCGCCCCGCGCCGGTAAGCTGGCCCGCCGTGAGCACTAGCAGATCCGCCCCCACGGTGACCGACGTGGTGGCCGAGCTGGAACGGCGCTATCCACCGGCCTGGGCCGAGGAATGGGACCGGGTGGGCCTGGTGCTCGGGGAGCCGACCGCCCCGGTCCGCCGGGTGCTCTGCGTGGTCGACGTGGTGCCCGAGACGGTGGCCGAGGCGCTGGCTGCCGAGGTGGACATGATCGTCGCGCATCACCCGTTGCTGCTGCGCGGGGTGTCGTCGGTGGCTCCGACGACAGTCAAGGGTCGGATCATCCACCAGCTGATCCGGGCCGGCATCGCGCTCTACGCGGCGCACACGAACGCCGATGTGGCCGCCCCGGGTGTCTCCGACGCCCTCGCCGCCCGATTCGGGTTGACCGGGCTGCGCCCGCTTCAGCGACCCGCGCCCGGCTCGGCCGCGCACGGCGACGACCGGGGCTTCGGCCGGATCGGGGAGTTGCCCGAGCCGATGACTCTCGCCGAGCTGACCCGGCACGCGGCCGCCGTGCTCCCCGTCACGTCCTGGGGAGTTCGCGCGGCAGGGGATCCCGGGCGTATGGTTCGTACCCTCGCCGTCAGCGGCGGGTCGGGGGACAGCTTCCTCGGCGCCGCGACCGCCGCCGGGGTGGACGCTTTTCTCACCTCCGACCTGCGGCACCACCCGGCCGGCGAGCACCTCGCCGCCGATGGTCCCGCGCTGATCGACGCCGCCCATTGGGCGACCGAACGACCGTGGCTGGACGACCTGGCCGCCCTCCTGCGGGCGGCGCCGGGCGTCGAGACGCTGGTGTCCGACCTGGACACCGACCCGTGGACCGTGCACGCCGCCGCACCCGCTGTGGACGACAAGGAGCCCGACCGTGAAGGCTGACCCTCAGGTGCAGCGCCGCCTGCTCGACCTCCAGGCGATCGACACCAACCTCGCCCAGCTCGCGCACCGCAGGCGAACGCTTGCCGAGCGGGCCGAGCTGGAGTCGCTGGCCCGGGAGTTGTCGTCGTTGGAGGACGAGCGGGTCCGCGCCCAGGTGGCGGTCGACGACCTGGACCGGGACATCGCCCGGCTGGAGAAGGACGTCGAGCAGGTCCGGGCCCGCAAGGAGAAGGACGAGAACCGGCTCGCCGCCGGCACGGGCCCGGCCCGCGAGTTGGAGGCGCTCCAACACGAGCTGGTCTCACTCAACCGGCGCCAGGGCGACCTGGAGGACGCCGAGCTGGAGCTGATGGAGCAGCGCGAGACCGCGCAGGGCGTCCTGGACGGCGTGGAGCAGCGACTTGCCGACACCCGCGACAAGCGGGCCGCGACCGAGCAGCGCCGCGACGACGCGCTCGCCGAGATCGCGAAGGAGGAGGAGTTCAAGCGGGGCGCCCGTCAGCCGCTCGCCGCCGACCTCCCGGCCGACCTGGTCACCCTCTACGACAAGATCCGGGCGGACACCGGGTTGGGTGCCGCGCTGCTCACCGCGGGCCGCTGCGGCGGCTGCCGGCTGGAGCTGTCCGGTGCCGACCTGGCCCGGATCCGCAAGGCCGCCCCGGACGACGTGGTCCGCTGCGAGGACTGCCGGCGGATCATGGTCCGCACCAACGAGTCGGGCCTGTAGGTCGTGGCCCCGCGGGTGGTAAGCGTCGAGGCCGACGGCGGTTCCCGGGGCAATCCCGGCCCGGCCGGCTACGGCGCGGTGGTGCGTGACGCGGAAACCGGCGAGGTGCTCGCCGAGCGGTCCGAGTCGCTCGGCACCGCTACCAACAACGTCGCCGAGTACCAGGGACTCATCGCCGGGCTGACCGCCGCCGCCGAGCTGGGCGCCGCCGAGGTGGACGTCCGGATGGACTCCAAGCTGGTGGTCGAGCAGATGTGCGGCCGGTGGCAGATCAAGCACCCCGGCCTGCGGCCCCTCGCGGCCGAGGCCGCCGGGCTGGTGGGCCGGTTCACGGCGGTGCGGTTCGCGTGGATTCCGCGCGAGCAGAACCGGCACGCCGACGCGCTCGCCAACGCCGCGATGGACGCCGCCGCTGGCCGGCCCACGCGGACCCCGACGACGGGCCAACCTCCGGCGGCGACCGCGCCGGGCAGCGACCCGGCGACCGCGCCGGCCTCGTGGGAGCCACGGCCGACCTTCACCGCCACCCGGCTGATCCTGGTCCGGCACGGCGAAACCGAGTACACCGAGCAGCGCCGCTACTCCGGGCGCGGCGACGTGCCACTCTCCGCGAAGGGCCGGGCCCAGGCCCTGGCCACCGGCGCCCGGGTGGCCGCGCTGGCCCCGTCCGTCGCGGCAGTGGTCAGCTCACCGCTGTCCCGGTGTACGGCCACCGCGGCGGCGATCACCGCAGCGCTCGGCGGCGACGTGCCGGTCCGCACCGAGGACGACCTGATCGAGTGCGACTTCGGTCAGTGGGAGGGGCGGACCTTCGCCGAGGTGCGCGAGCAGTGGCCGGGGGAGATGGACGCCTGGCTCGCCTCACCCCGGATCGCCCCGCCGGACGGCGAGTCGTTCACCCACGTCGCGGAACGCGCCCAACGTGTCATGGCAGGGCTGCTCACCGCGTACCCCGGGGAGACAGTGGTGGTCGTCTCGCACGTCTCGCCGATCAAGCTGGTGCTGCGCGACGCCCTCGCGGCCGGCGACGGGTTCCTGCATCGGCTCTTCCTGGACGCGGCCGGCATCTCGGTGCTCGACAGGTGGCCCGACGGCGGCGTGGCCGTGCGGACGGTCAACGACACCGCCCACCTCGCCGCGCTCTGATCCTGGCTGGTGGTGGCCGGGCCTACCGGCTCGGCCCGTCAACCGATCGAGCCGGTGGCCCGGTGGCGTCGCTCCGGTCGCCGGCCACGTGACCCACCCACCGGAACAGGTAAACCGCCGGCATGGCGAGACCGAGACCGAGCAGCGCCATCGCGATCCGGATCAGACCTGGCATCTCGCCGTCGAGCGCGAGGCGGCCCAGTAGCAGGACCACGGGGGCGAACCCGACCAGCAGGAGCGCGCGGTTGGCCCGGGGGGACCGCCGGCTCACCGCGGCGCGTCCGCGTCGCCGGTGTCGACCGCGCGACCCGGCCCGGAAAGTGCGCATCTCGACACGTAATCACCTCACAACCGTTTGTGGTCACAGGCTAGCGACCAGGGGCGGTCCGCGCTGTCCCGTGCGGGCGGCCGTCATTCGGCGCACCGCACTCGCCGCTCGGCGCACGATTCGACGCCCGGGACACGTGACGGCCGTCACGGAGTCGTAGCCTCCGGCCGTTATATCGAGAGCTACGACTCCCCGGAGGTGTGTCAGATGGCTACACCGGAACCGGAGGCGCCCACCACGGCGCCGGCCAGGGCGAAGGACCACAGCCCCTGGAACTGGTTGCTCTTCATCCCGATCGTGGTGCCGCTGATCCCGGTCTTCTTCAATGGCGACTCGCCCCGGTTTCTCGGTTTCCCACGCTTCTACTGGCTGCAACTGGCGTACATCCTGCTTGGTGTCTCCACCACGACGCTTGTCTACCAGATGACGAAAAAGCGGGGAGGCCGCTGATGTGGCGCGACCATCTCACCGAGATCATCGTCTTTTCGTTCCTCTTTCTGCTGGTGAGCGTGATGGGCTTCGTGGCCGCCCGGTGGCGGGCACCGAAGGACATGGCGCACCTTGACGAGTGGGGGCTGGGCGGGCGCAGCTTCGGCGGTTGGATCACCTGGTTCCTGGTCGGTGGTGACCTCTACACCGCGTACACCTTCGTGGCGGTGCCGGCGTTGATGTTCGGCGCCGGAGCGGCCGGATTCTTCGCCGTGCCGTACACCATCGTGATCTACCCGATGGTGTTCCTGGTGCTGGTCCGGCTCTGGTCGGTGTCGCACCGGCACGGGTTCGTCACGCCTGCCGACTTCGTCCGCAACCGGTTCGACTCGCCGGTGCTGGCCCTGCTGATCGCGATCACCGGCATCGTGGCCACCATGCCGTACATCGCGTTGCAGTTGATCGGCATCGAGGCCGTCCTCAAGACGATGGGCGTCACCGGCGACAACGCGGTGGCCCGACACCTGCCGATCATCATCGCCTTCGCGATCCTGGCCGCCTACACGTACCAGTCGGGGCTGCGCGCTCCGGCGCTCATCGCGTTCGTCAAGGACAGCCTGATCTACATCGTCATCCTGGTGGCGATCGTCTACCTGCCGTACAAGCTCGGCGGCTGGGGGGACATCTTCGCCGCCGCCGACGCGAAGTTCGACGCCTCACCGAACCCGAACGACGGCATCCTGCTCAACGGCAACAACCAGCTTCAGTACGTGACGTTGGCGCTCGGTTCGGCGTTGGCGCTCTTCCTCTACCCGCACAGCATCACCGGTGTGCTGGCCAGCCGGAACCGCGACGTGATCAAGCGGAACATGTCGGCGCTGCCCGCGTACAGCCTGCTGCTCGGGCTGATCGCGTTGCTCGGCTACATGGCCATCGCGGCCGGCGTGAAGCCGTTGCCCGGCGCGAAGGAAGGCACTGTCGACAACAACACGATCGTGCCGTTGCTGTTCGACCAGCAGTTCCCGGACTGGTTCGCCGGGGTGGCGTACGCGGCTATCGGCATCGGTGCGCTGGTGCCCGCGGCGATCATGTCGATCGCGGCGGCGAACCTGTTCACCCGCAACATCTACAAGGAGTACCTGAAGCGGGACGCCTCTCCGGCCCAGGAGGCGAACGTCTCGAAGATCACTTCGTTGGTGGTCAAGGTCGGCGCGGTGGCCTGCATCGTGTTCCTCGACCCGCAGTTCTCCATCGACCTCCAGCTGATCGGCGGCGTGATCATCCTGCAGACGCTGCCGGCGGTGGCGCTGGGTCTCTACACCCGCTGGTTCCACCGCACCGGCCTGATCGCCGGCTGGGCGGTCGGCATGGGGTTGGGCATGTGGATGCTCTACCAGGTGGCCAGCCCGACGAAGAAGCACTTCGGTGGCTCGGCGTTCCCGCTCTCCGAGTTCGGGTTCGACACCACCAAGACGATCTACGTGGGCATCGTGGCGGTAGTGGTCAACCTGGCTGTCGCGGCGCTCGTGACGCTCGCGCTGCGGGCCGCCAAGGTGGCGGAGGGGGTCGACGGCACCACGCCGGACGACTACTTCGCCGACGAGGGCGATCCCCGGGTCACCCCGGGCACCGAGAGCGACGCCGCCTCGGCCCGCGAGCCGGTCGCCTGACCTCAGGTACGCGCCCGGGTGCCGACGTCCGTCGGTGCCCGGGCGGCACCACGCCATGCGACCGGAGTCGTGCCCGACTCGACCCGACCCGGCCCGGGCCGTCCGCGCTGCGGGCACCCACCTCCAAGATCGCGCTCGATCATTGTTCTAGTGGTGTCGGAGTGCGTGGGAGGGCACTACAACAGGGATTCTGCGTGATCTTGGCGGGAGGGCGCGTGCTGCGTGCCCCGCGCGTGTGTGCCTGCTTGCTGCGTGCGTCGGTGGGCGGTCAGCGGCGGCGGTTGCGGTTGACCAGGGCCTGGTTGAGGCGACCCAGCAGGCTCGCCAGGGTGGCCCGGTCCGCGGTGCTCCAGTCGGCCAGCATGTCGCCGTAGAGCCGGGTGCGGGCGGCCTGCACGGCAGCCATCCGTTGCAGGCCGGCCGAGGTGGGGGAGATGACCGTCCCCCGGCCGTCGGACGGATCCGGAGTGCGGGTGATCAGGCCGTCGCGTTGCAGGGCGGACACCTGCCGGGTCACCGTCGAGCCGTCCAGGTTGAGTCGGGCGGCGAGCGCGGAGACGTTCTGCGGGCCGGCGTCGGCCAGGTGGCGCAGGATGACGTACGCCGCGCGGTCCAGCACCCGGTGCTCGGCGGTGCCGGTGGCCCGCCGGGTGGCCTCGCCGAAGCGCATCAGCAGGGCCACCTCGGTCTCGATCTGGCCGAGGGTGCGCTCGTCGTCGTCATCCATAGCTGTATGATACAGGATAAGTACCTGTACGATACAGCTAATTGGGGAGTCGGAGTGGATCGGCGCACCGAACCGAACCGCAGTGCCATCTACGCCACCACACTGGTGGCCTTCCTCGCCATCGCCGGCATCGCCGTCGTCGACCCGATCCTGCCGGCCATCGGCGAGGCGATCGGCGTCACCGCCTGGCAGGTCGAGTTGCTGTTCACCGCGTACATCGCGGTCATGGCCCTCGGCATGATCCCGGCGACGCTTGCCAGCGGCCGCTTCGGCTTCAAACCGGTGCTCATCACCGGCGTCTCCGTGGTCGGCCTCGCCGCGATCCTCGCCTCGTTCAGTGACAACATCGTGCAACTCTCCGTGCTGCGCGGGGTCTGGGGGTTGGGTAACGCGATGTTCTTCGCCACCGCCATGGTGGTGCTTGTCAACCTGGCCGTCGACCGGGAGTGGGTGGTCGGCCTGTTCGAGACCGCCCTGGGCATGGGCTTTGCCGTCGGCCCGCTGATCGGCGGCCTGCTCGGCGAGATCAGTTGGCGGCTGCCGTTCTTCGTCTGCGGTGTCTTCATGGTCCTCGCCCTCGCCGTGGCCTCCCGCAAACTCCGCGAGCCCACCAACCGGCAGGCCCCGGTACGCGTCGGCCAGATCCTCGCCACCTACCGTCGGCCGGCGTTCATCGCCCTCTGCGTGGTGACCGCCGCGTACAACTTCGTGTTCTTCGTGGTACTCGGCTACACGCCGCTCTTCCTCGGTCTGGACGTCATCCCGCTCGGGCTCGCCTTCACCGGCTGGGGCCTCGGCCTGGCCGCCGGCATCATGGTGATCGGCCACCGGCTGGCCCACCGGATCGGCGCGGTACAGACCGTCGGCGTAGCTATCGCCGGGCTGCTGGTCTGCATGGTCCTCTTCGCCACCTCGCACAGCACCGCGGAGGCGCTCGTGGTGCTGGTGCTCGCCGGCCTCTGCATGGGCCTGGCCAACGCCAACCTCACCGACCTGGCGCTCGGCCTGGGCTCCACCGACCGACGGGTCGCCACCGGCGCGTTCAACCTGGTCCGCTGGGGCGCCGCCGCGCCCGCACCGATCATCTCCGGCAAGCTCGCCGAACACTCGCTGGCGCTGCCGTTCTGGGTCGGCTTCGGAGTGCTCGCCGTCGGCGTGCTGGTCTACCTGGCCTGCGCGCACCTGATGGCCGCCGGCTACGGCGAGCGGGTGCTGTGGTCCCGCTGGAACCGCACCGCCGCCGACAGCGAACACGCCGCCGAGGAGCCGGTCGGGGAGGCGTACTGACCGGGGGCTCGCTTCAAGATCCGCGCACTTTCGGGGAAACTGCTGCCTCAGCGTCGTGGGAGGCAGCAGTTTCCCTGTAGTTGCGCGGTTTCGGACGTCGGGGCGCGTCAGCGCAGGGCACGCTCGCCACCACGGGCGAAACCCTCAGCGACCAACTCACCGCCTTCGAGCAAGCATGTGCCGCCTACGAGGGCGCATGGGGTGACGACACCATCGGCACCTACATCGGCACCGCCTACACGGCGGTCTCGGCGTGGGCATTTGACTGCTGGCACAGCGTCGCCGAGGAACTCGTCTCGGCTGGCGATGACCTCGTCGGCATGGGCGAAGCCTACGAACAGGCCGAATCCGACATCCGATCCATGATCACCGCTATCGGTGAGGGCCTCAGCTAATGGGCCTTCAACTTCCCGGTGAGCTTGTCGGCCTCCTCGGCATGCGAGGGTCTGAACCTTGTCCCCGATGGACGCCAACCTCAACGGGGGTGCTTGGAAACGGATGGAAAACGCGTGGGCCCGCGCCCTCGACCGAGGCTCCTCCGTCGAGGTCCACGGCACTGTGCACTACGATTCGGACTCGGCCTCTCGAAGACCTGTCCGCTTCGAAATCGCCGAATCGGTCAATGGTGGGCCAATCGAGAGACACCGTTTCCGAAACCGACCAGGAGGCTGACCGAATGCTCACGAGCCGTGATGCCGAGTTCACGAACCGGATCGGTGGTGCCCTTCTCAGCGCGCTCCCCGACCGGGCGAGGTTGATCACCGCTCGGTGCGAGGCGGACGCCGACTACGCCTCGGTACAGCTGACCTTCATCAACGACGACGGTTCAGCGGGGCACTTCACGTTCGACAACGAGCCGGTCGACGCCAGCGACGAGGTCAACGAGGCGGTCATGGACTGGTGGGATGCCACGAAGAACGAAGGCAAGGCACCGTGGTACGGCGTGACCATGACGGTAGAACGTGACGGGAACTTCGACGTGAATTTCTCGTACGACCCGCCGCAGGACTAACAGCGGACCCCACCGTGCGGGGGAGCGCTGAGGCTCAAGCTCTCGAAGGCCGGTTCTCCTATGACCCCGAAGGTGGAATGTTTTGTGCCTACGGGATTGATCGTTAGGCGCTGGAAGAGCTGTAAGCACGAATGACGGTGGTCGCCCACCACGTGCGCAACCCCGAGCTGCCCTACCGGCGCCGGTTTTCGGCGCTGAGGTCTTGCGTGCAGCTGTACCGGCCGATCGGCTTCCACGCCACGCTGAACTTCCTGGAGGAGATCGCGGGGCCGTTTCAGCGCGACGAGGCGGCGTTGCTGCGCGCGTTGGACGCTCTGGTGGCGAGTCGTGCGGGCTGGCATGCCGAGCTCCGTGACTACGCCGCCGAACGGAAGCTCGCCAAGCGCCGTGGCCAGCGAAGCCCTCGCCCGACCGATCCGAACCCGAACGGCTTCCCCCGGTGCTGGTACGGCGCCCCCGGACAGGCTGCCCTACACGCCGTGCGGTACTGGCGTCGGCACGAGGCCCCTGCGCTGCTGGCAGAGCCGGACTCGACCACGTTGGACCTTGCCGCCTGCGTCACCGCATCCCTGAGCAGGTCGATGGACTGCCGGCGCGGTAGAGCCGCGTTTCGGACGCTCTCCCACCGTGCCTGAAGCGTAGCTACCTCATCGTCCTTGTCGATGACGTCCCCGCCCGTCCGCGCCGTCGGCCCGTCCGCGGGCGTCGGGGCGGTCGGGCGGCGGGCGGCCGGGTCAGTTCAGGGCACGCCAGAGCAGGTACAGGCCGATCGTCGTGCCGAACACCACGATCAGCGTCTTGAGCACCACCGACGGCAGCCGGCGCACCAGCCGGGCGCCCGCGTACCCGCCGATCAGGGTGGCCGGCGCGACCACCGCGACGGCCGCCCAGTTCACCGGGCCGAACAAGGCGAACACCACAAGCGTGGTCAACCCCACCACTGCGGACAGCAGATTCTTTATCGCGCTGACCCGCGCCAGGGTCGCGTCCAACACCAGGGCCAACCCGGCCACCAGCATCACCCCGAGCGCCGCCCCGAAGTACCCGCCGTACACCGCGCCAAGCGCGACCATCGTCTGCACCGCGACCGTCCGTCGCCGTGGTGACAGGTCCCGGGGATGACCGACCAGCCGGCGCAGCGGATCCTGGAAGGCCAAGACCGCGGTCGCGCCGAGGACCAGGAACGGTACGACCAACTCGAACGCGCGGGCCGGAGTGGCCAGCAACAGCAACGCCCCGAGGATCGTGCCGACGATCGTCGTCGGCACCAGCGTGGCCAGGGCGCGAGGGCGCGGCAGGTCCTGCCGACTGCCCGCCACACTGGCCACGTACCCGGGGAACACGGCGATCGAGTTGCTGACATTCGCCGGCACCGGGGGCAACCCGACAGCGATCATCGCCGGGAAGGTGATGAGCGAACCACCACCGGCCACCGCGTTGACAGTGCCAGCGGCGAGACCGGCGGCGAGCAGCAGCGCGGCGTGGGAGAGATCCATAGCCCCACGAGGCTAACTGCCGCCCGCCGAGATGGCTCCCCCGGCCGCCCCTGAGCAGCGTGATCTTGCCCAGGTGGGGCGGCAATACCGGCGGCACGTCCGTCGTTAGGATGAGAGCGCGACGGACGAGTCGACCGGGCGGTCGCGTCGGCGGGCTCCGGCCCGCCGCCGAGGAACGTCCGGACTCCACAGGGCAGGGTGGTTGTTAACGGCAACCCGGGGCGACCCGCGGGACAGTGCCACAGAAAACAGACCGCCGACCCCAACGGGGACGGTAAGGGTGAAACGGTGGGGTAAGAGCCCACCAGCACCCCGGGTGACCGGGGTGGCTTGGTAAACCCCACCCGGAGCAAGGCCAAGCAAGGGCCGTCACCGCAAGATGACGACCCGGCGCAGACGCTTGAGGGCTGCCCGCCCGATGTCTGCGGGTAGGCCGCTGGAGCCTGCCGGCAACGGCAGGCCGAGATGGATGGCCGCCGCCGGCGCAAACCCCTCGGGGTACGCGCCGCGCACAGAATCCGGCGTACAGGTCGACTCGTCCGTCGCCCACCAGGTCAGCCGCCCCTCACGACCCACGACGTTCAGATGTTGGTCTTCCGTCCCGTCTGCCATCGGCCCGCCCTCTTGGGGAGCGGGCCGGGCGGTGGTCTGCTCGGCTCAGGGGTCGATGACAGACAGCGGGATGGTCGACACCCTCACCCGCCACGGATCGTTTGGTCCGCCGATGTTGCTCACTGCTCTGCGTCGTTGATGTGGCTGCATCAGAGATGGCCGCCGTCATTTAGGGGATGCAAAGCAGACCAGCAGCGATAGCCTCCCATATGAAATCGAACCCTCTTGCTTGCTGCATCGCGAAGCGCCGTTCCATGGGTAAATGATGGCAGTGATGCGGCCAGACGACGGATGAGAGCAAGGAGTGGATTTTGGATCTGACCGATATTTGCTGACATCCAGGCAGTCTCCTGCCTCTAGGCGAACTTTGTCCTCAATTAATGGCCTGAACTCCTGAAAGCTTAGGAAAACGGCAAGGCTGGTCGCCAGCGTAAGTGCCGCCACGATGAGGGTGTTGCCCCGGGCGGGAGAACGTCCTGCCCAGCCGACGTAGGTGATGGCCGGGATCAGGAGTGCTCCAAAAGTGAATTGGAGAACTCCCTGCGATAGCATTAGCGGCGTCCAGTCAATGGTACTTGCCTGCCAGTAGAGCAGATTTGGCTCGGCGTACTGCGAAAGCTCTCTGTAGATGAGCACAACAAACAAGCAACCTGTAAGGATGAACAGTGATCCACTGGATATGAATCGGTAGATTGCTGTCTGTGGGTCCACGTTCCAGTTGGCTAGCACCTGAAATTCTGGATACGAATACAGCATCGCAACATATAGCATAGTCACGAGCATCATCCATGCTCCGATTATTTGAATGCCGGCCGATCTTTTGAAGGTGTGCCCTGGGCTGTTGGTCTCGAATCCGTGCTGCCCTGCGTGGTCGCCGTTCTGAATATACTCGATCGTCTCTACTGCAGGTTTTGCGGCTATCTGATGCGCAGGTCTACCGCCCTGCCGCATGGCTACGACCAAGGCCATGATTGCGACGGCCGCAGCGACGACTGATGAAATTTTGTCTGCCACGTCGAGCATGAGCACGAACGCAGTGTAGCCAAATACGACCGACTTGAGCTGATGGGCATTGGAAGATGGTGCTAGATGGAAGGGGCAAAACCCGCCTACCAGTAATAAAGGGGCAGTTCGAGCGTCTATGCAATTGACCGAATGCGGTGTGTGGCGAATGCAATATGGCAAAACAGGCGGTTTGTCGCAGGTTGTTGACTTGCCTGCAAGCGGGTTGACCCGCATCTACGGTGCGAACCGGAAGCGGTTCGGGCCTGGGTACGCGAGCGGATGGTGGCCTGATGAGGGCATGTCGAGGTTCGCTGGTACAAGACTGTTCACCACCCGGGTGGGCGATGGAACGGGTCAAGACGAACCTGCTCGGCAAAGGGGCAGCCCAGACGACGCCCGGCGGTGTGCTCAGCGGTCGACGACGCCGATCACGTTTTCCACCGGCACCGGGCCGTTGTGCGAGGAGTCGTTGGCCGCCTCTCGGTAGTCGCCGAGGAGGTAGACCGTGCCTGCGGGCACGGTGGTGGACTCGAACGCCGCAGGGGCCCCGAAGGCCGGCTCATTGACGTAGGGCTCGTCCTGGGCGGTGGCGTTACGGATGATTCGGCCCTGAGCGTCACAGCAGGCGATGGTGTCACCAGGCACCGCCACCACTCGTAAGATCCGTGGCCGGCCATCCGGATTCCAGTCGTGGCTGTCCGGTGGATCGAACACAACGATGTCACCCGTGCGCGGCTGGTATTCGCCCGACTTCACCACCTTGGCGGAGACCACCGAACCTTCGGTGATCGTTGGCTCCATGGTGGGGGAGTTGACCTCGTAGCGCTTGTTCCGGGCACCGTCGCCGAACGCCCCGCAGCTGGTCAGCGTGACGACGAGTCCGATCAGGACGATCATCTTCCGCACGCCTGGATCCTGCCAGGCCGCTTGGCGGGTTGTCCGACCCCGTCAAGGCCGAGCTGCCGCCTGGCTGCGCTTCCTCAGGCGACCGGCTCGACCTCCGCCGGGACGGGGCGGCGCAGCCAGATCCGGTCGCGGGCGTCTACCTTTCACATCTCCTTGAGGACGCCGCTGCTCGTCAGCCCAGACGGCAACGGGTTCGACTCACTCGCTGCGCTGGCCCCCGGCGTCTTGGGCTGTTCAGGGCTGGTCGCTGGTCAACGTCACCTCACGGCGTCGGGTGCCCCCGGGACTTCCTCGATCTCCTCCTCAATCCGGCCGCACATAACCTCGATGTCGCCGGACCGGATCATCTCGTCAACTGCCGCCACCATCGCAGCAACACCAGGCTCGGGGACGATCACCTGATCCGAGCACCAGAAGTAGCGGCCACCGCCGGTTTCTCCGGTGTTCGCGTGTCTACGCAGGATCTCCCGTACTGCGTCGAGGGTGAAGAAGGTGGCGTACCGGTGGCTGCCGTCGGCAAGGTGGAGGTGCGCATCAACGTTGTCGACCGTCTCGGGATCTTCGCCGCCGCCGAGCATGAATTGCACGACAGCGCCCTCGCTCTCTACGACGTGTCCGTACCCGTCATCAAGCAAGCCGTGCGCCTCGTGCCTTCCGTCACCTACCATGGCGCGCACTGTAGCTCCCAGTTCGTGCCGGGGACCCACCCTGCCTCAGCCGCCCGCAGCCCGCCGGGCTCCCGCTCTCCGCGCCGGCCGCCGGCCACCGGGCGTCCGGCGTGACGGCCACAGGGCGACAGCGGCAGCGGCGCTGAGCTGGACGTTTCTGCGGTGCCGTTGGTAGCAGGCTGATCGATCACGGGGAGGGAGAAGTTGAGGCCCGATTTGTCGGACGAGTGGGTGCAGGTGTCGTTTCTCCTGCCGCCTGGCAGCAACGCGACGAGCATGGGGATGGGCGCGGAATGGGTGGCGCCAGGTCGGGTTCGGCTGCCCAGCGCACCATGGGCCGAGCTCGACGCCGCGAAGCACGACGTTTTTCGTGTCGAGCGCGACCGCGACGGCCAGTGGTGGGTCAAGGAGAAGCTCGCGGCGTCGGGCTACTGCGCGGTCCGCGTCTGGCCCGGTGATGACGACGACCTCGCACGCTTCACGGACGGTGTCCTGGCTGAGTTCGCCCAGCTGCAGGTGAGCGGGTCGGGCATGTTCGGGCTTGTCGTCCTCGATGTTCCACCGACAGCGGATCTGCCCCGGGTGCGGCGGCTCCTCCATCACGGCGAACGCGCTGGCCGCTGGACCGTCGACGAGTTGTGTGTCACCGCGGCTTGGCAGGCAGCCGCTCCATGATCAGTGTTCGTCGGCGGTGAACTGGGGTCCACGGCTCGCCGGCGGCACGACGACTACCTGATCGTTGCTCCGTTGGCTGGCGGCAAGGATCCGGACAATGCCCAGGTAGAAAAGTGTGAGGAACGCGCCGACGATCGCCGAGGTCACCAGAGTCCACGGATCGCCGAGCAGGAGCCGCACGAGGGCGAACGACCCAAGAGCCACAAGCGCGACCAGCAGCAGCCAGCTGTGCGCCTTGAGGATCCGGTTCGTCCTGGTGCGGCGTGCCTGAGAGATGAACGTACCGTCACTGCCTGCTCGGCTGTACAGGATGCTGCCCACCAGGACGACGATGGACAGTTGGGTGAGCGCGCCACCAATGGCGAACGGCAGCCCGCGTATCTCGCCGGTGCGCACCATGGCGGTCCCGCTCGCGGTGAAGCCGGTGAGGCCGAGGAGGAGGAACGCGCTGATCGTGACGCTCCTGCGGACACCGCGTCGCGCCGCCGTCGGGTCGACGAGGGGTATCCGGTCGTCGCCTGTGTGCATGGTTCGGGTCTCCGTCAGTTTTCGATGTTGCAGTCGTGGCCACGCCCGGGGGAGAGGTCGGGTCTCAGCGTCGACCAGTCGTCGCCGGGCAGGCCGTGGCTGTTGCGGTGTAGGTGCTGGTCCAGGTCTCGCAACTGCGTCCACTGCGGTGTCCGACGGGTGGTGACCGGCAACGGCCCGGAGTTGATCGACGTGTGGCTGGGCTCCACAACCTAATGTGCTCGGGCCACCCCCGTTGACCCTCGATCGGCGGCCGGGCATGGTCCCCGGCCCGCCCACCGGGTGGCAGCATGGCTTCGGTGACCGCCGCTACCGACTGGCACGACTGGCACCTGCCCTACCGCGACGACACGTCGCCGCTGTCACGGCGGCTCCGGATCGTGCAGCGGCACATCACCGACTGGCTTGACGAACGGTCGGACTCCTCGCTCCGGGTCGTCAGCATCTGCGCGGGACAGGGGCATGACCTCATCGGCGCCCTCGCGTCACGACCGGACACCTATCGGGTACGCGCAGAGCTGATCGAGTACGACCCTCGCAACGTGGCCGCCGCCCGCAGGGGCATCGTCGCCGCCCAGCTCACCGGGTTCACCGTGACCCACGCTGATGCGGGCGACTTCGCCGCGTACCGCACGGCTGCCCCTGCTGATCTGGTTGTTCTCGCCGGGGTGCTGGGCAACATCAGCGAGGAAGACGTGCGGGCAACAGTGGACGCACTGCCTCGGCTGTGCGCATCCGACGCCACGGTGATCTGGACCAGGACCCGCCGTGCCCCCGATCTCACCCCGGCGATCCGCTGCTGGTTCGCCGCCGCAGGCTTCGCCGAGCAGGCCTTTCACGCGCCGTCCGACGTGCTGTTCTCGGTTGGCGTTCATCGGTTTCGCGGACAACCGCAGCAGGCACCACCGGGCGGCAGAATCTTCACGTTCGCCCGGTGAGGCTGAGTTGCCGCTCTCCTGGCGTGGGCGCTTTCCCGGCAGCTCACTCAGAGGGAGCGGGTTTCCTCCAGGACGACCCGGCCGCCAACCTCGACGGTGCCGTTCGGGCCCGGTCGGGTCAGGATCTGCGATCCCCGGCCCTGCGTGATGTCCAGCGCACGGCGCAGTTCGGCGGTGAGCACGATCGCGGACGCTCCGGTGGCCTCGTCCTCGACGATGGCGTCGCCACGGCGGGGAAACCCCCTGGTACGCACCCGACCGGCGGCCCGGTCCTGCCACGCCCACGCGTACAGCCACCCGTCACCGGGCGGCGGAGCCGGCAGCGCGTCGACCTCCTCGGTCGAGGCGTACTGCTGCATGCGCCGGTCGGGCGCCCACTGCGCACGACCTCTGATCCAGGTGAACTCGCCGTCCTGCCAGGTTGGCACCGGACCCGCCGGCGGTTGCAGAAGTGCCGGCCTGGTTCGGAGTCGACCCAGCAACCAGGACGTGCCCACCAGGGGGTGCCCGGCAAACGGCAGCCGCACGCTCGGTGTGTGGATGTCGACGACCCCGGTGTCGACGTCATCGACGAAGACGGTTTCGCTGAAGCCCAACCGCGCGGCCACGGCTTGTCGATCCTGCCCAGCGGCGACGGCAGAGCCGTCAAGAACAACGCCGAGCTGGTTGCCGTGCCGACCGCCGGGACCGCAGAACACCCGAAGTACGTGGAAATCTGTCACGAGCGATGCTATCCACCGCAGGTGTCCTGGGCGGCGGAGGCCGCTACCGAGGCGCGGCGCGCGGCATTCCGCCGGACCAACGGCGTCCCCCACGGGAGTGAGTTGGCCGCGCCTGTGGCGCAACCATCACGGGTACGCTGTCACTGTTGCCGGAGCAGGTCGGAGGACGCGGTGAGTTGGGACGTGCTCATCGTCGCCGCCCCGCCCCACACCGGATCTGTTGACCAGCTTCCGCAGGACTTCGATCCGCCGCCCCTGGGCACCGGACCGGAGATCAGGCGGCGGCTACGGGAGAACTTCCCCGATCTCGACCTAGCGGATCCTGCGTGGGGGCTGCTGGGCGGCCCGACGTGGAGCATCGAGTTCAACATCGGGTCGGACGATCCAGTGGACTCGATCATGTTGCACGTGCGCGGCGGCGACGACGTTCTGCCCGTTGTCGCACGGGTCGTCGCCGTGACCGGTGGTCGCGCCCTCGACATCTCGACCGGCGTCTTCCTGACCGACGATTGCGCTCGATCCGCTGGGTGGCACGGCTTCCAGCAGTACCGGGACGACATCCTCGGTCGTGGCTGACGTCGGTCACCGGCTGGTGATCCGGCGGCTCCGCCAGGTTTCTTGGTGGCGTGATCCGGAAGCTGGGTGTGGGCTAGAGGGATGTCCTCGCATCTGGATTTCTTCGCCGACTTCGCGGTGACGAGTGGGTTTGTGCTTGCGGCAAGGTCATGCTCTCGTCGATCTCCGAATACCAGTTGGAAGACTTCCCCGCGCTGCGGCTCGGGGACGTCTTTGAGGTGTCCACCGCCACCGGCGTCGACCTTCCGGCGGAGCTGCTGACCAGGTATCGCTGATGGCGGATCACGTCGTCCGCACCTGATCTGCGGGCGCCACTTCTGAACGTGGCGCCGCACGGAATCCGGGGTACCTGTCGACTCGTCAGTCGCCGTGCGAACAACAAAACGACGGTGCGGGCCGCCTCCAGGCGGCCCGCACCGTTACCGAACGCCGGGCGCGTTACGCCCGTCTGCTTTGCTGATGGGTGGGAGTTCCCGGCCTACAGGTCGGCCTTCGTCACGCGGGAGGATTCGTAGGTCGTGGAGGCCCGGAGGAGGCCCGGCACGGTGGTGACGCCCTCGACAAGCATGCCGGTCTTGGCGTCGACGGTCAGCACCTCCTTGCCCTCGCCGCCGAACACCTCGGGACCGGCGGTGATCGTCAGCGTGGCCTTGCCGTTGGTCGTCGAGTCCTTGACGCTGACCGCGGAGATGGTGGACAGCAGACGCAGCACACCGACCCGGACCCGCGTGTTGCCGTCGCCGGCGGACAGCGCCTCGGTGCTGAACGTCCACAGGGCGTTGTCGAAGTGCCGCTCAACGGCCTCGGGGCTGTACGGCTTCGGCGCGGCGTTGCCACCCTTCTGCTTGATGATCACCTGGGCGGCCGCCTGCTGCCTGTCCCACTCCGCCTTCTGCGCCGCCGGGTCCAGGCCCACAAGCGGATCCTTTGCTGCCTTGAGCATCTGGGTCCGGCCGTCGGCCGGGCTGCTGTCCGCCGCGGCGACGGCCGCCTTGAGCAGCGGAGCGTAGCCGCCGTCGTTCATCTGGTCCTGGTGACGCGCGATCGCACGCTTGATGTCCTGCACGCTGTTGCCCGTGTAGATCGCGTGATCGTCGGTGTACAGCGTGTAGACGACCTGCATGGTCTTGGTGCCGTTGACCTGCGTCGCCTTCACCAGCCACGCGTCGCCCCCGGACGGGGCGACAGTCGTGATGGACCCGGCCAGGGTCATCAGCGGCGTGCGCTCGGCGGGCCCCTCGACGGTGGTCGAGCCCGAGGTGGCGGCCGCCGAATTCGTGCCGGCCTCCGTGCCCCCGGTTGGCGGCGAGTTGAGCGCCACAGCGACGACTGCCGCCGCGGCGGTAACCGCCACCCCGGCACCGATGCCCAGTCGGCCCGCGATACCGATCCGCCGGCGGCCCTGAATCGCCGGGCTGGATTCCTGGTCCCGCGTGGTTGTCGTCGTTTCCATTGTTGACGTCGCCTCCATGGTTGTGTCCTCCGCTGATGTCGCGCCCAGCAGCCGGACGGTTCCGGGGTCGGCCATCGCCGCCCGCAGCACCGCTCGCGCCCGCTGATACGCCTCCGGGCGTAGTGGTTCTGCGCTGCCCAAGGCACCGACCAGATCGAGTTCGTCGGTCATCGGTGTCTCTCCTTCGCGCTGTTGCGGTCCTTCAGAAGCGCGGACACCCCTGGCGCGTCGCGCAATGCCGTCCTGGCCTGGCTCAGCAGCCGCCGTGCGGTGCCGGCCGGTATGCCGAGTGCCCGTGCGGCGTCGGCTGCCGTCAGGTCCTCCCAGGCGACGAGCCTCAGGACCTCCCTCTCTTCGGGCTTGAGTCGCATCAGGGCCGACCGGAGCACCGCGCGGGCGTCCACGCCGAGGTCCACCGCCGACCACGGATCCGATCCGACAGCCACGTCCGGCACCTCCGCGACCAGGTCTTCGACCGGCCGGGAGCGCCAGTAGCGCCGCAGGCGATTCAATGCCACCCCGTACAACCACGGCCGCGCATCGTGGTACGACCGGTCGTACGATCGCCGCGACTCGAACGCCGCAACCCACACCTCGCCCAGGAGGTCCTCAGCGGCATCGCGCCCCGCCCGGCGAGCGAGGTACGAACCGACGGCGGCTTCATGACGCTCGACCACCTCCACGAAGGCGTCGACATCGCCATCCAGCGACCGGCCTATCAAATCCGCATCCGAAGCCATGGCCCTCCTCGGCAAAATCCGCGCTTCACCCTGACATTGCCGATGGGGCGGCAAAGTGTTCAGGCGCCGCGGCCGGGGCGCTACGGTGTCGCCGTTTGCGCAGGTGGGCCGGGGCGAGCAGGACCTGGCGGCCTGGGTTCAGCCGCCTCCGTCGGGATGTGCGCTGCTGGCGGTGGTAGCGGATGCGGTCCTACCGGAGCCTCGGTGGGAACGGCTCGGAGCGGACGGCGACAACCCTCACACGTAGTCACAGTCAGAATTTGGCCTCGACGTCATGTCGATGATGTCGTCGAGCCTGTCCCGGGCGATGATCAGTTCGGCGATCTGCGTATTGATCCGGTCTCGCTCCGCCGCCAGCCGTTCGCGCGACTCCGGAGTGCTGACCTTGGCGTCCACGCACGGCAGGAGTTCCGCGATCGTCTTGCTGGACAGCCCCGCGCTGTACAACTGCTGGATCAGCCGCACCCGGTTGACGGCTGTGGCCCCGTAGAGTCTCTGCCCGCTCTCGGACCGCGTCGAGGCCAGCAAACCCTGTTCCTCGTAGTACCGCAGCGCGCGAACACTCACCCGTGTCCGGGTCGCCAGGTCCCCGATCCGCACAGTGACCCACCTCGCAATACTTGCCTCTGACGTCAACGTCAGGTTTTAGTCTAGCTCCATGCAGATCAAAGGTACGAAAGCACTGGTAACGGGCGCCAACCGTGGGCTCGGTAAGGCCTTTGCCGAGGCTCTGCTCGCTCGCGGCGCCACCACCGTCTACGCGACCGCCCGCCGCCCCGAGCTCATCAACATTCCGGGCGTCGTTCCCCTCCACCTGGACATCACCGATCCGGCGTCCATCGCCGCCGCGGCAGCCGAGGTGGGCGACCTTGATGTCCTGATCAACAATGCTGGCATCTCGACGAACGCGCCCCTGCTCGGGCCCTCCACGGAGAACGTCCGCCGCGAGTTCGACACCAACTTCTGGGGCACCCTCGACGTCGTCCGCGCCTTCGCTCCCCGGCTTGCCGGGGGTGCCATCCTCAACGTCATCTCAGCGCTGAGCTGGTACACCTTCGCCCCCGCCAGCAACGGCTACGCCGCCTCGAAGGCCGCGGAGTGGTCTCTCACCAACGGCATCAGACTCGAACTGGCTGGTCAGAAAACCCAGGTCACCGCCCTGGCCCTGGCCGTCGCCGACACCGACATGATGGCCGGCTTCGACATCCCCAAACTTCCACCCCACGAGGTGGTCGCCATGGCGCTGGACGGCCTGGAGGCCGGCAAACTCGAAGTGATCGCCGACGGCCCCACCGCCAACGTCAAGGCTTCGCTCTCCCGCGATCCCGCCCTCTTCTACGCCGACATTCCCGGGGCACTCTTCGGCTGACACCACCGCCTCCGCCGCAGCCGGCCAGGAAAGGTGCGGCCGACCTGCGGTGACGGGACGGTCTTGTCCCTGGACGTCAGCAGCCACCGCCGAGTCTCGAAGGTTCTGCGGAACCACGACGAGGCGGTGGCTGCCGCCCACAGGACAGCTGCCGAACGATGCTCTGGAATGCCAAAAAGCCTTGATTCCCACCCCGGGCGCGGCGCCGAGGTCGCGCCGGTCAGAGCCGCGCGGCGACCCGAGCGACGAACGCCTGCCAGGCCGCCGGCCCGAAGGTCAGGGCCGGACCGGCAGGATCCTTGCTATCGCGTACGCCGACGACGCCGGGCAGGTTGTCGGCTACCTCGACGCAGTTGCCCCCGGACGAGCCGCTGCGCCGGGACTTGCGCCAGATGGCGTTAGTGAGGTCCATGGTGGCTGTGCACTTCCTTCATCAGCTCGTTGGACTGTCGGCGCGGGAGTGCTTCGTTCCTCACGTTCTCCCACCTCGCATGAAGAGTATGGAGCCCATCCTCGTTGTCGACCACGATCCCGCCCAGCTGATTTTCGAGGTGCCCGACCCAGGTCCCGTCGCCAGCCCGCGCCAGCGCGAACGGCCCGGACAGCCCGATGTGCAGGCCGGCGCCTGCAGGGATCACGTGGATGTGGACGTGTGGCAGATCGGCGACGGTGATGAGGTGGGCAACCTGCTCGGCCATGATGCCGGCGTGCTCGTCGCCCGCGCGGTGAAGCGTGGACTCGTCCAGCACGGCCACCACCTGTGGCGGGCTGTCACCAGTGAGGATCTTGTGTCGGCTCATGCGGGCGCTGACCTGCTGGTCTACCTCGGTGGCCGACATGAGGTCGTTCAAGCGCATCACGACCCGGGCATAGTTCTCGGTCTGGAGTAGACCCGGAATCAGGAGTGGCTCGAAGAGGCGAAGCTGTCGCGCCCCGCGCTCGGCGTCCAGCCACGGCAGAAACCATGACGGTGCGCCGAGTTTCACCACCAGACGTCCGAACAGTCCGTCGTTGTTGAAGGCGCGGTCGGCTCCCCGGATGAAGTCCATCGTCAGTGCTCTGGTGCCACTCTCCACGGCGCTGACATGCGAAGCGCTGAAGCCGGCTGCCCGACCGAACGACTCTTGCGTCATGCCGGACGCCCCGCGAGCGCGGCGGATCTCGCTCACGATGAAATCCGCCAGCGGATTCGGCACGTCAGCCATTCAAGACTCCTCACATCGGAGATCGACTACCCGCGGTGCCACAAGCCGTGGGCTTGTCTGCCAGCTCCGGCCCGGGTGCCTGGAATGCCTTCCGAGCGTAGTGGTCTCCACAGCAGAGTGTCACGAGACGGCGCGGCTGACAGGGACCACGAAACCCGGTGGTCGCGTTCGTGGCGGGGCCGCTCCCGCCGGGCGAGCACTCACGGGAGCGGTCCCTTCCGATCACCACGAAGGGGGAGACAGTGCCCGACGACGAGCCCGCGATGCGCAAGCCGCCACGCCCGCCGGCCGCAAGCCCGGAGGCGTCGACTGCCCCGTTGTCACACGCGACGATTCCGCGTGGTCCGGGCGCGAGCCGCGCTGACCCGTACCCCTGGGGGTTGTGGTGATCGGGGCGATGACGGCAGGTGACGTGATCTGCCTGACCACCGCGGCGAGCGTGCAGTTTCTGCGCCCGATCGTCGTGCGCGTGATCCGCGAGTTGCCCGAGCGGCACACGTACGACGGGTGGGTCTGGATCGAGGGTTACCAGCTGAACGCGGTCGGCGACGCTGTGGCGCGGCGCGAGTTGTATGTACGGCGGGCAGGCGTGCGGATGCAGGCCCTGCCAGCCAAACGACGGCGGCGTCCGGTGCGGGTCGGATGACCGCCCGCCCTCGCCCGCACCTGCCGATGCGCCCGGCGTGGCTGTGCCGCAACTGCGCCGCGCCCTGGCCGTGTGGCCCGGCTCAGCTCGCCCTCGTTACCGAGTTCTACTGTCACTCGATCGCGCTGGCGTTCTACCTGGCCGCGTCGTTGCGGGAGGCGATCGACGACGCGTACACCCTTGGGCTGCGCCCGGACCCGGCCAGGATGCACGCGCGGTTCCTCGGCTGGTTGTCGTTGACTCGGCGGGCACGCTCACAGCCGGGTGACGCACCGGCCGGGTGGGTTGCCCCACCCGGCCGGCGTCTCGATCCCTAAAACCTCAGTGCTTCTTGAACACCGGCATGGTGTCCAGCGTTGTGGTGATGTTCTGCGTGGTGCCGCCCCGGTACGTCTTCCCGGTGAAGATGTCCGTCCAGGTGTTGCCCGGCGGGAACCACACCGACGTCGTGGCGGTGCTGCCCGGCGTCGTCACAGGTGCCACCAGGTAGTCCGGGCCGTAGAGGTACTGGGAACCGGCGGTGGCGTAGGCGGCCTGCTCGTTCGGGTACGCCAGGTACATCGAGCGGACGATGGGCGTACCCGTGCGGGTGGCCTCCTCGGCGGCGGCGTAGGTGTACGGCTGCAGTTCCTTGCGCAGGTTCAGGAACTTCTTTGCCGACGCGTTGGCCGCCGGGCCGTATATGGAGGAAATGAGTCGATGACAACGCTGTCACTCGCCGGAAACGCCTGTCAACGGGCCTCGGAGGGTGTCCCTTCTCTCTTTCGCCAGCGGCCGTACCCATCCGGCAGTCTGGGGTCGCAGCCCAGAGGGTCAGTCAATTGATGCGCTCAGTCGACTGATGACTCGAAGCAGCTCGTCCCGATTGTCGGCGGCCTTGAGCCAGTTCGGCAGCCGTGCCACCAGCGTCATGCCACCTGGCGCCGAGCCCCGCTCCCGAAGTCGAGCGCCGATGTATCCGGACAACAGGTCAAGGTGGGTGCGGTTGAATGCCCAGAGCGTGTGCCCGCCGCAGCACTGGGCCCTCAGCCACAAGGGCAGGTGGAAGAACGGATCGACTGGACCGTTCCAGGACGAGACCTCAGATCCCCGTGGGGACCAGGACGCTGAGTACGCGCACCCCGGGCACGTGAGTCGACGGGGCCAGGAGGCCACCCACCTACTGCCATCTGGCTGTGGGGAGTTGACCGCCCGATGCCCGCAGCGTGGGCAGACGACGTAGATGTCCTCGGCCGCCAGCTCGTACAGACTGACCAACGGATCGCGGAACCGATCCTGCTCGTCGCCCTGGCTTTCGTTCACGACACCGACTCCGCCGCATCTCGGCCGGCCGGCTTTCGTCGGCGATGAGGCTGGTGGACCGAGGCCGGCTTGAGGTCTTCATGACCTAGTCGGTCTGCGATGGCCTGGGCTTGAACGTCCGGGTCGGTACCGTCGACCGGAAAGGTCACGACATAGCTGCCCGGTAGGGCATAACGCTGCCCGCTCAGGTCGCGGGCGTAGTAGCTGATCTCGACCACGTCCGGGCGATCCTCGGGCGCGCGGATCGCTACGTAGCCGCGGATCCAGGCTCCGCCGTCCTGGTCCCACCCCTCACGCCACAGCGTGGCCTGAAGGTTCTCGGCAACCAACCGCGCTGGCCACGTCCGGGTAGTGCGCTCCGTCGCCTGGGCCAACTCCTCCGCGTACGCGTGCGAGTCGAACCGGAAGCTGCCCAGCCCGAGCTCCGGCCCTTCCTTGTGCACCCTGTCGAGGACTGTGAGACGCCAGCAGTCCCAGATCACTTCAGAGCCGGCCTGACGTACGCGGACCGTCAGCCGGTCCTCGCCCATGTCAGAGCCGCCTACCGCAACCTCTCGGGCTTCCGGTGCGACAGCGAGTCCGCCCGGTCCTAGTACCGATGAGGGCGTGAATCCCGCTACCGGCTGTCCATGAAAGCCGTCGGCCGGGTACGCCGTCGCAACGACGTCGAGTCCGTTGACGAGGATCCGCATGCGGTGCGACGTGAACTCGGCGGGGAACAGCAGCGGTTCCAGCCTCAGGACGTCGACCACCGGGGCAGTCTAGTCGGCGCAGACTTCGGCCAGCCGCCGCTTGTTGCGGCACCGCGACCGGGTCACTCAAGACCAGGCGGTCAGCAGCGGGGGCGGTCGAGTGGAGCGGCGGCACCCGCGAGCGCTTCGATTGTCGCCGTCGGTGCGACAGACTCCGTCGGGGTCGGCGTAGCGCTGGGGCTCGGCGGGGCCGGGGGTGGGCTGCTGGGCGTGGGCGGGACGCTGGCGAGGGTGGCCGTGCTGCGTTGCAGCTGCCTGGTGACCAGGCGGATGCCGGTGGCTGTCGCCTGGCGTCCGTACACGTCGGTGACCCTGATGCTGTACGGCCCGGGACCGATCCCGCCCTCGATGGTCCAGTGGTTGTCGCTCTGCCGGGCGGCCTTACGGAAGCCGCCGCCCGGCCCCTTCGCCTCGACCGAGCGCAGCGGGTTGCCGTGGTTACCGACCTGCACCGCGAACCAGTATGTCGAGGCGCCGCCCTTCATCCGGAAGGTCAGCCCGCCGTCGAGCGGCGGGTTCACCACCGCCCGGTACGTCACGGGTGCGATGCCCTGCGACCGGTCGGCGATCTTGGTGAACGCCTCGGTGGAGAGGTCGATCTTGCTGGGTCCACAGCCGCCGCACTGGTCCATGACCATGACCCGGACCTTGCCCTTCGGGCCGGTCACCTCCAGGTAACTGCCGCAGGCCGCCGATCCGGAGTACTGGGACGCACCGAGTGCCACGTAGAGCCGGTCCGCCGGCGGACCCGGGAAGGAGCAGTTGCCGCCCGAGCGGCCCGCGTCGTAGAAGCTGGCCTTAGCGTGGTGGACGGCGTTGCCCGTCGGCGGCGCGGCGCAGGCCGGGGTGGCACCGCCGCGCACGGCGAGGCTGACGCCGAGGACGGCGGCCAGGACGGTGACCCCGGCACCGGCCAACCAGTGTCGGAGCCGTCGACTCAGCCGGGGCGTGCGGGCCGGAATATCGTTGCCGGAGGCCGTGCCTGGTGCCGTCACGGCGGATGATGTTGCCGCAGCACCTCGCGGCGGCGCAACAACGCCCGAGCGGACCGCCCCGGTCGGTACGGTTGCGGTACCCCGCCGTGACGGAGCGCGAGCCTCAACGCGAAGGAACCACACCGAGGGGGACAAGCAGCATGACCGACGTCAACAGCGCCGCCGCTGGCATCCCGGACGACGACCCGACCCGAAGTCTGACGGTGGCCAACCCCGACGACCCCGCGACCACCTACATCTCCCTCGCCGGGGGCACCTACGCCATCCTGGTCACCGGCCAGCAGACCAACGGGCAGTACTGCCTCATCGACATGCGCGTGCCCGACGGCGGCGGCCCGCCGCCACACCGGCACGACTTCGAGGAGATGTTCACCATCCTCGAGGGCGAGATCGAGTTCACGTTCCGCGACGAGAAGCGCAGCGTGCGGGCCGGGTCAACGGTGAACATCCCGGCCAACGCCCCGCACAACTTCCGCAACGTCTCCGGCGCTCCCGCGCGCATGCTGTGCATGTGCACCCCGGCGGGTCAGGACGAATACTTCATGCGCGTCGGCGACGAGGTCGCGAGCAGAGACGCGCCGCCGCCGCAGCTCACCGACGGGGAGAAGGCGGAGCGCCGGCAGCGCGCCGCCGACCTGGCTCCCGGATACCGCACCGAGATGCTCTGACAGGTGGGCCAGTGCCGGCCCGGCAGCGCCCCTGCCTGCCGGGTCGCCTGGTGCCGCCGTTCGCTGGCGCGCAATCCCGTGACGTGCGCGGCCCCGCAGGGCTGGTCAGCCGGCAGACCCCCGGGGGCGGCGCAACCCGCCGAGGGCGGTGCTGACGACGAGGTCGGCGTACTCGGGGGTGAGCGGCCCGCTGCGCTGCAGCCAGCGACTGAACAACGGACCCCAGATCAGGTCCACCGCCACGTCGAGGTCGATGTCCTCGGCGATCTGGCCGGACTGCTGGGCGCTGCGCAGGCGCTGCCGTTTGGCCTCCTTCAACGGGCCGTCCAGGCGTTCGGCGTACGCCGTGGCCAGCTCGGGGTCGAGCGCGATCTCGGTGGCCAGGGCGCGCATCGGTTGCTCGTACCGGGGGTCGTTCATCTCCTCGACAGTGGCGCGTAGCACCACTGTCAGGTCGGCGGCCAGGTCGCCGGTGTCCGGCAAAGTCGGTGGCCCACCCTCGGTGGCCTCGCTGAGCATGAGGAAGGCGTCGAAGATGACAGCGCCCTTGGACGGCCACCAGCGGTAGATGGTCTGTTTGCCGACGCCGGCGCGCGCGGCGATGCCCTCGATGCTCACCTTCGCGTACCCGATCTCCTGGAGCAGGTCGAAGGCCGCGGTGAGGATGGCACGCCGGGACGTCTCTCGCCGGCGGGCCGTGTTGGGCGTCATGGGGCAGCACGATATCAGCAAGCGAGACGAACCGTCTCGTCTTGACGGTGAGGGTGGCCCGGCCCACTCTCTCCACCATGACGAGACGGACCGTCTCGTCTCGCTTATCGGATGGAGAACGCCATGCGTACCTGGTTCATCACCGGCGCCAGCCGCGGCCTGGGCCGCGCCTTCGCCGACGCCGCGCTCGACCGGGGAGACCGGGTGGTCGCCGCCGCCCGGACCGTCACCCAGGACGACTTCGACGAGAAGTACGCCGACCAGGTGCTGGCCCTGACCCTCGACGTGACCGACCGGGCGGCGGTCCTCGCCGCCGTGAACACCGCCGTCGCGCACTTCGGACGGCTCGACATCGTCGTCAACAACGCCGGCACCCTGTCCATGGGAATGGTCGAAGAGTTCACCGAGGCGCAGGCGCGAGCCCAGTTCGATGTCAATTTCTTCGGCGCACTGTGGGTCAGCCAGGCCGTGCTGCCACAGCTGCGCGCCCAACGGTCCGGCCACATCGTGCAGATTTCGAGCATCGCCGCGCTCGGCGGTTTTCCGAGCACCGGCCTCTACAGCGCGAGCAAATTCGCCCTGGAAGGCATGAGTGAGGCGTTGGCGATGGAGGCGGCGGCCTTCGACATCACAGTCAGCATCGTGCAGCCGGGCGGATACTGGACCGACCTCTATAGCGGCCTGACCGCCAGCACTCCGATGGACGCGTACGCGCCGCTGCGAGCCGAACTGGAACGACAGTGGGCGGAGGGGTCGATCGACAGCGAACCCCGGCTGGCCGCCGAGGCGTTGCTGCGCCTGGTCGACAGCGACGACCCGCCGCTGCGACTGCTGCTCGGCAGCATGGTGTACGACCTGGCGTTCGACATCTCCCGCCGACGGATGGACACCTGGGCGGGTTGGGAGCAGGTCAGCCGGGCCGCCGAACACGCCGTCACCGCCCCCGGACCTGACAGCTGAGAGGGCTGCTCGTATCGCCACGGGCAACCGGTACGGCGTTCTAGGCTCCGAGATATGGCGGCGGCGTGCCCATCTCGAATTGGCACACAAGTCCGGGCAGAGCCCGCACCGCAGGATTCCCCTCACCAGGCGCAAACCCAGACGGAGAGGAACACGCATGGCTGTCAAGGCCAAGACTCGCCCCGGCACCACGGAGATCCGGCCCTTCTCGGTCGACATTCCTCAGGCGGACCTTGACGACCTGAAACGACGCATCGCAGCCACCCGCTGGCCGGACAAGGAAACGGTGAACGACCAGTCCCAGGGCGTGCCGCTCGCGACGATTCAGGCCGTCGCCCGCTACTGGGAGAACGAGTACGACTGGCGCCAGGTCGAGGCGCGACTGAATTCGGTACCGCAGTTCATGACCACAATCGACGGCGTCGACATCCACTTCATCCACGTGCGCTCGAAGCACGAGGACGCGTTGCCGCTGATCGTCACCCACGGGTGGCCCGGGTCGGTGATCGAGCAACTGAAGATCATCGAACCGCTCACCGATCCCACAGCGCACGGCGGCAGCGCGTCGGACGCCTTCCACCTGGTGATCCCGTCGTTGCCGGGCCACGGTTTCTCCGGCAAGCCGACCGAGCCGGGCTGGAACCCGGAGAAGATCGCGACCGCCTGGACCGAGCTGATGAAACGTCTCGGCTACTCGCGGTTCGTCGCCCAGGGCGGCGACTGGGGCGCGGTCATCGTGGACCAGATGGGCCTACAGGCGCCTCCGGAGCTGCTCGGCATCCACACGAACATGCCCGGTGCGGTCCCACCCGAGATCGACATGTTGTTCCAGGGCGACACCACCGGCGCGAACAACGCAATGGGCTCGCTGCCGTCCGGTCTGTCCGCCGACGAGATGCGCGCCGCCGAAGAAGTCAACTACGTCTGGAAGCACGTCGCGTACGCCCTCATGATGGCGACGCGGCCACAGACGCTCACCGGATTGGCGGACTCTCCGGTCGGCCTGGCGTCCTTTCTCCTCGACCACGACGCGAAGAGCCTGGCGCTGATCGCGCAGGTCTTCGACGGGGCCAAGGCGGGGCTCACCCGCGACGACATCCTGGACAACATCTCGCTCTACTGGCTGACCAACACCGCGATTTCCGCGTCCCGGCTGTACGCGGAGAACAAGCTGTCGTTCTTCGCCGCCAAGGGCGTGACCATCCCGGTCGCCGTGAGCGTCTTTCCCGACGAACTGTACGAGGCGCCGCAGAGCTGGGCCGAGCAGGCGTACCCCAACCTCATCTACTTCAACAAGCTCGACAAGGGCGGGCACTTCGCGGCCTGGGAACAGCCGAAGATCTTCTCCGAGGAGCTTCGCACCGCCTTCCGGTCGCTGCGCTAGATGGCCATGTTCGGGCGTGCGCATTTGCCCCCGCTCGACGGGGCGGTCGAGTGGCTCAACTCCGAGCCACTCGACCCCGCCGACCTGCGCGGGCGCGTCGTCCTGGTGAACTTCTGGACGCTCACCTGCATCAACTGGCTGCGCCAGGAGCCGTACGTCCGGGCCTGGTCACAGGCGTACCGCGACGACGGGCTGGTCGTCGTCGGGGTGCACACGCCGGAGTTCTCGTTCGAGCACGAGGTCGACCGGGTGCGCCGGGCGGTCGCCGCGCGTTCGATCGACTACCCGGTCGCTGTCGACAACGACTACGCGATCTGGCGGGCCTTCGACAACCAGTACTGGCCGGCGCTGTACTTCGTCGACACCGACGGGGTCATCCGGGACGAACACTTCGGCGAGGGGAGCTACGAGCAGTCCGAACAGGCTCTCCAGCAACTGCTCGGCATCGAGCGCGACCCCGTACCCGTGCGGGGGCTCGGCCCGGAGGCGGAGGCCGACTGGGCGAACCTGCGGACGCCCGAGACGTACCTCGGCTTCCGGCGCGGCGAACACTTCGCGTCGCCGAACAGCGCCGCGCTCGACGAGCGCCGCGCCTACTACCGTCCGGAGAGCCTGGGGCTCAACCAGTGGGCCCTGGCGGGGGAGTGGACGATCGGGTCGGAGAGCGTCGCGCTCGACCGGGCTGGCGGCGGCATCGCCTTCCGCTTCCACGCCCGCGACGCGCATCTCGTGCTGGCCCCCGGGGCGGGACGGCCGATCCCGTTCCGGGTGCTCCTCGACGGTGAGCCGCCCGGCCCGTCGCACGGCGTCGACGTCGACGAGGCCGGCAACGGGGTCCTCCAGGACGGACGGCTCTACCAGCTCGTCCGCCAGGACGGCGCGGTCCGGGAACGGACCCTGGAGATCACGTTCGACGAGCCCGGCGCCGAGGCGTACGCCTTCACCTTCGGCTGAGCCGCAGATCGACGGTGCGGACCGGATCGAGGCGCTTTTTCCGGCTAGTGTCGGCTGCTGTGACAGCGCCTGAGATCACCGTCGCCACCCCAGCCGACCGCGATGCGGTGGTCGGTTCACTTGTCGCCGCGTTCGTCAAGGATCCCATCCTGCGGTGTCTGTTTCCCGACGACGAGACCTACCCGCGCTACGCCGGCACCTTCTTCGGGAACCTCTTCGACAAGCGGGTGCACCTGTCGTCGATCTGGACGATCGGTGGCGGCGCGTCGGTAGCCCTCTGGGACCCGCCGGCCGGGCAACACGCAACCGCCGCGCCGGCCGCCGGGCCCGGGTCGCCGGAGGAAACTCCCTACCCGGCCGACGTGCTGGCCCGGGTGCAGGGCTACGACGACATCGTGCACGCCGCCCTGCCGACGTACCCGTTCTGGTATCTCGGTGTCCTGGGCACCCACCCCGACAGCGCCGGACGCGGTTGGGGTCGCGCCGTCATGCGGGCCGGGCTGGCTCGCGCCGCCGCCGACGGCCTGCCGGCGATCCTGGAGACCAGCAACCCGGGCAACGTCGAGCTGTACCGCCGCGCCGGCTGGGAGGTGGTGGGTTCGCTGTCGGAACCGGTACCCACCTGGATCATGCAGCAGACACCCCGCTAGCGGCGGGATCGTCAGGCGGCGAAGATGCGCGCGTAGATCTCGTCGATGACCTCGTTCTTCGCCAGGCTGTAGTCGCGGGGGCGGTGCGCGGTCTCCTGCGCGAGGCGCCGCTTGGTCGCGGCGTAGAGCTCCCGGTCGTGCGGGTGCGAGCGCAGCCAGTCGCGCAAGAGCCGGTGCCGGACGGGTTCCGGCGCGCCCCGGGGCCAGACGTGCAGGTTGACGTCCTCGGCGGGGCTGAGCAGCATCCGGTGCCCGTGCCACCAGGGCTCCCGCAGGACGAGCCGGTAGCCGAGCCGCTCCAGCGCGGGGAGGTAGCCAGACTCCTGCGCGGTGTCCTCGACGGTGAGGTCGACGTCGATGATCGGCTTGGCCGCCAGCCCCGGCACCGCAGTGGACCCCACGTGCTCCACATCGAGGGCCAGGTCGCCCAGCGCCTCGACGATCGACGTGCGGAGGATGACGAACCGCAACGCCCAGGCCGGGTCGTACTCCTCGATGACGACCGAGGCCCACGTCCGTGGCGGGTCGCCCACCAGGCCGGCGTCCACCTGTTCGGGGGTGCCGTGGAAGCGCTGCACGACGTCCTGCGGATACTCGGCCACGTCAACCTCCTCGAGAAGCAAAGTCCGCCAGGCTACGACACGACGATCGGTTCCGGCTGACCCGACCGATGCGGGCATCGCATGTCGGGTGGACCACCGGCCCTGCCGCCTAGCGTCGGTGCTCGACAGGGAAGGAGATCCGGGTGCTGGAACGGCTCAACGAGGCCATGGCGCACATCGAGCGGCACCTCGACCAGCAGATCGAGGTGGCCGACCTGGCGCGGATCGCGCTGACGTCGGAGTACCACTTCCGGCGGCTGTTCTCCGCGCTGGCCGGCATGCCGCTGTCGGAGTACATCCGGCGGCGTCGGCTCACCGTCGCCGGGGCGGACGTGCTGGCGGGGGAGCGGACGTTGCTCGACGTCGCGGTGCGCTACGGCTATGGCTCCGCTGAGGCGTTCGCCCGGGCGTTCCAGGCCGTGCACGGCGTGGGGCCCGGAGAAGCTCGGCGTACGGGGGCAGCGCTGCGTGCCCAGCCCCGGATGTCCTTCCGACTCACCGTCGAAGGGAGCGGCAGCATGGAGTACCGAATCGTCAACAAGGACGCGTTCGCGCTGGTGGGGCGCAAGGCCCGGGTCCCACTGGTGCACGAGGGGATGAACCCGGCGATCGTCGCCTTCGTCCGGAGCGTGGACCGGGAGACGACCGCCCGGATCGAGGCGCTCTCCGATCAGGAACCGGCAGGGATCGTCAACGTCAGCGACAACCTCGCCGACAGCCGGGAGGAGGGCGCCGAGTTGGACTACTGGCACGGGGTGGTGACCGGCGCCGTGCCCCCGGGGGACCTGGACGCGTTGCCGGTGCAGGCCGGCACGTGGGCGGTGTTCACCACCTCCGGGGCGTTCCCGCAGACGGTGCAGCACCTGTGGCGTGACGTGTTCACCATGTGGTTTCCGGCCAACCCGTACCGCAGCCGACCTGGACCGGAGATCTCCCGCGTCCGGGTGTCCGCGGACGGCACCGAGGCGGACGCCGAGCTGTGGATCCCGGTGGAGCGGGTCACGTCCTGACAGGTGGGGCCGGGTCGACGACGCATCTGTCAACCCGGCCCCACCCTATGTAGAGTTCCGATAGAGTGGTCGGATGCGGATCACCATCCCGGTCGCGAAGGTGCTCGCGGCGCTGCTCGCCGAGCCCGCCGCGCAGCGCTACGGCCTGGACCTGATGCGACTGACCGGCCTGCCCAGCGGCACGCTCTACCCGGTGCTGCACCGGCTGAGCGCGGCCGGCTGGCTGGTCGCCGACTGGGAGGCGATCGATCCCGTAGCGGCCGGTCGGCCGGCCCGCCGCTACTACCTGCTGACCGCCGTCGGGGTGACGCAGGCCCGGCAGGCGCTCGCCGACCTGCGCGCCGCGATCCCCGACCCGCGCCCCTCGTGGGGCGGCACCGAGCCGACCGGGGCGCCAGCGTGGTGACCCGCCGGGCCGCCGAGCTGCTGCTGGAGCTGGCCGTACGCCGCTGGCCGGCCGAGGTCCGTGCCGACCTGCGCCGCGAGTGGGCTGCCGAGCTGCACGTGCTCGCCGAGAGCGGTAACCGGACGACGATGCTCGGCTTCGCGGCGAGCCTGGCCGTCAGTCGCGCCGGCGCCCCGCTCGTCGACCGCAACCTGGTACGCGGTCGGGTCGGCCGCACCGTCGCCGCGTTGCTGCTGTCCCCGCTCGCCTGCGTCGGGATCGTGCTCGTCACCGCGTTCGCCCTGTACCCGACCCAGCGGTGGTTGACGTCCGAACTCCGGTCGGACCAGGCGCAGCAGCGGATCTGGACGACACTCACCCTCGGGTTGGCGCTGCTGCTCGCGGTGCTCGCCGCGCGGTGGGCCCGCCACAACGCCCTCGACGGTCCGCTGCGCATCGCGTTCGGCGTGGTGCTCCCCATCGGGGTGGCGGCCGTCGTGTTCCTGTACGTCCTCCAGCCGGACGAGCTGGCCGCCACCCTGCCCGGTCTGCTGCTCTGGGTGGCCGGTCTGACGCTGGTCCTCTGGGCCGCCGCGAGCCTCGCCGCCCGGGGGCGACTCCATGCGGCCTGGTGGGTTGGCGTCCTCGGCGCACTCGCCGCCGCCGACCTCGCGGTGATTCTCGCTGTCGTCGACGCGATTTCGGCGGGCGATCGCGCTGGCCCGGTCATCGGTCTGACGCCAGTGGACAACATCGACCGGATCTCCGCGCCGCTGTGGCTCCTCGCCGCCTGGACAGACTGGAACATCGGCCTACCCCGACCCACTATTCCATGGGAGATCTTCGGAATCATCAGCAACCGGGTGCCCTTGGAACCCATGCTCTACCTGGCCTGCACGCCGTACGCGCTCGCGTACGCCATCCGGGCGGCGCGGTCCGGGCCCTCCGCGCCGGTCGCCCTTGCGCCGGCTCCGATACCGAAGCCGTCGTCGGTCTGATCCGCGCGGCTCAATCGGGCACGTCGTCCCACGTCATGGTCGGCTCCAGGTAGCCGGCCGACTGGTTGTCGCGCAGCGCGTAGGCGATGACAAGCAGGGCGTGCTTGTCCAGCTCGGGCAGCCGGTCCAACGGGAACCACCGCACGGCGAGCGACTCGTCGTCGTTGACGCGCGCGGTGCCGGCAACCACCCGGCACAGGAAGCCCAGGTTCAGGTATTCGCACCGGTCCCCGTTGGGGTACGTGTGCGGGTGCGAGACGGCGCTGGACATCCGCAGCGGCGCGACGTCCAGACCCGTCTCCTCGCGGACCTCCCGGACCAGCGCGGTGGCCGGCTGCTCGCCCGGCTCGACGAACCCGCTGATCACCGACCAGCGGCCGTCGTCGGCGCGCTGGCCGAGCAGCAGCTCACCGGCGTCGTTGCGGACGACGGCGCTGACACTCGGCAGCCAGAGCAGGTCGTGACCGACGTGCTTGCGCATCCGCACGATGTAGTCAGGTATCGCCACCCGGCGATCATAGGCGCGACCGCACGACCAGCCGTCGCGCTGGTCAGCCCGCCCACGTGACGGTACGGCGGAAACGGTCGTAATCCCTTGCCAGCTCCGCGTCGATCCGCTCCATCCGGCCGGGGGTGAGCACCACCGCGGGCTCCTGCCAGGTGCGTGCCGCCAGCATCCGGTGGCGCAGTCCGGTGGGCGGATGGAAGGCGAACAGCGACGCCTCGTCGCGGACCGACAACTGCCGCAGCAACGGCAGCCGGTCCGGGTTGGCCGCGCGGGACTCGGCGAGCGCGGCACGCCAACGGTCCGGGCCGTGCCCCGCCTGGGTCTCCCGGCGTACCGCGAGCGCCATCGACTCGGCGGCGAGCAGGGTGTCCAGCAGGTCGGTCGCCGCGGTAGTGCCGGCAGCCCGGGCGGCGAGTTCGTCGGCGAGATACTCGGCTCGTTGGCTGTCCCGCAACGCCACAGCCACCAACAGCAGGTGCGCGACGAACAACACCCGGGACACCACCCACTGGAACGCGCGGCCCAGGGCGTCGCCGATCATCTCCAGCAGACCCCGGCCGACGACGGTCTGCACCGGCCGGAACAGGTCGGCGGCCGAGGCGAGCATGTCGAACGCCGGCTGGGTGAGCAGACCTCGACGCGGGTCACCGTTGACGAAGTGGCCAAGCTCGTGCCCGAGCAGCGCCACCCGTGCGCCGGCGGGAAGCGAGCCCCACATCGGGAGCCCGAGACTGAGCACCTTCCGGCGTCGCAAACCGACCTGGCCGGCGTACGCGTTGATGGCGTCACTCACGCCCACCACGTCCGGCACCGGTGCCCCGATCGCCGTGGCCACCTCGTCGATCAGGCCGAACAGCTCCGGCGCCCGGTCGCGGGTGAGCACCTCCAGCTCCGGGTCGAGTCGACCGAACCGGGGCCGCAACGCGATCGCGAGCCCGACCATCGCCACCCCGGGCACGATCGCCAGGTGGGGAAACGGAAACGCCACCACCAGCCACCCGCCGACGACCGCGAGCGCGAGCACCGCGGCGACCAGGAGCAACGAGGCTGCCACGGTGAGCGCCCGCGCCGTACCCGATCCGTTGGTGCCCAACGGGCGTCCGACCAGCTGGGTGAACTGCCGCCCGGTCGCCCGGAACGCCACTCGGTAGGTCCACCTGTCGATCCAGCTCCAACCGAATTCGCGTTGGCGCCGTTGCGGGTCGTAGGCGTCCAGTCGCCACTCGCAGCGCGGACACCAGGGCAGCGCCTCGCGTACCGATGCCGTAGTCGCCCCGCACTCCGGACACGCCTCCGTGCCGGCCACCGTGTTGATCACGAGCGCAGATCCTGCCCCAGCCCGGTGTTCGCGGGAACTGACCGATCGTCCGGACCCTATTTCGCTGTTCGGGCCCCACGGGCCCCATGCATATCTACTGTGGAGAGGGTCGGCGACTTGTGCGATCCGGTGGCGGCCTGCCGGTTCGCGGTGCACAGTGATTCCCATGAGCGACAGCGAACGTGGTGGGCAGTTCTACTGGTGCACCCGGCATCACCGGGTCGAGACGGACGCCGACGTGTGTCCGGCGAAGCACGTTCTCGGCCCGTACAACTCGGCGGCCGACGCGGAGAACGCCCTGCAACGCGTGCAGGAGCGCAACGAGGCGTGGGATGCCGAGGACGCTCGTTGGGCCGGGGAGGACAAATAGGCGGCGCGGGACGGCCCGCGCCGAGGCAGTTCGTGCTCCGCGAGGACGCACGCGAGAGCACGTCCCCAAGGAGGGAACCACGATGGCCGAAGCACAGCAGGCCACCACCCGCCCGACCGCCCGCCGCACCACCGCGAAGAAGACCGCCGCGGCGGAGCGCAACACGGCGGCGAGCCGGACCACCCCGGTGCGCAAGTCCACAGCGAGTGCGGCGGCGGCCAAGGCCCCGGCGCGCAAAGCCGCCGGCGGCGCGGGACGTGCCCCGGCGAAGAAGGCCCCGGCTACGAAGACCACCACGGCGGCGAAGAAGGCCCCGGGCACGAAGACCACCACGGCGGCGAAGAAGGCCCCGGCGAAGAAGACCGCGACGAAGACCAGCGTCGCGGCCAGGAAGGCCCCGGCGAAGACCTCGACCGCCACCCGCAAGGTGGCGGCGAAGAAGGCCCCCGCGAAGAAGACCACAGCGGCCAAGACCACCGCGGCCACGGCGAAGAAGACGACAAGCGCCGCGAAGAAGACCACGAGCGCCGCGAAGAAGACCACGAGCGCCGCGAAGAAGACGACGGCGTCGGCGGCGAAGCGGACCACCGCAGCGGCGAAGGCGCCCGCCCGCAAGGCCGCGACCAAGGCGTCCGCCGTGAAGAAGACCGCCGCCAAGAAGGCTCCAGCCAAGAAGGCTCCAGCGAAGAAGGCTCCGGCGAAGAAGACCGCTTCCACCCGCCCGAGCGTCGGCGCCCGCAAGGCCGCGGCGAAGAAGGCGCCGGCCGCGAAGGCGACCGGCACGTCGTCGACCACCGCCCGCAAGGCGGCGGCGAAGAAGGCCCCGGCGAAGAAGACCACAGCGGCCAAGGCGCCGGCCCGCAAGGTGACCGCCCGCAAGTCGCCGGCCCGCCCGGTCGCCGCCCGGGCCACCGCCCCCCGGGGTACGCGCAGCACCGCCCGGAAGGCGACCGGCTGAGCGCAGGGCCGCCTCGGCCCGGCACCGACTCGTTCGACGGTCTTCGCGGCCCGGCGCCGGCTCGTTCGACGGTCTGCCGCCGTGGTTGCGGCGGGCCACGACAGGCTCGTTCGACGGCCCGCCGGGGCCGTTGCGGTGGACCGCACCGGCTCGTTCGACCGAGCCGCCGTGGCGGACCACCACGCCGTCGCGAGGTGGCGTGCGTTGGCGTGGTTTGCGGCGGGCTTGCGGCGGGCTTGCGGTGATCGGCGTCGGCGGCGTGCGTTGGCGTGGTTTGCGGCGGGCTTGCGGTGGCCGGCGTCAACGGCGTGCGCTGGCGTGGCTTGCGGCGGGCTTGCGGTGGCCGGCGTCAACGGCGTGCGCTGGCGTGGTTTGCGGCGGGCCTGCGGCGGCCGGCGTCGGCGGCGTGGCTCGGCGAGTGGGCCGGGGGCGGTTCGGCGGAGATCTCGGCCGGTCACCGGAAGCGGATCACCGACGACGCTGTCAGGATTGACCCGTGGTCATCCGACGCGTACTCGCGCCCCGCATCGACTTCGGCGCGCTGCGCCGCGAGCTCGGCCTGCCCGAGGGCTTCCCGGCGGCCGCCCAAGGGGAGGCCGACGCGGCCGCCGCCGCGCCACCACGGCCGTCCGTCGATCGCACCGACGTACCGTTCGTCACGGTCGACCCGGCCAGCTCGCGCGACCTGGACCAGGCGATGCACCTCAGCCGCCGCCCGGGCGGCGGCTACCGGGTGCGGTACGCGATCGCCGACGTGGCCGCGCACGTCCACCCGGGCGGCGCGCTGGAGGAGGAGACGTGGCGGCGCGGGCAGACGGTCTACCTGCCCGACGGGCACGTGCCGCTGCACCCGCTGACGCTCAGTGAGGGCGCGGCCAGCCTGCTGCCCGACGATGACCGGGCGGCCGTGGTGTGGACCATCGACCTCGACGCCGACGGCGGCACAGTGGCCGTCGAGCTGGAACGCGCCCTGGTGCGCAGCCGAGCCAAACTCGACTACACCGGGGTGCAGGCCGCGGCCGACGCTGGGCGGCTGCCCGAGCCCATCGCGCTGCTGCCCGAGATCGGCGACCGACTGACCGCCCGGGGGCTGCGTCGTGGTGCCATCAACCTGCCCCTGCCCGAGCAGGACGTGGAGCCCGACGGTGACGGCTGGCGGTTGGTGCTGCGGGGGCCGGTGCCGATGGAGGAGTACAACGCGCAGATCTCCCTGCTGACCGGCATGGCCGCCGCCGACATCATGCTGGCCGGTGGGATCGGCCTGCTGCGGACCATGCCCGCCCCGAAACCGGAGGCGGTGCAGCGGCTGCGGGCGGCCGCCGCGCCGCTGGGCGTGCACTGGCCGGACGGCGCCGGCCCCGGCGAGGTGATCGCCAGCCTGGACGCCGCGCAACCACGCGCCGCCGCCTTCATCGACCAGGCAGCCGAGCTGATGCGCGGCGCGGCGTACACCGCTTTCGACGGCACCCGGCCGGAGCAGCCGGAGCACGGGGGCGTCGCCGCCGCGTACGCCCACGTCACGGCGCCGTTGCGACGCCTGGCAGACCGGTACGCCACCGAGGTCTGCCTGGCCCTGCACGCGGGCCGGGACGTGCCCGACTGGGCGCGCGCGGCGCTGCCCCGGTTGCCGGAGGTGATGGCCAGCACCGACCGGAGCGCCTCGGCCGCCGCCCGGGGTGCCGTCGAGCTGGCCGAGGCGGTGCTGCTGGCGGACCGGGTGGGGGAGACCTTCGACGCGGCAGTCCTCGATGTCGACGCGCCGCCCAACGGCAAGTCCAGGCCCCGCCCGCCTGGCGGAACGGTGGCCCTGGACGCCCCACCGGTCCGTTCCCGCTGCCTCGGCGCGCTGCCGCTCGGTGAGCGGGTCCGGGTCCGGCTGGTCACCGCCGACCCGGCCGCCCGTACGGTGCTGTTCGAGCTGGCCTGAACTGCCGCGCGGCGAGGTCGCCCGGGGGCGGCGTCCCGGGCAGCGGGCATTGTCACAGCGGCTGCCGCTGCTGACGGACCGTGCGGTTTGCGAGGATGAGCGCATGGCATACGACGCGAGCACGCTGCCCGACGTGTCCGGGCTGACGGTCGGCATCATCGGCGGCACCGGCGACCAGGGTCGTGGCCTCGCCTACCGGCTCGCCCGGGCGGGGCAGACGGTGCTGATCGGCTCCCGGTCGGCGGAGCGGGCCGCCGAGTCCGCCGCCGAGATCGCCGCGCTGCCCCGGATGCCGGCCGACGTCAACATCACCGGTGCCGCCAACGACGAGGTGGCCCGGCGCAGCGACGTCGTGATCATCGCGGTGCCGTGGGACGGGCATGCCGCCACCGTTGCCGCGCTCGCCGAACCGCTCGCCGGAACGATCGTCATCGACTGTGTCAACCCGCTGGGCTTCGACAAGCAGGGCCCGTACGCGCTCACCGTCGCCGAGGGCAGTGCCGTCCAGCAGGCCGCCGCGCTGCTGCCCGACTCCCGCGTCTGCGCGGCGTTCAACCATGTGAGCGCCCCGCTGCTGGCCGACCCCGAGGTCGACCGGATCGACCTCGACGTGCTGATCTGCACCGAAGACCGGGAGCTCGTCGACGTTGTCGGGGCGCTCGCCGCCCGGATCCCCGGGATGCGCGGCATCTACGCGGGCCGGTTGCGCAACGCCCACCAGATCGAGGCGTTCACCGCCAATCTGATCGCGATCAACAAGCGCTACAAGGCGCACGCCGGCATCCGCGTCACCGACCTCTGAGAGCGCACCGTCGGCTCCCGGCAGGAAAGCTGGGCTCGGCTTCCGGCAGGTCGGCTGGGCTCGGCTTCTGGCAGGTCGGCTGGGCTCGGCTTCTGGCAGGTCGGCTGGGCTCGGCTCCTGCCAGGTCGGCTGGGCTCGGCTCCTGCCAGGTCGGCCAGGTCGGCCTGAATCTGCTGGTCAGGTGACAGCGACCGGAGGGAGCATGGGCGTTGCCGAGGCTGCTGCGGTGCTGAGGATCGCAGGACCCGCGCCGAGCGTGCTCGATGGTCTTGGAGGCGGCGGAGAGCCGATTCGGTCATAGACCCAGCCGTCACGGTTCGGCGTCGACTACTGCGGGAACCTGGGCGTGGGTTCGGCGTTTGGAGGGTTCGGCGGCCCGAGTTGGAGATCGACTACGGGCAGAGCAACGACGACCTCGCAGAGCTGACAGGCCCTGCGGCGGCGGAATCCGCAGGGTGCGTCGTGTCGCTGTGCGCGACCTTTCGCACGTAAGCGGACTCTTTGCTTGCCGAGCCGGGGACGTCGCTTGCCGGGCCAGGGCCTTGCCTGCCGGGCGGGGACGTTGCTTGCCGGGTCGGGGTATTGCCTGCCGTGCCGGGGTCTTGCCTGCCGGGACGAGGGTCTTGCTTGCCGAGCCGCAGCCTTGCTCGCCGTGCCATGCCCGGGCGCGCTGAAGCCATGCGGCTCGGCCCACGGTCCGTCCGGTCGCGCTGAAGCCATGCGGCTCGGCCCACGTTCCGTCTGGTCGCGCTGAAGCCATGCGGCTCGGCCCACGTTCCGTCTGGTCGCGCTGAAGCCATGCGGCTCGGCCCACGTTCCGCCCAGACTGCACCCACGGCACCCCTCGTCAGCTCACTGCACAGGCAGCGTTCGGCCACGAGCTGTCGAGATGAACGGCCGCCTGATCGGAGTGATTGGCTGTCTCGGTGTGGTCACGTTCGCCGGTGGTAGTGGTTGCGGCGGGGGAGTTGTTCGGGGTCTAGCCAGGCCGGTGGGATGAATTCGGGCTGACCGTCGCCGCTGAGTTGCACGGCCCAGTCGCTGTGGTGGAGGTGTCGGTGGTGGTGGGCGCAGAG
>NZ_JBEZEY010000007.1:0-18275 GCF_040649135.1 Micromonospora sp. NPDC049047
GTGGGGCAGGATGCGGGTGAGGTAGATGCGTTGGTCACGGCGGTAGCGCGGGCGGCGGTCGCGGGAGTCGACCTCGACTGGAACGCGTTCTATGGCCCGGCCGCCGAGCACGTCGACCTGCCCACCTACGCGTTCCAGCGGGAAAGCTACTGGCTGCGCGACAGTGGCGGCGGTGCCGACTTGACCGGCGCCGGGTTGACCGCCGCAGACCACCCGCTGCTGGGCGCGGTCGTGGTGCTGCCCGACGACTCTGGTGTGGTCTGTACCGGTCGTCTGTCGACGGCGGCGTCGCCGTGGCTTTCCGATCATGTTGTGCTCGGCCAGACTATTGTGCCCGGCACCGCGTTGGTCGAGCTCGCGATCACCGCGGGAGACCATGTCGGCTGCTCCACGTTGCGCGAACTCACTATCGAAGCACCCCTGGTCCTGCCCGAAACCGCTGCCGTGCAGATCCGGGTCATCGTGGGCGCCGACGACGGCTCGGGCGACCGGCCGGTCGCCGTCTACTCCGGTGACGACACTGGGTGGCCTCGCCACGCCTCGGGCCGAGTGTCGAGCGGCAGCCCGGTGCGGTCCGATGCGGAGATGGCGGTCTGGCCGCCGGCAAGGGCGGAGCCGGTGGACGTCGACGACGCCTATGCAGCCCTGGCCGCGCACGGCTACGCCTATGGTCCCGCGTTCCAGGGCGTACGGCGGGTCTGGCGGCGCGGCGAGGAGGTCTTCGCCGAGGTGGTGCTGCCCGAGGGTGGCGCCGAGCGGTTCGCGCTGCATCCAGCTCTGTTTGACGCCTGTCTGCACCCGCTGCTGATGACCGGCGGCTCCGGCGCGACGATCCTGCCGTTCGCCTGGCAGGACGTGGCGGTCCAGGCGGTCGGCGCAACCTCGGTTCGGGTGCGTCTCACGCGTCCCACTCCCGCGTCGCTGTCCCTGCAACTCGCCGACGCGGCCGGCAATCCGGTCGCCACAGTCGCCTCCCTCGCGGGGCGCCCGGTTACTGCCCAGCAGCTCGGCGACTCGTCCCGGTCCATGTATGCCCTGGACTGGCTCGCGGCGCCCGTCGCCACCGCCCCGAGCGCCGCGTCCCCGCAGGTCCTGCGGGTCACCGAGCCGGCCGACGGGCCGCTGTCGCTGCTCGCGGAGGTGCTCGGCGAGGTGCAGTGGTGGGTGGCCGACGACACCGACCCGGCCCGGCAGTTGCTCGTCGTGACCTCTGGCGCGGTCGCCGCCATTCCCGGCGAGCCGGTACGCCCCGCGATGGCGGCGGTGTGGGGCCTGGTCCGATCGGCGCAGGCGGAACATCCGGGTCGGCTGGTCCTCGTCGACGTCCCCGACGGCGCGCCGGTCGACCTGGCCGCCGCGGTGGGGCCGGAACCGCAGTTGGCCTGGCGGGACGGCGGCTGGCTGATGCCGCGCGTGGTCCGATCGGCGCCCGCCGAGGCCGAGCCGGTCTCCGCGCCGGACCTGACCGACGGCACGGTCCTGGTCACCGGCGGTACGAGCGGCCTCGGCGCGCTCGCCGCGCGGCACCTGGTGGCCCGGCATGGCGTACGGAATCTGCTGCTGGTGTCGCGACGGGGCGGGGCCGCTCCGGGCGTGCCGGAGCTGCTCGCCGAGCTGCGCGAGGCCGGGGCGGCGACGGTCAAGGTGCTGGCTGCGGACGTGGCCGACCCGGCCGAGCTGGCCGGCGTGCTGGCCACGGTCGACCCGCGGCATCGGCTGATCGGGGTGGTGCACGCGGCGGGAGTGCTCGACGACGGCATGGTCACCGCGCTCACGCCGCAGCGCCTGGCGGGCGTGTGGGGTCCGAAGGCGGGTGCCGCCGGAACGCTGCACGAGCTGACCGCAGGGCTGGACCTGCGCATGTTCGTGCTGTTCTCGTCGGCCGCCGGGGTGCTCGGCAACCCGGGCCAGGCGAGCTATGCCGCCGCCAACGCCTATCTGGACGGTCTGGCGCTGCTGCGCGGCTCACTCGGGCTGCCCGCGCTGTCGCTGGCGTGGGGGCTGTGGGACCAGTCGGGCGGGATCACGGAAGGGCTGAGCGTGGCCGACCGGTCGCGACTGGCCCGTTCCGGGGTGCGCCCGCTGTCGGCGGCCGAGGGACTGGCTCTCCTGGACGCTGCGCTGGCGGGCGACGCGCGGCTGCTCATCCCGATGGGGTTGCAGCCTCAGCAGCTAGCGGCGGAGCGTACCCCGCCGATCCTGCACGGTCTGGTCCCAGCGCGGCGCCGCATGGGGACCGCGACGGCGCTCGCGTCCGACGACAGCCTGCGCCAGCGCCTGGCGGGCCTGCCCGCCGACGCCTGGCACGCCGCCGTGCTGGACCGGGTACGCGCCGAAGCGGCACTCGTGCTGGCCCTGCCCTCGGCCCACGGCGTCCCCGCCGACCGGGAGTTCCAGGAGCTGGGCTTCGACTCGCTCACCGCCGTGGAGCTGCGCAGCCGGATGAAGGCGGCGACCGGGCTGGACCTGCCTCCGACGATGGTCTTCGCCTTCCCGACCGCCGCCGCGCTCGCCTCCGAGATCACCGCGCGGCTGCAAGCGGCACCACTGACCGGACCTTCAGCCGCGCCCGCGGCCCTGGCGGCGCCGGGCAGTATTACCGCGCTGTTCAAGGACGCCTGCCTGGCCGGGCGCATCCAAGACGGTGCCCAGCTGCTCATGGTCGCCTCCATGCTGCGGAAGGCCTTCACCGAACCCGTGCGGCTGGACCGCAGACCGGCGCCGGTGCGCCTGGCCCGGGGTCCGGCCACGCCGACGCTGATCTGCTTCCCGGCGTTCAGTGCGGTCTCCGGCGCGCACGAGTACGCCCGCTTCGCCGCCACCCTGCTCGACGTCCGCGGCGTGACGGCATTGCCGCAGCCCGGCTTCGACGACGGCGAACTGCTGCCCGCCTCGCTGGTCGCGCTGGCCCAGGTTCAGGCCGACGCGGTGCTGGCGGTGGCTGACGGGCAGGAGTTCGCGCTGCTGGGCCGTTCTGCCGGAGGCTGGGTGGCCAACATCGTCGCCCGCGAACTGGAGTCCCGCGGCGTACGGCCAGCGGCGGTGGTGCTGTTGGACACCTACCCCTGCGGCGGGGCCGGGCCGGCGCTGACCGCGATGACGCGGGGGATGCTGGAGCGCGACGGCGCGTACACCGTCGTCGACGACTACCGGCTCACCGCGATGGGCGGTTACACCCGGATCTTCCGGGAATGGAAGCCGGAGCACACGGCGGCGCCCACGCTGTTCGTCCGCGCCCGCGACCCGTACGCGATCGAGGAGTCCGACGGCACGTCGCTGCTGCTGGAGGGGTCCTGGGAGCTGGAGCACGCGCTGATCGACGTCCCGGGCAACCACTTTTCGATGCTCGAGGACCATTCGGACACCACAGCCCTGGCCGTGCACGAGTGGCTGCTCGCGCAGGGCTGACATGGGCTTGGTGAACATCGCCGCGGTCCGGGGCGGCACGGTGCGCACCGGGACCTCGTCCGGAGACGTCACCCTGGGCGCCGCGAAGAGGTTCCTGGTGGCGAGTTGGATCAAGGTGTCGGTGTACTTCGCTCCCGAGTGGCCTGTGGAAGGTGCCCACACAAAACCTGATCGGGTCGAGGCAGGACCGGTAGTAGTGGTGCTCCCGTCGTGGACCCGGCAACCGTAGCGCCTGGCGGCCGGCCCGTGGCCGGCCGCCAGGCGTCGACCGGTCAGGACCGGGTGAGCTTCACCGTCGTGGTGTTGTCCACCCTGACGTACTCGTCGTATTCGGCGTCGTAGCCGCGGGCCAGGGTGATGGCCTCGGCCAGGCCCTTGGCGAACGGGGTGGTGCCGCCCGGGACGGCCGCGGCCGTCCACGGGGTCGGGCTGCCCGGGGTGCAGTTCACCAGGGTGGAGAAGCTGCCGCGAACGAGCACCTTCCTGACGATCTGGGTGACATTGCCGTCAAGCGTCACCGCGCTGGGCAGGTTGCAGCTCACCGTGCCGTGCAGGACCGCGTTGCCGTTCACCCGGTGGGCGATGCCGTCGGTCGCCACGGCGAGTTCGAGTGCCAGCCGCTCGGGCGGTGCCGGGTTGGCGATGTGCACCTCGCCGCGGGCGGCCGCCGTGCCGCCCTCACAGTGCTGCTCGTAGGTGGCGTCGAAGGTCTGCACGTAGCCGTTCGGACCGAACACCGCGTTGATGACCGTGAAGCTGCCGGTCAGTTGGTTGCAGCCCCGCCCGTTGCCGGACAGGTCGAGGCCGGGGCCGGCCCCGTTGAACGGGTAGCGGGTCGCGGCCTGGTAGGTGCCCGGGGCCAACGCCGCGGTGCCGGGCGCGTCGAGGCTCAGAGACCACCAGTCGCCGTTGTAGCCGTCGATGCTCACCGTCACGCGGCTGTTGTCGACCGAGCCGTACGTGGTGAGTTGGTCGCCGGCGTCGGTGGAGTATGAATAGGAGTCGCCACCGGTGATGTAGTCACCGGGATCGCCGCTGAAGGAGACCGATCCGGACTCCACTGTCTGCGCCTGCGCAGGTGCCGCCAGGACCAACCCACCCGACACACCAATGATGGACAGGGCGGCTGCGAGCGCCGCCTTACGCCAGGATCCTTGCATCCCCGTTCCTCTCTGGTACGAGACAACCGCGCGGACGGTTGCCCGGCGGTCACTGTCAGCTCATTACGCCACGCATCGATTGTCATGTTCGACCGCTGCGACAGTTCGTACAAAGGGGAGCGTCAGTCACCAGTCGCCCGTACGGCCGCAATCCGGCGGGCGGTCGAGGCCGGGCGGTTAGCATCCGGGTTTCGACGAGAGGAGCCCAGATGACAGCGGCGGCCCAGACCCGGTTCGGTATCGTCGGCAGTGGCTGGCGGGGCGAGTTCTTCCTCCGCCTGGCTCGCCTCCTGCCGGAGCGGTTCCAGGTGACCGGCGTGGTCACCCGTACCGAATCGCGTGGTGCCGTGGTGACGGCCGAATGGGGCGTGCCGACCTTCCGCACGACCACCGACCTGCTCGCCCACGAGCGACCGGACTTCGTCATCGTGTCGGTCCCCTGGCCGGTGACGCCGGACGCGACAAGGGAGCTGGTCGCGGCCGGCGTGCCGGTGCTCGCCGAAACGCCGCCCGCCCCGGACCTGGCGGGGTTGCGGTCGCTCTGGGCCGACGTCGGCGGCAGCGGTCTGGTGCAGGTCGCCGAGCAGTACCTGCTGATGCCGGGGCACGCGGCCCGGCTGGGGTTGGTCCGCGCCGGGGTGCTCGGCGAGCCGACCTCGGTCCAGCTCTCCTCGACGCACCTCTACCACGCCGTCTCGCTGATCCGTGGTCTGCTCGGCGTCGGCTTCGACACCGCCGAGGTCAGCGCGCGGGCCTTCGTCGCACCGCTGGCGAACCCGCTGTCGCCGGCCGGTTGGCGGGGCGACAGCACCCCGGAGCAGCTCACCACCACCCTCGCGACAATCGATTTCGACGGGCGGATGGGCCTGTACGACTTCACCGACAACCAGTGGTGGAATCCGCTGCGCACCCGCCGACTGGTGGTCCGGGGGTCACTCGGTGAGCTGGTGGACGACCGGGTGGTCCGCCTGGTCGACCCGGAGACACCTGTGGAGTCGTCCCTGGTGCGTCGCCAGACCGGGCTCGACCTGAACCTGGAAGGGCTGGACCTGAAGCACATCAGCTTTGACGGCGTCGTCGTCTACCGCAATCCGTTCGTCGGCAGTGGGATGTCCGACGACGACATCGCGGTGGCGGACCTCCTCGCCCGTACCGGTGCCTGGGCGCGCGACGCGGGCCCAGCGCCGTACCCGCTGGCCGAGGCGTGTCAGGACCACCTGATCAGCCTCGCCGTCGAAGAATCGGTACGCACCGGCGGGCCGGTCGTCGCCACGACTCAACAGTGGGCACGGTAGGCCGACAGGGCTGCTGTCGTCTCCCCGACAGGCTGCAACCGTGCCTCCCGTTCGGGCGTGGCACAGGTAGTAATCGGCGCCCGGGACCAGCCGGGCTCACACGGGGAGAAGAAATGACTCACACCACTCGACGGACGTTGGCCGGCATCAGCGCCGCCGGACTGCTGGCCACCGTCCTCGGCGTCGCTGCCTCGTCACCGGCGACCGCCGCGCCCAGGGCCGCCGCCCTCGGCACCTGCAAGATCAGCACGCTGCCGTACCCGACCGACACCTACCGGGCCGGCGCGAGCGTCATCGACCCGTCCGGCCGCTTCATCGCCGGCGACGGACTGCGCGAGACCGAGGACGGCAACCAGTACCTGCTGCTGTTCTGGGACGGGGATCGGCTCACCGAGGTCGAGGCGCCGAGCATGGCGACCCCTGCCGACGTCAACGCCGACGGCGTCGTGATCGGCAACGGCTGGGGTGAGGGCGTCAACGGCCAGCCGTGGCGGTACCGCAACGGCAAGGTCGAGCAACTGCCTGTGGTGCCGTCCACCACGGGCATCTCCGTCACCGCCATCAACAAGGCCGGCGACATCGTCGGTTTCGGTACGGACGTCGTCACCGACGAGTACTTCGTGCTGCGCTGGCCGGCCGCTCGGCCGGGCACGGTCGAGGTGCTCGACGCCCCGGCCAATGCCCGGCCGGAAGGGATCACCGCGAACGGGACCATCGTCGGTAGCGCCGGTGACTTCGGGTACTGGACCAGCTGGGTCCGCCGGCCGAACGGCCGGTACGACGCACTCACGGTCCCCGGCGCGCAGATGTCCTATGTCAGCGCAGCTGCCGGTCACTGGGCGATCGGCCATGTCGACCTGCCGGACAGCATCTGGGTGCCGGTGCGCTGGAACCTCCGGGACGGCTCGTACACGACGCTCGACCCGCAGTCGCCGTTGTTGGAGGACGTCAACGCCAAGGGCGTAGTGGTGGGCGCTGACCGCGTCGTGCGCGGCGCGACCTCCCGGGTGCTGCCGGGCGGCAGCGACGAGGTGGGCATCGGCGCACGTTCCATCTCCGACACCGGCACGATCGTCGGGTTCCGCAACGGTGAGCGACTCACCCCGGTGCGCTGGACGGGCTGCTGAGCCGACCGGCGACGGCACCTGCCGACAACTGGAGCGGGCGAGCATCCGGAATGGATGCTCGCCCGCTTCACGCCCGTGCGCCTGGCGTTACGACCTCCGGGAGCCGGTGGTCCCGATCGCGTTGGCAGTGGCGTGGTCGGGCCGGTTGGTGCCGATGACGACCGCCACGATGCCGCCCGCGCAGCAGAGCAGGGTGAGCACCGCCGCGCTGACCGCGACGATCACGGCGCTCGTCTTGGCGGCGTTCGTCCGGGCCGTCGCCGGCGCGACGAGCGGATGACCCGGCATGGCCGTCGCCGGGAATCCGCCGCCAGCTGTCGGGTACGCGGCCCCCGAGAACGGTGGCTGCGGTGTCGCCGCGAACGGACGGCTCGGCGGCGCGGCGTTCGACTGCTGGGAATGGTGCGGCCCGACAGGGGGCTGGGGGTGGGTCACCGTACTCCTTGACGCCTCGGTACCTGCGGTGCGAGAACTCCATCGACGCTACCGTGCGTGGCCGATGGCTCGGTCGTCGTGCCGGAGGATGCCGCGCCGGTTGCGGTCAGTGAAGGGACAGCACGGCGGCGGTGCGGACCAACCCGTCGGCCACCGCGAAACGGCCCGTGATCGATGCCGGCGGGTCGTCGACCCCCGCCTCGTGCAGCCGGGCCGGTGCGATCCGGGCGGTGAACGTGCCCGCGTCCGGATCGATGTCGAGCCGGGCGTCGAGGAAATCCAACCAGGTCCCGACGACCGGATGCCAGACCTTGTAGACGGTCTCCTTCGCACTGAACAGCACGATCGGCCAGTAGATGTCGTCGGGCAGCCGCGCGCAGTCGGCCTCCTCCTCGGGCAGCAGCACGAGTCGGCGTACCCCAGGACTGATCTCCCGGTGCTGCTCGGCGTCCATGCCGACGGACCGGATGTCGCTTGTGTGCGCCGCGGCGGCGGCGCAGTAGCCGGCGGTGTGGGTGATGGTGCCGACCACCCCGGCCGGCCAGACCGGAGCCCGGTCGGCGGCGGCCGGCACGGCGGTCGGTGGCAGGCCGAGCGCGGTGAGTGCCCGGCGGGCGCAGACCCGCCCGGCGGTGAAATCCCGGCGACGGGACTCCACGGCCTGGTCGCTGAGGCACGCCTGCTCGGCGGCGAGCAGCTCGCCCACCCAGTCGTTCGGCCCAGCGACGGCCACCGCGACGGTCGACGGCAGTAGGTCATACATCGCGCTGGCCTACCTGTTGGTAGGAATGGCGCATCGGGCCGACAGTCAAATTTCCGACTCCCACAACCGGAGAAGGTACCGCAAGGATGTAACACCGGAGGGCCGCGTATCGCCCTCTCTGATGGCTCCGGGGGGACCACCATCGAACCTTGGCCGGGCGCTGCCGCCGGTCAGTCCCGTGGACATTGGAAGGACGTGCGATGACCGATGGTGCCGAACGGGCGGGGACGCGGGCCGATGATCACGCCCCGAAAACCCCCTGCTGGAGCTGCGGCTCCTGCGGTGACGAGTGGCCGTGCGCGACGAAGCGCAGCCGGTTGCTCGCCGAGTACGGCAGTGACCGGGCAATGCTCAGCGTCTATCTGGGCTCCTGCCTCGCCGCCGCCGCCGAGGATCTGCGTACCGCCCCGGTGATGTCGCTTCAGGACCGGTTCATCGGCTGGCTGCCCCGCGGCCCGCGGCGCGGCTGACCCGCTGGTGGCCCCGCCGTCGGGCGGAGGCCACCAGCGCGGCCGGACGCCTCAGCGCCGCCTGGGCCGCCGGGTCACCGCGAAACCCACCACGCCGGCCACCGCGGCGAGCACGCCGCCGATGCCGGTCCAGACCCAACGCGAGCCGAGATCCGGCAACCAGCCCCCGAGCGGGTCACTCTCGTCGTCGGCATCCGGGTCCACCGGGGGTACGGCGTTGAGCACCGTGCCCGCCTCGGTGTTCGGCACCAGTGGTGCGGCCAACTCACCGTCGTCGGCCGAGGCGCCCCGATCGGCGATGGTGCCGACCAGCAGGTCCACGTCGATCGGCGCGCCCAGATCCGGCTCCGGCAGGTCGATCACGGAGAGCCGGACCACGTACGAGCCGGGCAGCGGGTCGGCCGACCAGGGCTCGGCCCACTGTCGCACCTCGCGCAGTGTGCAGCCGAGCGCCACGCTCGTCGCCGCGGCGTCCACGGTCGGGGTCTGCGCCCCCGCCGTGCAGGCCTGACGTCGACGTAGCCCGTCGAAGACGTCGACCGTCCAGGTGGACGCGCCGCTGCGTCCCTTCGGGAAGGTGACGGTGGCGCTGATCTCCTGTACCTGGCCGGCGGTCGCCGGGAACGACCAGTACAGGTGGTCGCCGATCGAGGCGTCCACCCGCACGGGTTGCCCGGCGGTGATCGGGGTGGCGCTGAGGAACGACGTGCCGGCCCGGTTCACCGGGGTGGCCCCGGGGGAGGGGGTCGGCGCGGCGGCGGCCGGGGCAGGGAGGAGCGCGGCCCCGCCGGCGGTAAGCAGTGCCGCCAGCGAACGCATCAGTGCGGTACCCATCAGTTCTCCCTCCAGGTGGCGACCCACCAGCGGGTGAGCAGGCCAGCGAGCAGGCCGGCGAGCAGCCCGACGATGGTGAGCAGGGCGAGCAGGACCCAACCCCGGCCGAGGTCCGGACCGTTCGGCGCGGGCGTGGCGGCGACCACGTCGATGGTCAACTCCACGGGCAGGCCCGGAGTCGCCGCGGTGCCGGGACGCGGAGCGAACGAGTTGCTCACCACCAGGCAGACGGTGGTGGGTTCGACGACCGGGGCGGCGCTCTCGTCGGTCTTCGCGGCGTCCTCGTCGTCGGCGGTGGCGGACCAGCGCAGCCCGGCGGAGAGCACGTCGGCTCGCCCGCTGCCGGCGTCCGCGCCGCGGACCAGCTCACGGCCGTCCGCCGCGGTGGCCCGCAGCAGCACCCCGTAGTCCCGGTTGACCGCCCGGTCCAGCGCCATGCTCACCGAGGCCCGAAGCTCCTGCCCGGGGCGTACCGGCACCCGGTAGTAGCGGTGCTCGGAGAACGCCTCCCGGTCGGCGTAGACGCCGGGGGCGAGTAGTGGCGCCGCCGCGCAGGCGTTCGCGCCACCGACGACCGTCGGTGCCCGGGTGTTGGTGTCGGCGGCGCGCTCGACGAGCTGCTTGATCCGGCCGGTCAGCTCCTCGGCGCTCTGGGCGGCGGTGTAGGTGCCGCCGGTCGCGCTGGCGATGCAGAGCAGTTGCCGCCGGACCTTCTCGTCAGGGGCCAGGCCGAGGGTGTCGACGACCAGGCTGGTGCCCTGGGCGGCCAGTTCGCGGGCCACCTCGCACGGGTCCGGCGGTGCGCAGGTGTCCTCCCCGTCGGTGATCAGCACGATCCGTCTGGTGGTGGCCCCGGTGCCCAGGTCCTGCGCTGCCGAGCGCAGGGCGAGGCCGACCGGCGTGAACCCGGTCGGCCGCAGCGTCGCCACCGCGGCCTTCGCCGCGGAGCGGTCCACCGGCCCGACCGGCACGATCTGCTGGGTGTCCTGGCAGCCGACCTTCTTGTCCTTGCCGCGGTAGGTGGCGCCGAGCACCCGGATGCCGAGCTGGGTGTCCTCCGGCAGTGCGTCCACGACCTCGTTGAAGGCCTGCTGGGCCACCGAGATCCGGCTGCGTCCGTCGATGTCGGCGGCGCGCATCGAGCCGCTGACATCGAGGACGAGTTCAACCCGGGGCGGTTCGGGCACCTGCTCCTCGCCGGCCCGTGCGGGGACCGGCCCGGTCAGCGCGGTGGTCGCCAACAGTCCGAGCAGGACAGCCGCCGATCGTTTGAAGTTGATCACGGCCCGCAGTGTAGTGAGATCCACTTTGGATGATCACTTGGGTTGGTGCACTTTCCAGTAGGGCCGTCCCCGGCCGCGTCGACGGGCGTCGCCTACCGCTCGGCGTCGCGGGTTGGGTCCACGCCGGCTCACCCTAGGTCAACTGTTCGATGGCAAATATCGGCTTGGCCGCTATCGGTCGGAAATCTGACTTAAGTCGACCCGTTGTGCCGGTGGTGCGCGGTGGTTAAGCTCTTGATGCGCGCCCCAATCGCCCGCTTCCCCCGTGGCAGGCGATCGGGGCGCGCGTCTTTGTCAGAAGGGCCCGCACGCTTCGGCGTGCGGGCCCTTCTCCGTCGCGCTGTGCGGCGCGTCGCCTGTCGGTGCTTATATCCACCGGCCGTCGAGCCACATCCGGGACAACCAGTCCGCATACGGGATGCTCTTGCCGACGAAGATCGGATAAAAGTACGCGAAGCAGATCCCCACCAGCAGCACGTACGCCCCGGCCGCGACGCTGCCCACCAGTCGGCGTTCGTAACTCGGATCGCCGGGCACCAGCGGCGCCACCGTACCCACCTCACCACCGGCGGGCGCGATCAGCACGCCCAGCACGTACACCACGGCCAGCACCAGGAAGGGCAACGCCGGCGCGGCGTAGAACGAGAACATCGTCCGGCCGTCGAGGGCGAACCAGAACCACGGCAGCAGCCCGGCGGCCACGGTGAGCAGGATCGCGCCGGCCCGCCAGTCGCGACGGGCCAGGCCCAGCCAGGCCAGCGCCGCCAAGGCGGGCAGGAACGACCACCAGAGCAGCGGGGTGCCCAGCAGGAGGATCTCGGAGGCGCAGGTCGGTGCGCCGCAGGCGACGTCACCGGACCAGTGGAACGCCACCGGTCGGCCGAGCAGCAGCCACTGCCACGGCCACGACTGGTATTTGTGCGCGTCGTCGAGCTGGGCGTGGAAGCCGTACGCCGCCCGGTGGTACTCGAAGAGGTTGATCAGCGGGCCGATCACCGGGCGGTCGCTGAGCGGGGCGGCCGGGTACGCCGAGGCGAGCCGGTAGTAGCCGTCGTCGGTGATCAGCCAGCCCGACCAGGTGGCGAGATAGGTGCCGACCATGAGCACGCCGGCCAGCACCAGCCAGGGCAACTCCTCGACCAGGGCGTTCCGCCAGGGCCGGCGGACCCCCGCCGAGCGGCGTACGCCGACCTCCCAGAAGAGGACAAGCAGCGCGAAGGCCGGGACGAAGTACAGGGCGCTCCACTTCACCGCGCAGGCGCAGCCGATCAGCACGCCGGCTGCCAACCGCCACCACGGCCAGTTGCGCCAACCGGTGGGCGGTCGGCCGGCACGGCCCGGCTGGGTCGGGTCGAGCCCGTCGTCGAGCGCCCGCCCCCAGCGGCGACGGCGGGCGTCCCGATCGAGCACCAACGCGCCGAACGCGGCGAGCACGAAGAAGAGCAGGAAGATGTCGAGCAGCGCTGCCCGGGACAGCACCAGGTGGAAGCCGTCCAGGGCGAGCAGCAGGCCGGCGGCGCAGCCGAGCACCGTCGAGCGGAACATCCGTCGACCGATGCGGACCAGCAGCAACACCGACAGCGTGCCGATCACGGCCGCCGAGAACCGCCAGCCGAACTCCGGCGCGGTGGTCATCAGGTGCCCGGGGACCGAGACCTTCGAGTCGGCGTCCTGATAGCCGAAGGCCCACTCGCCGAGGCCGATCAGCCACTTGCCGAGCGGTGGGTGCACGACGTACGACGGGCCGTTGTCCTTGTAGTTCCACTCCACGCCACGGGAGATCAGCCCGTAGCCGTCCTTGGCGTAGTACGTCTCGTCGAAGATCTTGCCCTTGATGCCGGACAGCCAGACGAAGCGCAGGATCGCCGCGATGGCCACGACCACCGCGGTGGCCGCCCAGGAGAACCGGTCCGCCTGGGTGTCGATGGTGGCGAACCGTCGCCGGATCTGGGCGGGCACGCCGCCGGAATCGGCAGCCGGTGCCGGCGGCTCCTGGTGGGGGCTGGGCTCGTCCGGCACCGCGACCATCTTGGCAGGATCGGCGCTGGGGCTCTGCGCAGTCGACGCACTCGTCACCCGGCGATCGTAGGCTGCCAAGGTGCCCGGTGGCGCCCGTCGTCCCCGATACCGGTACTCGCTGTCGATGAAGGAGACGAATTCGTGGGTGAAATGTCCGAAGCTGGGCGCCTGATCCTGCTCGGTGCCCCGCTCGGCAACCCCGCCGACGCCTCGGCCCGCTTTCGGGAGGTGCTGAGCAGCGCCGACGTGGTCGCGGCCGAGGACACTCGCCGGCTCACCCGGCTGGCCCGCGATCTCGACATCACCGTCGGCGGTCGCATCGTCTCCTACTTCGAGGGCAACGAGGAGCGGCGTACCCCCGAGCTGGTCGAGGTCATCCTCGGCGGCTACGTGGTGGCACTCGTCACCGACGGGGGGATGCCGAGCGTCTCCGACCCCGGCTACCGGCTGGTCCGGGCCGCCTTGGAGGTCGGGGCGCCGATCACCGTCGCGCCCGGGCCGAGCGCCGTCACCACCGCACTGGCGGTGTCCGGGCTGCCCTGCGACCGGTTCTGCTTCGAGGGCTTCCTGCCCCGCACCCCCGGCTCCCGCCGATCACGGCTGCGCGCCCTCGCCGCCGAGGAGCGCACGCTTGTCTTCTTCGAAGCCCCGCACCGGATCGGCGCGGCGCTCACCGACCTGGCCGACACGTTCGGCGCGGATCGGCCCGCCGCGCTCTGCCGCGAGCTCACAAAGACCTACGAGGAGGTGCTCCGCCGCCCGCTCGGCGAGCTGGCCCGGTGGGCGGCCGAGGGCGACCCGCGCGGTGAGATCACCCTGGTCGTGGCCGGAGCGCCGGTCACAACCCGGGAACGCCCCGACGACGACACCCTGCGTGCGGCGGTTGCCGAACGGGAGGCCGCCGGCCGGTCCCGCCGCGACGCCATCACCGACGTCGCCACCGAGTACGCGCTGCGCCGCCGGGACGTCTACACGATCGTGCACAGCTGACCGAGGCACCCGGCCGTGCCGGACGGCGGTTTCACCAGGCGGCGGCCAGGAAACCGACGGTGATCAGCACCGGGCCGGTGACGGCGAGGGCCACGGCCCAGCGACGGTGCCGGCGGCCGGGCAGCCGGGCCGACCCGGTGCACCTGACGATGGCGGCGGTGCAACCAAGCACCACCAGCAGGCCGGGCAGCCAGCGCAGGTGCCGGACCAGTCCGGTGTCCGCGTACGCGGTGCCGCCGTCCCGGCCGGTCATCCGGGCCGGTAACGGTGTGCCGGTCGCCTCCGCTCCGGCGGGTACGCCGCTGACCCGCACCCCGTGCGCGATGAACCGTCCGTCCTGCGCCGTGAAGATCCCCCGACACCGCAGGGTGAGCCCGCCGCCGGCGCACTCGGCGATCACCACAGTGCCCACCCGCGCGTGCCCGACCGCCAACCAGAACGGGCCGGCGCTGACCCAGGCGAAGAAGGCGGTGACCAGGGTCAACGTCACAAGCGCGGCGAGCCCGGGCAGTGGATCCGGCGGGACGGCCCGGCTCGCGCGACGCCGCGCCGGGCGTGCGTAGCGGTCGCGCTCCGCCGACGGGTCCGCCCGGACCGGGGTGCCGTCCCAGTGCACCTGCTCGATGGGTGCCCAGAAAGCGCCGTCGTCCTCCGGTTGGTCGTCCCCGGGCCGGCGACCTCCTTGCCGGCTGTTCTGTTGCCGGACGGGCACCCGGCTCGGCACCGCGTCCACCGGCGCCCCGGTGGTCGGCTCGACCTCGACGGCCTCCGCGCCAGTCGGCGGGACCGGCGGGGCGGGCCGGGCCGGGCTGGGCGTCGGTGCGGCCGGGGCCGGCCGGACCGGGCTGGGCGTCGGTGCGGCCGGCGTGGGCCGGACCGGTGTGGCGGCGAGATTCGCGGGGTCGTCGCGCCCCGCCTCGGCGGCCCGTCCGCCGGGCGCGGGCCGCCGTGCCGGTTGCGGGTCGGCGGCGGGGCCCGGTCGGGGGGCTGGACCCGATCGGGGGGCGGGGCCCGGCCGGGGCGCTGGGCTCGGTCGCGGCGCGGCACCCGGGTCGACGGCGGGCACCGGCCGGGGCTGGGGCGCGACCCCGCCACCGCGGGATACGGCCGGTTCGGGGTCGCCGCCCACCGTCGGGCCGGTGGAAGGGTCCTCGTGGTCCCGCGCCGCTCGTCTGCCAGTCACGAGGTTCATTGCACACCGCTCGGGAGGGCGTACCAGGCAGTTGAACCGCGTGTCGGCGACAAATCGGACCAAAGGCCGGGGTGGTCGGCCCGGTCCGTCGGCCCGGCACCCCCTATTGGTTCGCGGGCGCGCCGGACGGGTCACTAGGCTTGCTGCTCATGAGTCACGTTCTCGCGGCAGTGGCCTGGCCGTACGCCAACGGCCCCCGCCACATCGGCCACGTCTCCGGTTTCGGCGTTCCCTCCGACGTCTTCGCCCGGTACATGCGGATGGCCGGCCACGACGTGCTCATGGTCTCCGGCACCGACGAGCACGGCACCCCCATCCAGGTGCAGGCCGACGCCGACGGGGTGACCCCGCGCGAGCTGGCCGACAGGTACAACAGGGTGATCGTCGAGGACCTGCACGGCCTCGGTCTCTCCTACGACCTCTTCACCCGCACCACCACCCGCAACCACTACGCGGTGGTGCAGGAGCTGTTCGAGGGGATGTACCGCAACGGCTACATCGTGCCGAAGACCACCATGGGCGCCATCTCGCCGTCCACCGGGCGCACCCTGCCCGACCGCTACATCGAGGGCACCTGCCCGATCTGCGGATACGACAGCGCGCGCGGCGACCAGTGCGACAACTGCGGCAACCAACTCGACCCGATCGACCTGATCAACCCGAAGTCGCGGATCAACGGGGAGACCCCGAAGTTCGTCGAGACCGAGCACTTCTTCCTGGACCTGCCCGCCCTGGCCGAGGTGCTGCGGCAGTGGCTGGACACCCGGGACGGGTGGCGACCCAACGTGCTGCGGTTCTCCCGTAACCTGCTCGACGACCTCCAGCCCCGGGCGATCACCCGTGACCTGGAGTGGGGCGTGCCGATCCCGCTCGACGGCTGGCGCGACAGGTCGGACAAGCGGATCTACGTGTGGTTCGACGCGGTGATCGGCTACCTGTCCGCCTCGATCGAGTGGGCCCGCCGCTCCGGCGACCCGGAGGCGTGGCGGAAGTGGTGGTCGACCGACGGGGAGGGCAAGGACGCCCGGTCCTACTACTTCATGGGCAAGGACAACATCGTCTTCCACTCGGTGATCTGGCCGGCCCTGCTCTCCGGCTACTCCGGCGAGGGCTCCCGCGACGGCGAGCCCGGCCAGCTGGGCCGGCTCAACCTGCCCACCGAGGTCGTCTCCAGCGAATACCTGACCATGGAGGGGCGTAAGTTCTCCTCGTCCCGCAAGGTGGTCATCTACGTCCGCGACTTCCTGGAACGCTACGACGCCGACGCGCTGCGCTACTTCATCGCCGCCGCCGGCCCGGAGAGCAACGACACCGACTTCACCTGGGCCGAGTTCCTCCGCCGCAACAACGACGAGCTGGTCGCCGGTTGGGGCAACCTGGTCAACCGGTGCGTCTCGATGGCGGCGAAGAACTTCGGCGCGATCCCGCCGGTCGACCCGGCCGGGCTCACCGAGGCCGACGAGGCGCTGCTCGCCACGGCCCGCGCCGGCTTCGCAGGAGTCGGCGACCTGATCGGCCGACACCGGCAGAAGCAGGCAATCGGTGAGGCGATGAAGGTGGTCGCCGAGGCCAACAGGTACCTCTCCGAGCAGGCCCCGTGGAAGCTCAAGGACGAGGCGGACAAGCCCCGGATGGGCACCATCCTGCACGTCGCCCTCCAGGTGATCAGCGACGCCAACACGCTGCTCACCCCGTTCCTGCCACACTCCGCGCAGCAGGTGCACGAACTGCTCGGCGGCACCGGCGTGCACGCGCCGATGCCCGTCATCGAGCAGGTCGACGACCTGGACGGTGGCCCGTCGTACCCGGTGCTGACCGGCGACTACACAGTCGGGGCGCGCTGGGAGTCGGTGCCGATCGAGGCGGGTCGGCCGTTGGCCGCGCCGAAGCCGGTGTTCCGCAAGCTCGACCCGTCGATCGTCGACGAGGAGCTGGCCCGGCTGGCCGACTGACCGGACGACACCCCGGGCGGCAGTTGAGCCTGCCGCCCGGGGGGCGTCACATCGCGTACCTGGTGTCCATCACCTGGTCGTCGGTCACCTCGGCGCCCGGCGCCCAGGCCTCGTAGACCCCCCGTTCCTGGCACTGCGCGCCGGTCGCGACCACCGCGTCCGGGTTCGGGTAACGCAGCCGCACCCGCAACCAGCCAGCCTCATCCCGGAGCACCAGGCACGCCGCGCCCCGCCAGGTGGCGAACCGGACCCGGCGGGCCACAGCGCTCACCGGGTAACGGGCCGCCCGGGTCATCGCCAGTACCCGGAACCCGTCGGGCAGGTCCGCCACCGCCTCGTACTCGTTGTCGCCGTACCAACCGACGAGTTGGGTGGCGCGCGGCACGTCGGCGTTCGGCACGTACTCCTGGTCCGGCGAGAGGCCCGGCACCCCGGCCAGCAGGTGCCGCCACTGCGGACCCACCATCCGCAGCCAACCGCGCTGCTCGGCCTGGTAGGTGTAGAGCACCACCTCCACCCCCTCCGCCGGATAGGCGATCAGGGCGGCGTTCGCCGGCATCGGCAGGTCGGCGAAGTCGCGGGTGATGAACTCCGGGACGAGCTGACCGTTGCTCGGCACGAAACCGGTGCCCAGCACCGGCGCGCCGAGCCGGTCCCGGGATCCCAGCGCGGTCAGGCCACGGTGTGCCTCGCCCACCGGCACGTCGTAGTCGCCCGGGTCGGACGCCCGCCAGCGCAACGCGTACGCCACCTCCGGACCGTCCCTGCCGACCTCCCCGTCGGTACGCAGCACTGTCGTCGTCGCCGGTGTCCGCAGATGTGCCACGTCATGCTCGCGGTAACAGAAGCCGTGCGGCAACCGGCCCCGCAGGTGCCCGACGAGCTGCTGGGCGGAGAGCACCTTCACCATCCGGGTGCCCCGCCGGACCACCGCCGACGCCCGTGCCGCGGCCAGCATCGGGTCACCGGCCGCGGCCGGCTGCTGGCTGAGCTGGTGCAGGTACGCCCAACCCCGCTCCCGGTGCGCGGGCATCATCAGCGGCGACTCCGGCTCGTCGGCGGGCTCCGCGACGCCGTGCACAGCTGTCACCTCGGTGACGTGCACGAACCGGTGCCACGGCAGGGCACTGCCCGGCCTGGGCGCCCACTCGAAGCCGGCCACCTCGTCGGCGCTGAACAACTCGTACGCGGCGCCTCGGGCGATCTCCTCGGCCGGGTAGACGCCCCCGCCGAACGCCACGTGCAGCCCGGTGCGTTCTTCGGGCGTGACGCTCACGCCGCCGCCTCGCTGCGCTCGGCAGCAGCGCGAGCCGCGACGCTGCTGTACCTGCTGGTTCGCTCGCTGCG